>CAIMEE010000038.1 GCA_903839865.1 Enhydrobacter aerosaccus | reverse complement strand
CGAACCCTCGTCGTAAGCTGGGAAGCCTTCTGCTCTACCATTGAGCTACACCCGCAACGTTCAAACAGAGCCAATCTCGCGCCGGATCCGTTGGTGGAGGGGGAAGGATTCGAACCTTCGTAGACGCGAAGTCGGCAGATTTACAGTCTGCTGCCATTGACCGCTCGGCCACCCCTCCGAACCTGCGGCGCGCAGCGCGAGATTTAGCCTGTTCGACCCGCCTAAACGGGCGCGCGTTGCTCGCAAATCCAATGGGTTACGTCAAGGGGCAAATCCCTTTGCCGCGCCGAACGTCCCCCCGCTGGCCGTCTAGCCGGCCTTGGCCTTGGCCGCACGCAACGTGCAGCCCGCCGCCGCGAGCACGACGAGACCAATGCCAAGCCATTGCCGGACCGCCAATTGTTCGCCCAGCACCAGCCAGCTCATCGCGGCGCCGACCGCCGGCACGCCCCCGGCAATGACGCCGTACAAGGCACGCGGCAGCTGCCGCATCGCGAGCATCTGCAGGAAATACGGCAACGCGTTGGTCAGGATCGCAACGCCCAGCCCCAACGCCAGCAGCCCGGGCGTGAACAGGGCGGCGCCGGCGCCAGCCACGCCGAGCGGCACGACGAATATCGAGGCGATCAACGCTCCCGCAGCCACGATGCTGCCGCTGCCGACCTTCGCCAGGCGCGAACCGAACACGATGTAGCCCGCCCAACAGGTGGCCGAGCAGCACGCGAAGCCCAGCCCCACGATATCCAGGGGCGCGATCTCCTTGCCGGGGAAGAGCACCAGGGCAAGGCCTGCGACCGTGCCGGCCAGCCAGAGAAAATCGCTCACGCGTCGGGAGGCCAGGATCACCAGGGTGAGCGGACCCATCACCTCGATCGCCATCGCAATGCCGATCGGCACGCGCGCAAAGGCCTGATAGGCGACCGAGTTCATCACACCCAGGCAGATGCCATAGCCCGCGAGGTTGCCCCAGTGCTCGCGCGGCAGCCGCAAACGCCAGGCGCCCGTCACAACGGCGAGCAACAGCGCGCTGATGCCCACACGCAACGCCACGACGCCTTCGGGTCCGACGATCGGAAACAGCGACTTCGACCAGGCCGCGCCGACTCCGTTGGAGACCTGCCCCACCAAGACAGCAAGAGCAGCGAGAATCGTGCGATCCGAGGCGCGAAGATCGATCATGTGTGTAAGGTGGACGGTCGACGCATGGATAAAGTATTTTGCTCCTCGCGCCGGCTTAGCACAGTGGTAGTGCAGCGGTTTTGTAAACCGAAGGTCGGGGGTTCAAATCCCTCAGCCGGCACCAGTCTATTTCATCGCTTTGGTGCGATGCTCCGTCATCCAGCGCCATGCCGTGCGGATGATGTTCTCCGGATCGGAATGCACGGACCGCCAATTCAGGCCCGTGGCGGCCAAAGAGGCATCGGCCACCAGCCGCGGCGGATCGCCGTCGCGGCGCGGCGCCGAGGTGACCGCAATCTTCTTGCCGGTAATCGCACCGGCTTGGGTAATCACCTCGTTGATGCTGGCGCCCCTGCCCGTGCCGAGATTGAAGGCGGCGAACTTGCCCGGCGTGCACGCTGACAACGCCGCGACATGCGCCGTGGCCAGGTCGCTCACGTGGATGTAGTCGCGGATGCAGGTGCCGTCGGGCGTGTCGTAGTCGCTGCCGAAGACAGAGATGCCAGGTCGCAGGCCGGCCGCCGCCTGCAGCACCAGCGGGATGAGATGCGTCTCGGGATCGTGCTCTTCGCCCAGCTCGCCTGCCGCATCGGCGCCGGAGGCGTTGAAGTAACGCAGCGCCACGGCTGCCAGCCCCTGCGCGGCACAGGCGTCGCGCAGCATCATCTCGGCCATCAGCTTGGAACGGCCGTAGGGATTGATCGGCGCCAGCGCGGCGCCTTCGCCGATCGGCACGCGGGCGGGTACGCCGTACACCGCACAACTGCTCGAGAACACGATCGAGCCCACGTCGTGCGCCCGCATCGTCTCGAGCAGGGCGATCACGCTGCCCACGTTGTGGCGATAGTAGAGCGTCGGATCGCGCGAGGACTGGCCGACATCGATCAGGCCGGCCAAATTCACGACGGCCTCGGGCCGGTGCCGCTTCAGCGCCGCAGCGAGCGTCGCGGCATCGTTGAGATCGCCGCGCTCGAAGGCGCCCCACTTCACCGCCCACGCGTGACCGCTGTGCAGACTGTCGTAGACGACCGGCGTGTGGCCGGCCTCGGCCAGCGCCTTGCAGGTGTGCGAGCCAATATAGCCCGCGCCGCCGGCGACCAGGACCTTCATCGGGCGATGCCCATCATCGCGAAATGTAGGTGTCGCCCAGCACCAGTACGTCCATCTTGGTGCGCAGGAAGCAGTCGATCGCCTCCTCGGGCTTGCACACGACCGGCTCGTTCTCGTTGAAGCTGGTGTTGAGCACGATCGGCACGCCGGTGAGATCGCCGAAGCTCTGGATCAGGCGCGCATAGCGCGGATTGCCCGACCAGGTGACGGTTTGCAGGCGGCCCGAGCCGTCGACATGCGTGACCGCCGGGATCTCCTTGCGCTTTTCTTCGCGGATCTTGAAGACCTGCATCATGAACGGCACGTCGCCGTCGGTCTCGAACCAGTCCTTCACCTTCTCGCGCAGGATCGAAGGCGCGAAGGGCCGGAAAGATTCGCGCCGCTTGATCTTGAGGTTGAGGATGTCCTTCATGTCCGCACGGCGCGGATCGCCCAGGATCGAGCGGTTGCCCAGCGCGCGCGGCCCCCACTCCATGCGGCCCTGGAACCAGCCGATCACCTTGCCGTCGGCGATCGCCTGCGCGGTGCGGCGGCAGAGCGAGGCTTCGTCGGCGACGCGCTCGATGGTGCAGCCCGCGGCGTCGAAATCGGCGCGGCGCGCGGCGATGGCCGCCGCTATCTCCTCCGGCGTGGCCGAGGGGCCCCAGTAGGAGTGATCCATCACGAAGTGGGTGCGCGCCTTGTCGCCGCCGATCTTCTGCTGGGTCGCGAAGGCAGCACCGATCGCACCGCCCGAATCGCCGCCCGCCGACTGGATGTAGACCTTCTTGAACGGCGAGCGCTCGAGGATCTTGCCGTTGGCGACGGAGTTGTAGGCGCAGCCGCCCGCCAGGACGACGGCATCGCTGTCGTAGCGTTGATGCAGCGCGGACAGCAGGTTGAAGAAGGCCTTCTCGTAGGTCGCCTGCGCCGAGCGTGCGATGTTCTTGTGGTGATCGGTGAGGGGCGCCGACGGATCGCGCGCAGGGCCCAGCAGGCCGGTCAGCGCATCGCTCCACAGCCGGCCGCCCGACGGGATGCCGTCCTTGACCGAATAGTTGGCGCCGTCGCCCGAGGCGTGGCGGAAGTATTTGAGGTTGAGCGCGAAGCTGCCGTCGTTCTTCAGCGTCACGATGTCCGACATGCGATCGACCAGGCTGGGCTCGCCGTAGGGTGCCAGTCCCATCACCTTGTACTCGTCGCCGTAGTGCGGGAAGCCGATGAACTGCGTCATCGCCTCGTAGAAGACGCCGAGCGAATGCGGGAAATAGACCCGGCCGTCGACGGAGAGCTTGCCGCCCTCGCCCAGACCCCAGGCCGCCGAGGAGAAGTCACCGAAGCCGTCGACCGAGACGGCGACCGCCTTCTCGAACGGCGACACCAGGAACGCCGACGCGAGATGGCAGAGATGATGCTCGACGGCATGCACGATGCCACGGAACTCCTGCTCGGGCAGGTCGCGCTTCAGGTTGCCCGCGACGTCGGCACGATCGCCGCGATGGCGCAGGCGCTTGATCACGTAGCCCGGCGACACGCCGGAGGTCAGCACATAGGCGAGCTTGCGCCAGCGGTTGGCCTTGTTGTCGCTGTTGACGGCGACATGCGCCACGTCGCCCAGGCCAATACCCGCTTCCTTGAGGCAGTAGCGGATCGATTCGCTGGGAAAGCCGCCCCAGTGCTTGATGCGGCGGAAGCGCTCTTCCTCGGCCGCGGCCACCAGCTCGCCGTCCTTGACCAGGCAGGCCGCGGCGTCGCCGTGATAGGCGTTCAATCCAAGAATGTAGGTCATCGGGCGATGTCGCGGCGCAGGAGGTGCATGGAGAGGATGATGTCGGCGGTCACGCGCTGCGCTGTATAGAGAAGCCCGGCCTTGCCGTCGAATATGAGGCCCTTCACCAGCAGGCAGTGCACGGCGACGGCGAGCGGTCCCAGCACGCGCGTGAGACGCAGCCGGTCGGGCCAGCTCAGTTCGGCCCACGGACGTGTCAGCAGCTTTTCCGCTTCGGCGGCCTGGTAGCGGGACTGACTCTGAAGCCAGCGCTCGGTGGTCTTTCGGTCGTCGTGCAGCAGCCGGTTGGCGAGCGGTCGGGTCGAGCCGTCGATCCTGAGCTTTTCGGTGTGGCCATCCTGCACGAAGGCCTCGCGGCCGCGGCGGAACAGTACCGGCAAGGTCGGATAGAGCGAGGCACGCAGCGGCTTGCCGTCCATGCAGTAGGTGAAGCCGATCTGGTACGCCGAGATTTCAGGTGCCGGCTTTTGCGCCGCGATCTCGTCGCGCAGCGCGGGCTCGACCATGTAGTCGGCATCCATGCGCAGGATCCAGTCGCTGACGATACCGGTCTCCGACGTGGCGAAGTGCCATTGCCTCGCATGGCTGTCGAAGGGACGCTCGACCAGCCGGGCGTTGGGGAAGCGACCCACGATGGCCGCGGTCTCGTCGGTCGAAAGGCTGTCGACCACCACGACCTCGCGCGCCCACGCCAGACGTTCGAGGGTCCGGCCAATATTGGCGGCCTCGTTGTACGTCAGGATGACGGGGGTGATCTGGTCCAGCATGGTCAATTGGGCGCTATGTGATTGGTATAAGTGAGCTTTTTCGCCCGAACCATCGCTTTTCCGCCCTATTGCGCTGCAATTAACCCTCTGTGGCACCAGAGCGGCTTGACGGAAAGGCGCGAGGCGAGCAAACGAGCACCCGTCGCGCGACTTATACCCCGACCGGTCGCCACCAACTCGCAAGCCGTTGAAAAAGCGGCTAAAAATCTAGGAACGGATCGAAAGGCCTTCTAAAATGTCGAAGAATGATCTCGTGGTCGTGACCGGCGCCGGTGGCTTCATCGGTGGCCATCTGGTGAAGGTGCTGCAGCAGCGCGGCCACACCAAGATCCGCGGCGTCGACAACAAGCCGCTCAACGAGTGGTACCAGAGGACACCGGGCGTCGAGAACCAGGTAGGCGATCTCGCCCTGCTCGAGCCCTGCCGCGCCGCCGCCAAAGGCGCCAAGATGATCTACAACCTCGCCGCCGACATGGGCGGCATGGGCTTCATCGAGACCCACAAGGCCGAGTGCATGCTGTCGGTGCTGGTGAGCACGCACATGCTGGTCGCCGCCAAGGAAGCCGGCACCGAGCGCTTCTTCTATTCGTCGTCGGCCTGCGTCTACAACGGCGACAAGCAGACCGACGCCAACGTGACCGCGCTCAAGGAAGAGGACGCCTACCCCGCCCTCCCCGAGGACGGCTACGGCTGGGAGAAATTGTTCAGCGAGCGCATGGCGCGCCACTATCGCGAGGACTACGGCATCGCCACCCGCGTCGCGCGCTACCACAACGTCTACGGCCCGGAAGGCACCTATGACGGCGGCCGCGAGAAGGCCCCGGCCGCGATCTGCCGCAAGGTCATCGCCGCCAAGCTGTCGGGCAAGCACGAGATCGAGATCTGGGGCGACGGCGAGCAGACCCGCTCGTTCATGTACATCGACGACTGCACCGAGGGCACGATCAAGCTCGCCCAGAGCGACATCATCGAGCCGCTGAACATCGGCTCGGACGAACTCGTGTCGATCAACCGCCTGGTCGACATCGTCGAGAAGATTGCCGGCGTGAAGCTGAAGCGCTCCTACAAGCTCGACGCCCCCAAGGGCGTGCGCGGCCGCAACAGCGACAACACGCTGATCAAGAAGCTGATGAACTGGGCGCCGTCGGTGAAGCTCGAGACCGGCATGGAGAAGACCTACAAGTGGATCTACGACGAGATGACCTCGGGCAAGGCATCGGTCGTGAACGCGCTGCCGCGCCAGGTCGCAGCTCAGTAAATTCGTTCTATTGACGGGGCCGTTCGAGCGCCGATGGCGCTTGAACGGCCCCGTTCCGTTTCAAGCCGGTCAACGTTATGTCGTCAGTAACGACCGTAATAGGGTGTTGGGGATCGCGCGCGTAGACTCGCGCGATGAACACTCACAATAGTCGTCCTGAGCGCAGCGAAGGACCTTGCTTGTCAACGGGGACTCCACGCACAGCAGGCGCCGGATCCTTCGCTACTCTCCGGATGACACGGGCAGCCGTTTATCGCGGATTTGCCGCCGATTATTTTCAGCGGGTTTCCAATCCGATCAACGACTTGGCCCCGTCAACGTCCCACCGATTAAAAACGGCGAAAACCGTCTCAGCGGCCGACGCGGGCGACGGCCTTGTTGCTCTTCAGCAGGGTGTCGAAGAACGCGATGGTCTTGCCGAGCCCTTCCTCGAGCTGGACCTTGGGCTCCCACTTGAGCTTGTCGCGCGCGAGCGTGATGTCGGGGCAGCGCTGCATCGGATCGTCGATCGGCAGCGGCTGGAAGATCAGCTTCGACCTGCCGTTCACGAGCTTCAGGATCTTCTCGGCAAGATGCTTGATCGGCATCTCGACCGGATTGCCGAGATTGACCGGGCCGGTGAAGTCGTCGGCGGTGTCGTTCATCAGCCGGATCCAGCCCTCGAGCAGGTCGTCGACGTAGCAGAAGGCGCGCGTCTGCATGCCGTCGCCGTAGATCGTGATGTCCTCGCCCTTCAGCGCCTGCACGATGAAGTTCGACACCACGCGCCCGTCATTGGGATGCATGCGCGGACCGTAGGTTTTGAAGATGCGCGCCACCTTGATGCGCAGGTTGTGCTGCCGGTAATAGTCGAAGAACAGCGTCTCGGCGCAGCGCTTGCCTTCGTCGTAGCAGGCGCGCGGCCCGATCGGGTTGACGCTGCCGCGATAGCCCTCGACCTGCGGATGCACCGTCGGGTCGCCGTAGACTTCGCTGGTCGAGGCCTGGAAGATCTTCGCGCGCACGCGCTTGGCGAGGCCCAGCATGTTGATCGCGCCATGGACGGAGGTCTTGGTCGTCTGCACCGGGTCGTGCTGGTAGTGCACGGGCGATGCCGGACAGGCGAGATTGTAGATCTCGTCGACCTCGACATAGAGCGGGAAGGTCACGTCGTGACGCATCAGCTCGAAATGCGGATTGCCGATGCAAGCGGCGATATTGCCCTTGTTGCCGGTGAAATAGTTGTCGACGCAGAGGACGTCGTTGCCTTCCTTCAGCAGGCGCTCGCACAGATGAGACCCGAGAAAGCCCGCACCGCCGGTCACCAGAATTCGCTTGCCCATATCACCCCTTGAATCATCCGCTCGTCGCCGGTCAGACTAGGGGAACGACAAGGTGAAATCACCAAATAAGACTTGAGGAAACGCCGCATGGCCATCGAGTTCACCCCGAGCGAGATGATCGGCCTCGCCGACATCGTGCGCGCGCACGCCCGCACGCAGCCCGACAAGGCGGCATTGGTCCACGACGGTCGCACGACCACCTATGCCGAGTTGGACCGGTGCGCGAGCCGCGTCGCACAGGGGCTGATCGCCGAAGGCATCCGCCCGCAGCGCCGCGTCGCCCATCTCGACAAGAGCAGCGACCGCTTCTTCGAGCTGCTGTTCGGGGTGGCCAAGGCAAACGCCGTCATGGTCTCGGTGAACTGGCGGCTCGCGCCGCCCGAGGTGCTGCACATCGTGAACGACGCCGAGGCCGAGATCCTGTTCATCGGCGCGGAGTTCTTCCCCGTGCTCGACCAGATTCGCGGCCAGCTGAAGACAGTGCGCCAGATCGTATCGCTCGACCCCGGGCTCTCTCCCTGGATATCCTTCACGACCTGGCGCGACCTCCGTCTCGATTTCGATCCGAAACTTCCGGCCAGCCCATTCGACACGGCAGTCCAATTCTATACCTCCGGCACCACCGGCCTGCCCAAGGGCGCGGAGCTCACCAACCGCAACTTCGCGGCGATGCTGCCGCTGTGGACCAAGGACTGGCTGCTGGCGCCGGGCGTGCCCAACCTGGTGTGCCTGCCGATGTTCCACATCGGCGGTGCAGGCTGGGGCATCGCCGGATTGTTCGCGGGCGCCACCAACCATGTCGTGCGAGAGTTCGTGCCGACGGAAATCCTGCAGACCATCGAGCGCGAGCGCCTGCAGGTGATGCTGCTGGTGCCCGCGATGATCCTGTTCCTGGTGCAGGCGCCGCAGATCCGCGAGACCGATCTCTCGAGTCTGCGCCTGATTGTGTACGGCGCGGCGCCGATTCCCGGCGAGCTGCTGAAGCAGGCGATGGCGGTCTTTCCCTGCGGCTTCCAGCAGGTCTACGGCCTCACAGAGACAACGGGCGCGATCACTCTGCTGCCGCCGTCGGATCACGATCCGAACGACGCCAGGAAGCTGCTGTCGTGCGGCTACGCGCAGAAGGGAGTCGAGCTGCGCATCGTGGGCGACGACGGCGCTGACCTGCCGCCGGACGCCGTCGGCGAGATCGCCGTGCGCTCGTCGCAGGTCATGGGCGGTTACTGGAAACTGCCGGAGGCGACGCAGCGCGCCGTGCAGGGGGACTGGTTCTTCACCGGCGACGCGGGCTTTCTCGACGCCAGGGGCTATCTCTACATCTACGACCGCGTGAAGGACATGATCGTGTCGGGCGGCGAGAACATCTATCCGGCCGAAGTCGAGAGCGCGCTGTTCGGCCATCCGGCGGTCGCCGACGTCGCGGTGATCGGCGTGCCCGACGAGCGCTGGGGCGAGACGGTGAAGGCGGTGGTGGTGAAGAAGAAGGATGCCGAGGTGACGCCCGCCGAGCTGATCGGCTGGGCCCGCGAACGGATCGCGGGCTACAAGCTGCCGAAGTCGGTCGATTTCATCGACGCCCTGCCGCGCAATCCGACGGGCAAGATCCTGAAGCGCGAGCTGCGCAAGACCTATTGGGGCGACAGGCAGCGCCAGGTGAATTGATGAGTTAATTCACTCGTCAACTGATGCTGCGCCCAAAACGCAAACCGGCGGCCCCTTCCCGGAGCCGCCGGCTTACCCCTTCAAATACGCGAAGGCTTTTTAGCGATGGCGACCGCCACCGGTAAAGCTCGAGGCACCCGACGTGCGCGGCGCGCTGACGGTGCTGGCCGTACGGGTCGAGCCCGTGCTGCCGCTGCCCCAGGTGTGCGAGCCAGTCGAGGCGGTCGACGTGGTGCCGGTCGTGCCGGTGCCAGTTGTGCCGTGCGTCCAGCCGCCCGAGTGCGAGCCGCTGTTCGCCGTGCCGGTGCCGGTCGAACCGGTGCCGGTACCCGTTCCAGTCCCGATGCCAGTACCCGTTCCGGTACCCGTGCCATGGTTCCAGCCGCCGTGGTTCCAGCCGCCATTGTTGGCCGTGCCGGTACCAGTGCCCGTTCCGGTGCCAGTGCCGGTCCCCGTGCCGGTGCCGTGAGTCCAGCCACCGTGGTTGCCGTTGTCGGCCGTGCCCGGATTATGCTGCCAACCACCCTGGCCGTTGTTCACGCCGTTATGGTCGCCGCCGCGGTTCCAGCCGTTGTTGTCACGGCCCTGGTTCCAGCCGCCGTTGTTGTGCTCGCGGCCCCAGTCACGACGATCGGCCTCGCGATGATCCCCACCGCGGTTCATGCCGTCATGGTCCCGCCAGCCTTCACGGTTGTCGGTCCGGCCCCAGCCCTGACCACGATCCCAGGCCTGCTGGCGGTCGTGGCTCTGCTGGTAGATCTGGCGGCCCTCGCGATCGGTCATGCGGTCGATGCGGGCACGTTCCTGCGGCGTGACATGGCCATCGGCCATCGCCTGACGCTGGGCGCGATCGATGTTGCGCTCGCCCTGCTCGAGACGGGCGGCTTCGCTACGCGTGATCTGGCCGTCTCGGATGCCCCGATCGATACGATCCTGCTGGACGTCCTGACGCTGGTTGATGTCGTACATCGACTGCGCATTCGCGCCGCCGCTCACGGCGAGAATGCCGGCCGCCGTCAGCACGGCGTAAGGGATAAACCGAAATTTTGTCATTCATTCCTCTGGGCGTTTTTCGACGGCACAACGCCGTCTTAGAAACGCTACGCACACCCATCCCCCAAACATCCCTCAAACATCCCTCGAATTGTTCGCCCAACAGCGATAGAAGTTGTCGTCCCTGAAACCGACACGACTGCGCCACACCGATGTCCCAATTGCCTCCGAATTTGACGCCCGTCCGCTCCGCGCACGTCTTCGACCAGCAGCGCCTCGTCGACTACATGGCGGCGAACGTCGAGGGCTTCCGCGGTCCGATCAGCGTCCTTCAGTTCGAAGGCGGACAGAGCAACCCGACCTTCCATGTTTCCGATGCCGGTGGCCGCATGTACGTCCTGCGCAAGAAGCCGCCGGGCAAGCTTCTGCCCTCCGCCCACCAGGTCGACCGCGAATACCGGGTCATCAAGGCGCTATACGACCATTCCGACGTTCCCGTGCCCAAGCCCTACGCGCTCTGCCAGGACGACGGCGTGATCGGGACGGCCTTCTACATCATGGAATTCCTGCCCGGCCGCATCTTCGCCGACCCGAAGATGGAGGGCGTGGCGCCGGCCGACAGGGCCAAGATCTTCGATTCGCTGAACGACGTGCTGGCCCGCCTGCACAACGTCGACTACCGCAAGGCCGGTCTCGGCGACTACGGCCGCGAAGGCCAGTACATCCAGCGCCAGCTCGCGCGCTGGTCGAGCCAGTACGACCTCTCGCGCACCGCCGACCTTCCCGCCATGGAGAACCTCAAGACCTGGCTGCCCGCCAACATCCCGCCCGGCGACGAGACACGCATCAACCATGGCGACTATCGCCTGGGCAACACGATCGTCCATCCGACCGAGCCGCGGGTGATCGCGGTGCTCGACTGGGAGCTCTCGACGCTCGGCCATCCGCTGGCCGACCTCGGCTACAACTGCATGATGTATCATTTCGGCGAGGGCTTCGGCGCCTCGGGCGGCTATGCCGGCATGGACCTCAAGGCTTTCGGCATCCCGACCGAGAGCGAGTACCTCGCAGCCTATGCCCGCCGCACCGGCCGCGCCGGCATCGAGCACTGGAACTTCTACCTCGCCTTCTCGCTGTTCCGCCTCGCCGCAATCGTGCAGGGCGTCTACAAGCGCGGCCTCGACGGCAACGCCTCGTCGGAGACGGCGAAGAGCTACGGCGATCGCGCGCGCGTGCTGGCGGAGCTGGGTTGGTCGCTGGTGGAAAAGCGCGCCTGAGGCGGCCTACTCGTCGGTGACGGGCACCTTCGAGGCGTCGTTGCGCACCGGGCAATCCTTGATGTCGACGTACTCGTTCTTGGGATTGCGGTACTTGTTGATGTCGTAAGGCGTGTTCGGCGACGGAACGCGTTGCGGCGGGGTCTTCAGGGTCCAGGCGACCAGGCTCTTCATGACGCTGCCGAGCGCCTGGTCGAACGCTTCGACGACTTTCGGAACCTTGTCCGCGCGGGCGCGCACGCAGCGCTCGATGGTGGCGGTGCCGATGATCTGGCGCTCGGGCATGCGCACGAGCTTGGCGACGATGCGAACATGGGCGATGGGCGCGCCGCCGTAAAAATACATCGCCTCGAAGTTCCTGAGGTCCGGCTGCAGTGTGTAGTCGGCGCTCATGCCGATCGACTCGCGCGAGACCGCGACGATCTTGTGGCTGTTCTCGAAGGAGTCGACGATGCGCGTCTGCACCATCGCGGGCGCCCGGTCGGTCCACGCCGTCTTGGCGTAGTAGTCGGACGAGGTCGGCGACGGAGAAATCGCGATGCGGCCGGTGTTGAGGTTGGCTGCCGCCGCCGGAATCTCGACGGCGAGCTGCCACTGCACCGTCGGCAGATCCGGATCGAACGTGCTCTTCGGCGACACCTGGTAGAGATCGGTCGGCTCCTCGGCCGCCTTGATCAACTCACAGGCCGAAAGAAGGAAGCAGGTTCCAAGCAGAGCGGCAGTCAACGCGATGGGGCGAGCGATCATTTCGGCCGGTATCCGTTCTTGCCGCTGAACACGAACTCGGCGGGATCGCGCTCCAGCTTCGTGGCGATGATGTTGAGGTTGGCGACGAGCTGCCGCAGCTCGTGGATGGTCAGGCTGAACTCGGTGAGGCCGCTCTCGGTGAAGCGCCGCACCGGTCCGCTGTTGTCGGCCAGGATCTTGTTCAGCTGGCCGGAGGCGCCATTCAGCTTCTCCATCGCCAGCCGCGCCTCGGCGACGGCCTTGGCAAGATCGCCCTTTTCCTTGCCGGCGAGCGCCTTGCGCGTCTCGGCATCCTGCGGGCCAAGTTCCATGACGATCAGACCGAGCTTGTCCGAGAGACCGTTCAGCCGCTCGAAGGTCTGCTGGAACGAGGCGACGGCCGCCGGCAACTCCGAAAGCGTCGCCTGGATCGAGCTGTCCTGCTTGGCGAACGCACCGCTCAGCGTCGACAGATTCTTCACCAGATCGCTGACAGCGGTGATGTTGTCGGGGCTGAGGATCTCGTTCAGGCGATCGACCGTGGTGCCCGCCTTCGACAGCAGCTCCTGCGCCGAAGTCGACGTCGCTTCGATGAACGATGCGCCTTCGCGGATCTCCGGATAGGGCGTCTCGCCCAGCTTCTTCTTGGGCTTGATCTCATCGACGTCGAGGCGGCCCACGATCTGGACGTAGGCGGCGCCCGCGATGAACGGCTTTTCGAACACAGCGTAGGAGCGCTCGCGGATGTCGATCAAGGACTCGACGGCGACCGTCACCTTGATCTTCTCGCTGAGGCGCTGACGGCCGGTGCTGCGCTGGATATCGACGCGCGAGGTCAGCCCGATGTCGTAGACGCGCCCCACGCGCAGGCCGCGATAGAACACCGGCGAGTCCTTTGTCAGGCCCTGCACTTCGCCGGAAAAAAGAATGTCGTAGTAGGCATAGGACGTCTGGTCGCCCGCTCGCAGTTTCCAGATCACGAAGCCGACGATGGCGGCAATGAACACCATCATCGCCGCGCCGATCAGCACATAGGGCGATTTATTTTCCATCCGACGCCGGTTCTACTCCTGCTTGGCCGCTCGTCCCCGTGGCCCGTGGAAATATTCCCGGACCCAGGGATGATCGTACTCTAGCATTTCCGCCATGGTACCCACCACGACGCGCTTGTCGAGCAGCACGGCAATCCGGTCGCAAACCGCGTACAGGCTGTCGAGATCGTGGGTGACCATCAGGATCGTGAGCCCCAGCGTGTCGCGCAGGCTCTTGACCAGCTCGTCGTAGTGCGCCGCGCCGATCGGGTCGAGGCCCGCCGTCGGCTCGTCGAGGAAGAGGATTTCCGGATCGAGCGCCAGCGCCCTAGCGAGGCTAGCGCGCTTGCGCATGCCACCAGACAGCTCTGATGGCTTCTTGCGGCCGGTGTCGGGCGGCAGGCCGACCAGCGCGATCTTGAGTGCCGCGATCTCGCGCATCAGCCCTTCCTCGAGCTTTGCGTGCTCGCGGATCGGCACGATGATGTTCTCGGCGACGCTGAGCGAGGAGAACAGCGCGCCGTCCTGGAACTGCACGCCGGTCCGGGAATAGAGCTTCTGGCGGTCCTTGCCCCGCGTATCGATGCCCAGGACCTCGATCGTGCCCTTCCTAATCTCGTTCAGGCCTATGATCGTACGCAACAGCACCGACTTGCCGGTGCCCGAGCCACCCACCAATCCCACGATCTCGCCGCGATAGACGTCAAAGTCGAGCTTGTTGTGGATCACTGTGTCGCCGAACTGTGTGCGCACGTCGCGCAGCTTCAGGACGGCGTCGCGGCCGTCGCGATGATCGACGAGTTGTCCACCTTCCACCAATGCCGTTAGGGCCATCACACGCCCGCCAACAGGAAGACGATGGAGAATATCGCGTCGAGGACGATGACGCAGAAGATCGATTCGACGACGGAGCGCGTCGTCAGCGCACCGACGCTCTCGGCGCTGCCGCTCACTTGCAGCCCCTCGAAACACCCGATGGCGGCGATGATGAAGCCGAACACCGGCGATTTGATCATGCCCGTGTAGAAGTGCCAGGCGCCGACCGTGTCGCGCAGGCGGTCGAAGAACTGCACGAAGGTGAAGTCGAGATAGAAGGTGCAGGCGACCGCGCCACCCAGCAGGCCCGCCATGTCTCCCCAGAAGGCGAGCATCGGCATCGAGATCACCAGCGCGATGATGCGCGGCAGGACCAGCCATTCGACCGGGTTGAGGCCGATGGTCCGCATGGCATCGACTTCCTGGTTGACCTGCATCGTACCGATCTGGGCCGTGAAGGCGCTGCCCGAGCGGCCGGCGACGATAATCGCGGTCAGCAGCACACCCAGTTCGCGGAACATGCCGATGCCGACGGCCTCGACGGTGAAGGTCTCTGCGCCGAACTGCCGGAGCTGCTGGACCCCCTGGTAGGCGATCACCACGCCGATCAGGAAGCAGAGCACGCCCACGATCGCCAGCGCCTTGACCCAGACCTCGTACATCTGGCGCACGACCGCGTTGAGGCGAAAGCGCCGGGGATGGAGGCAGGCTTCGAAGAAGACCACGATGATCTCCCCGAAGAACTCGCACATGTCGACGATCTGGCGGCCGACATGAATGAAGCTTCGGCCGACGTCCTCGAGCCAGTGGGCCAGCCAGTTGACGTGCTCCGCCTTGGTCGGCTCCTTGGCGAGGTTCGACTGGACGACCCTGAACAGATCGGCGTGGTTCTTGTTCGACGTCTTCACCTCGGTTTCGGGACCGCCGCCCGCGAGGTCGAGGATCTCGATCACGCCCGCCGTATCGAGCCGTCCGACATTGCTGGCATCGACCGATTTCGTGCTGATGCGGACGGGTCGCCTCGCCCCCTTCCTCACCTTGAGGTCGCGGATGCTGAAGACAGTCCAGGTGCCGCCGACCTCGAGCACCTGGGTGCCCGACTGGCTCGCGGTGCGAATAGTGGGTGGGGCGTCGGCCATCACGGGAATTAGTCGTCGCAGGGGCCGATTCTGTCAATCATTCCGTGACGTTGCCTCGCCGTAAAGGGACTGTCACGATCCGTTACGGAGGAATGAATGGGCAAATGGCCGGCACTGGACAAGATCGACATGATCTCGGGTCCGCTCGATAGCCGTTCCTATGAAGACCAGCTCAAGAAGCTGCAGAATACCCTGCTCGACCTGCAGATCGAGGATTTGCGCAGAGGCGGCCGGTGCCTGATGGGCTTCGACGGCTGGGACGCCGCCGGCAAGGGTGGCCTGATCGAACGGGCGATCTACGGTCTGGAGCCGCGCTCGACCCATGTCTGGCGCATCGGGGCACCGGGCAAGGAAGAGCTGGCACAGCATTATCTCTGGCGCTTCTGGAAGCGCCTGCCGGCGCGCGGCAATTGGGCGATCTTCGATCGCACCTGGTACGGACGCGTCCTGGTCGAGCGCATCGAGGGCCTATGCACGAAGGACGAATGGAAGCGCGCGTATCGCGAGATCAACGAATTCGAGCGCATGCTCGCCGATGACGGCGTGCGCATCGTCAAGCTGCTGGTGCATGTCAGCGCCGAGGAACAGAAGAAGCGGATGATCGAGCGTCTCGAGGACTCCAGCAAGCACTACAAGGTCGGCCTCGAGGACTTCCGCAACATCGCAAAGCGCAATGAGTATCTCGAGGCCTATGACGAGATGCTCGAGAAGACGGACACCGAGTATGCCCCCTGGCACGTGATCGCCAGCGACGACAAGAAGCACGCGCGACTCGCCGGCCTGAAGGTTCTCGTCAAGGAATTGTCGCGCGGTGTGAAAGTAACCGAACAGACACTCGACCCGGCCGTCATCGAGGCGGCCGAAAAAATGTGGGACTGGAAGCCGGGCCGCAAGAAGTGAGTCCCAAGGGAGTTTTTCCCGGCTGGTGGGTCGTTGCCGGCGCGTTCCTGTGCATGCTCACTGGCTTCGCGATGGTCTATTCCTTCGCCGCCTTCTTCCATCCGCTCGAAAAGGAATTCGGTGCCCAGCGGGGCGAGACCGCGCTGGTCTTTTCCATCGCGGCGTTCCTCTATTTCTCCGTTGGGGCGATCGCGGGCGTCATCGCCGACAGGACCGGCCCGCGTCCCGTCGTGATCGGCGGCCTCCTGCTGGTCGCCGCCGGCCTCGTCGTGGCCGCGCAGGCAAGCAGCCTGATCGAGATTTATGCCGGCTACGGCATCGGCGTCGGCGTGGGCGTCGGTCTTTCGTACGTGCCCAGTATCGCGGCCGTTCAGCACTGGTTCCATCGCAGTCGCGGCACCGCGAGCGGGCTCGCCGTTGCGGGCATCGGCGTCGGCACCCTGATCGGCGCTCCGTTGGCGCACGAGCTGATTGCGCGAATCGGCTGGCGTCCGACCTATCTGGTGCTCGCGGCCCTCACAGCCGCAGGGGCGCTCGTCGCCGGCGCGCTGGTGCGCCGCGGGCCGGCACACTATGGCCTCAGTCCGGACGGCGATGCCCCGCTGGCCCACGGAACGACGGGTACGACGGCCGGCTACACGCTACGCGAGGCGATGAGCTCATGGCCGTTCTGGGCGATTTATACTGGCGCACTCCTCATGTCGTTCGGCCTGTTCGTGCCGTTCGTCCATATCGTGCCGTACGTGCGCGACGCCGGATTGAGCGAAGGCTTCGGCATCCTGCTGATAATGCTGCTGGGCGTGGGCAGTACGGTCGGCCGCTTCCTGTTCGCGAGCCTCACCACGTGGCTCGGCCGCCGCCGGTCGTTCGCCATGATGTACGTCGGCGCGGGCGTCATGATGATCGTGTGGTCGCAATCGACCAGCAAGCCTGCGCTGGTCGCCTTCGCCCTGCTGTTTGGCGCCTTCTATGGCGGCTTCGTCGCGATCGCTCCGTCGCTCGCGGCGGACTACTTCGGCGCGAAGGCACTCGGGTCGGTGATCGGCACGCTCTACAGCGGGGTCGGCATCGGCGCCCTGTTCGGCTCGCCTGTCGCGGGCTTCGCCTACGACTTCTTCGGCTCGTACAGCGGCGCGATCCTGGCGGGCGCGGCGCTGTGCTTCGTCTCGTTCGTCCTCACGATGCTTGTGCCGGAGCCGCTGCAATGGCGGGCGATGCGTCAAGCCGCGCGCTGACGTCCGGCCCGAGGTGGGCCTCGATCCATGGCAGGGACTCCAGCATCGCCTCCTCGAACTTCCACGGCGGGTTGATCACCAGCACGCCGCACGCACCGAGCTTGGTGCCATCGACCGGAACATGCAGTTCGAGCCGCACCGTCTTCAGCCCGTCCTGTGCCGCTACGAATTCCGCGACAGCGGCCTCGTCCTTGATCGGATACCAGACCGCGTAGCAGCCGGTCGCGAAGCGCCGCAGCCCGTGACGGAGCGCGCGTGCGAGCTTCTCGAATTCGTCGGTCGCCTCGAACGGCGGATCGATCAGGACAAGCGCGCGCCGCTCCGGCGGCGGCAGCATCGCCTTCACGGCGTGGTAGCCGTCCGCCTGCTTGATCTCGACCGACGGATCCCCGGCGAACTCGCGCCTCAGGGAAAGCGCGTCCTGCGGATGAAGCTCGCAGGCCACGAAGCGGTCGGTCGCCCGCATGATGCCGCGGATCAGGCGCGGCGAGCCGGGGTAGCGCCGCAGCGCTGCAGCGGGCGGCCCGAACTTGCGGTCGTAGGCCGAGACGGCGGCGAGATAGCGCGCGACGGCCGCCGGCATGCCGGCCTTCGGCGCGGCCAGGAGACGCGCGATGCCCGCTTCCGCCTCGCCGGTGCGGGCCGCCATCTGGCCACCGAGATCGTAGCTGCCGGCACCCGCGTGGGTGTCGAGCACGAACAACTTCTTGTCCTTCGACGCGAGCAGCCGCAGCAGCTCGCACAGCACGAGGTGCTTCAGGACGTCGGCGAAATTGCCGGCATGGAAGCCGTGGCGGTAGTTCATGGCGTTGCCTATAGCATCAAGGGCATGGTTCGTGCTTCAACCGTTCCCGAAAATAGGGGGACCGCAATGGCCACGTATGAGCTCAATTCCTCGCCCGAGACCTGTCACTGGGGCTATTTCGACAGTCAGCTGAAGCCGCAGCTCAGGATCAAGTCCGGCGACATCGCGACCATCCATTGCGTGTCCGGCGCCCAGGAGATCTTGCCTCAGCCGCCGATGAACGTGCTGCCCGAGCATCGCGAGATCCTGTCCAAGCTGAAGCCGCATATCGGCCGTCACATCCTGACAGGCCCCGTGCATGTCGAGGGCGCCGAGCGCGGCGACGTGCTGGCGGTCGAGGTGCTCGACATCAAGTTTCGCACCAACTGGGGCTGGAACGTTCAGCGGCCACTCGCCGGCACTCTGCCGGAAGATTTCCCCTTCTATCGCCTGACGCACATTCCGATCGATTCGAACCGCGGTGTCTGCACGATGCCCTGGGGACTCGAAGTACAGCTTCGGCCGTTCTTCGGCATCATGGGCGTGGCGCCGCCGCCGGAATGGGGCCAGTGCAGTTCGGTCGAGCCGCGCGCCTTCGGCGGTAACATCGACAACAAGCATTTCCAGGTCGGCACCACGGTCTACTTCCCGGTGTTCGCCGACGGCGGCCTGTTCTCGACCGGCGACGGCCACGGCGTGCAGGGCGACGGCGAGGTCAACCTCACCGCGCTCGAGACGAGCCTGAGCGGCACGTTCAAGTTCACGCTGCGCAAGGACATGAAGCTGGTCAATCCACGCGCCGAGACCGCGACGCACTGGATCACGCACGGCTTCGATCCGGATCTCGACGATGCGGCCAAGGAAGCGCTGCGCGATATGATCCGCCTGATCACGGCCAAGACCGGCCTCAAGCCCGAAGACGCCTACATGCTGTGCAGCCTGCAGGCCGACCTGCATGTGACGCAGACGGTGGATGGCAACAAGGGCATCCACTGCATGATCGAGAAGAAGATCATCGGCGGGTGAGCGGGTCGGCAAAGGATCTGCTCGGCGCCTGGCGCCTAGAAAGCTGGTCGTTCGTCTATGATGACGGACGACCGCCCGAGTATCCGCTCGGGCCGGATGCGAATGGCATCATCCTCTACACCGCCGACGGCCACGTGAGCGCCACGATCATGCGCATGTCGGGTACGGCCGAGAGCTTTGCCTATGCCGGCCGCTACGACGTGCACGACGGCGCGGTCTTCCACTCGATCGAGGTGGCAACCAATCCGGCGCTGGTCGGCATCACCTCGACGCGAGTCATCGTGCTCGACGGCGACCGGTTGACCCTCTCGGGTCCCGACTTCTCCGCAGGGAGCGGCCGCACCCAGAAGATCGTCTGGCGGCGCGGCGGCTGATCTACATCGCGCCTACTTTCCAGCGGGCGGGAGGATTTTCATCACGAAGGACGTCGGCGTCTCGCCCGGACCAAAAGGTCCCGGCACCTTGTTGGCGACCGGCGGCAGGCTGCGCAGGTAGGCGACCACCGCGGCAGCGTCCTGGTCCGTGAGTACCGCCAGCGAGCGCCAGGGCATGATCGGCGCCAGCACGCGCCCATCGGGACGCACACCGGTCTGGATTGCCGCCATCACTTGCGCGTCGGTCCATTTGCCGAGGCCCGTCTCCTTGTCCGGCGTAAGATTGGGCCCGTAGAAGGTGCCGAGGCCCGGAATATCGAAGCCGACCTCGGAGCCCCCCAACGCGCGCGCCATGTCGGGCTTGCCAAAGAAATGCCCCGGCGTGTGGCAGTCCTGGCAACCACCGAGCGTCACCAGGTACTTGCCGCGGGCAACGGCGGCATCATCGGCGAGCGCCGGCGCGAGCGGCGCGCATGACAAGGCAATGACGGCAACGACTGTCTGAATTCTCATGACGCTCTCCCCTGAATCCCGAGCGGAAATGCCCGAGATGTGGGAGGGAGGTCAAGCCGTTTGCAATACGCGGCGCTTGGCAGACGGAAACGGCGGGAAGGCGAGCGCGATCGCAGCGGCGCCGAGGCCGACCGCGAACGAGCCGATATACAGCCAGCCGTAGGTACCGAAGCGATCGAAAACCCAGCCGCCCAGCGCCGGGCCCAGCGCCATACCCAGGCTCGCCACCAGGCTGGCGGCACCGATCATCGTGCCCATGATGCGCATCGGAAAATACTCGCGCGCGATCACGGAATAGAGCGGCATGACGCCGCCGTAAGCCGCACCGAAGATGATGGCGACGCCGTAGAACTCGCCGAGCTCGCGCGTGAAGAAGTAGGCCCCCGCGGCCACCGCCTGGATCATCAGCCCGATCACGAGGACCAGCTTGACGCCGAACCTGTCGCCGGCAAGGCCGAAGACGATGCGGCCGCCCAGGCCCGCCAAGCCCTCGACACTGTAGATCGTGACTGCGGCGATCGGAGGAATGCCGCACGCCATCGCGTAACTCACCGTGTGGAAGATCGGACCGGAATGCATGGCGCAGCAGGCAAAGTATGTCGCGGCCAGCACGATGAACTGCGGCGAGCGCAAGGCCCGGCCCGCCGTGATGCCCGAATCGCCGGCGACGGCGACACCGGGTCTGGCACCGGGAACGGCCGGTGCACGGCGTACGAGGAATGCCGTCGGTATCAGCAGCACCCAGGCGAAGATGGCGATCGAAAGCTGGGCGGTGCGCCAGTCGTAGGCGGAGATCAGCCAGCTCGCGAAAGGCGAGACCGTCAGCGGCGCCACACCCATGCCGGCCGAGACCAGCGAGACAGCGAGGCTGCGGTTCTTCTCGAACCAGCCCGTGGTCGTGGCCATCATTGGCGCCACGATGGCGCCGGCGGCGATACCGACGATCACGCCGTAGACGATCTGAAATTCGAGAAGGCCCGTGGCGCGGCTGGCGAGCGCGAGGCCCAGCCCCAACAGCACCGCGCCGGCAAGCACGACAAAGCGCGGGCCGAACCGGTCGGTGAGCGCGCCCCAGCCGAAGGCCGAGATTCCCATCGCCAGGAAATCGAGGGTCATCGCGCTCGAGATGCCGGTGCGCGACCACCCCGTCGCTTCCGACATCGGCTGCAGGAAGACAGCCAGCGAGAACATGGCTCCCATGGCCACGCAGCCCATCACAGCGCCCGCGGCGACCACGATCCAACCGTAATAGATCTTCATGGGCTCCTCCGGGGCCAATAGTTAACCTATCGTTTAACTATTGGCAATCCCCTCCCTCACCCGCCCTGCAACCCGCGGAACGCCCCGCCGTTAGTTCAGGGCCCATAAACGAGGAGATCACGATGAACCGCATTGCCATTCTGGCCGTCGTCGCCTGCGCGCTGACGACCGCCTGCACCGTCCGTAGCGAGCGTACCGTCGTCGAGAAGCCCGTGCCCTCCAGCAGCGCAGCCGTAGTGTTTGCCGATCCGCCGCCGGGCACGACGACCGAGCGCGTTGTCATCCGCGAGCGCTACTAGCCTGGCCTAACGGCCGGGTTACGCCACCGCGATCCATGAGGCTGGCTTCCCCCGGCACCATGGATCGCGGTGCTGTGCGCGGTGTATACTCGCCGCGTGATGTTTGATCGATTGTGGAAGAAGCCTGCGACTCCCAAGTCGCCCTCGTCGCCGAATGAGCTGGGCACATTGTTCGAAGCCCAGACCCGCTTCTTCGATCGCAACAGCTCCCTCACCATTGTCGATGCCGGCGTCCATCTCGGGCACTCCTCCAAGGAGTACCTGGACGCTTTCCCGCACGGCCGTGTCTTCGGATTCGAGCCCGAGGACAATAACTTTGCCGCCGCGACGACGATGCTGGCGCCCTACGGCGGTCGCATGACCTTGCTGAAGAACGCCTTGTCGGAGCAGGACGCCACCAACCTCCTGCAGGTCAACACCCACGACGGCACGCACTCCCTGCTGGAAATCGGCGACGGCCGATACTGGGAAGGCCCTGCCGAGACGGTGCGCCAGCAGAAAGTCCACACAGTCTCTCTGGACAAGTTCTCGACCG
The DNA here is from genome assembly GCA_903839865.1 of Enhydrobacter aerosaccus. Lineage (GTDB taxonomy): Bacteria > Pseudomonadota > Alphaproteobacteria > Reyranellales > Reyranellaceae > Reyranella > Reyranella aerosaccus_A. The sequence goes on along the minus strand of CAIMEE010000038.1, from coordinate 9,298 downwards.
ACCGGCGGATCGAGACGGTGGATATTCTGAAAATGGACATTCAGGGCGGCGAGTTGCAGGCGCTCAAGGGCGCCGCCGGGCTGCTTGGGCGCGGCGCCATCTCGGTGATCGCGCTGGAAGTGCTGTTCAAGCCTCTCTACAAGGCCCAACCGCTGTTCTGGGACGTGGCGGACCATCTTCGATCCTTCGGATATGGGCTGCACGGGCTGTTCGAATGTCACTACCACTCGCGCAATCCGAGCGTGCTCAGCTGGGCGGATGCCATTTTTACCGCTCCGCGCCTGCAGGCTTTGGAGTAGACTCTTCAGCGCGATGACAGCCACCAACAAGTCGGCAAGATCTCTGGAGACGGAAGCAATGGAGCGCGCAACGGCGGCGCCGTTCGTCCCCAGCGCGCGTCGTTCGACGGCCATGGATTCGCTGTCGTTCGCGACCACCGAGACCTGCGAATTGAGCTGTGTCTTCTGTCATTTCAACGGTCCGAATGCGACCAAGAAGGCCAAGACGATCTCGCCCGAGTTGGTCGAGAAAGGCGTCCGCCAGTACCCGAAAGGACAAAAGGTCTACTTTGCCGCGACCGGGGATTTCTTTCAGGACCCCAACGCGATGCGGCATCTGCGGACGACCATCGCGCTCGGCCATCCCGTTAATGTGCTGAGCCACGGCCAGAGCATGCCGCCGCCGCTGCTTGACGAGATGATCGAGATCGGGGTGCGCGAGTTCCGCTTCAGCGTCGACCACATTGAGCCGCGCGCCTACGCGAAGATCCGCCGTGGCGGCGACCTCGAGAAGGTGCTCGCCACGATCGATTACCTCAACGAGCGCAAGAAGCTGGTTCGCGATATCAACATCGAGATCAACTGCATCCTGATCGGTGACACCAGGGAGCGCATGGAGGAGTTCGCCGAGTTCTGGCGCGGACGGGTCGAGGCCGTGAACTTCCACGCCGAGTACTACGACACGCTGAAGTTCCGGAACCTCTTCCACGTGCCGGAGACGCGCAACGACTGTCACATCCAGCCCTACGTGCTACCGACCGGCCAGATCACGCCGTGCTGCGCCATCATGGTGCACGCGCACGACGCCAATCTCGACTGGCTGCCGAACATCGCGGATACACCGCTGCTGGAGGCCTACGACAAGCTCTGCGACATGTACGAGGATCCGAACAGCGAACTCGGCAAGATCTGCAGCAAGTGCCAGTGGTGGGTGATGTGGTCCGATCTCAAGGACGGTGCCACGCCCTATCTCAAGACCATCCGCTTCGACCAGAAGCAGACCGGGTTCCAGCGCGTGATGGCGGGCCTGCAGGGCCTGGCCCGGCGCCTGGCTAAGGTGCCGGCTCGACCCTGAGTTCCGTGCCGTCGACGGCGGCAACGCGGACCTTCGCACCAGCGGCCATGTCGGGACCGGTGACGGTCCAGCTTCCGTCTCCCATGATCACCCGGCCTCGCCCGCGCAGGATCGGCTGATCGAGCACCAGCACCTTGCCGATCAGGCTGTCGCCGCGCGCGTTGAGGTTGGGGTCGTCGCTGCGCTTCTGCAGGCCGCGCAGCAACGGTCTGAGACCGACCGCCGATGCGACAGACACCACCGCGAAAACAACCAGCTGCATCTCGACAGACATCTCGGCCTCGAGCACCAGCAGCAGCCCTGCCGTTGCCGCGCCAAGCGCCAGGAACAGGAAGACGACGCCGGGCAGCATCATCTCGCACACCAGCAGCGCAGCCGAGAGCGCCCACCAGTACCAGAAGACAATGTGGAAGCTCATGGCCTAGCCTGCGTTCGGAACGCTGGGCCGCGGCCGCACCGCCGTCTCGGCGGCGGCGCCGCGCACCTGGGCCTCGCGCGCTAGCTCGCCGATGCCGGCAATCGACGCCATCACGCCCGCAGCCTCGACCGGCAGGAAGAACATCTTGGTGTTGGCGCTCGATCCCATCTTGGCCAAGGCTTCGACATACTTCGTGCCGAGGAAGTAATTGGTCGCCTGCACGCCGTTGCCGGCGATCGCCTCGGCCACGACCGACGTCGCCTTCGCTTCTGCCTGCGCCATGCGCTCGCGCGCCTCGGCATCGCGGAAAGCGGCCTCGCGGCGACCCTCGGCGGTCAGGATAGCCGACTGCTTCTCGCCCTCGGCGCGCTGGATCGAGGATTCGCGCACACCCTCGGCCTCGAGGATGGTGGCGCGCTTCTCTCGTTCGGCCTTCATCTGCCGGCCCATTGCCACGACGATGTCGTCTGGCGGCGCGATGTCCTTCACTTCGATGCGCAGTACCTTGACGCCCCACGGGCCCGTGGCCTGGTCGATCACCGCCAGCAGCGTGTTGTTGATGTCGTTGCGCTTGGACAGCGCCTCGTCGAGCGCCATGTTGCCCATGACGCTGCGGATGTTGGTCAGCGCAAGATTGGTGATCGCGAGATGGAGATTCTGCACCTCGTAGGCCGCGCGCGCGGCATCGATCACCTGGTAGAAGGCCACGGCATCGACCTGGACGGTGGCATTGTCCTTGGTGATCACCTTTTGCGGCGGGATGTCGAGGACGTTCTCCTGCATGTTCATCTTGCGGCCGACCGTGTCGACGAACGGCACGATGAAATGCAGACCGGGAGAGAGCGTGCGCGTATAGCGGCCGAAGCGCTCGATCGTCCAGTTGGTGCCCTGGTTGACGGTCTTGACACCCGCGAACACCAGCACGAGTGCGACGACCACGAGGGCCACCACGAAAATCAGAGCGCCACTCATCGTTCAACCTCCCGGGTTCCCGGGAAGCCTAGCGCATGGAGAGGCGTTCCGCTATTCGGCCGCCAGCGGGCGGGACAGTGGCTCGGAAATGTCCACGGGGACGCGCCTGTCCGTCGCGAGCCAGCGATCGAGGAAGCCGTTGATCCAGCGGTCGACCGGCGGATCGTAAAGCGGATGCATCGACAGGTGCACGCCGCGCGGCTGCGCCCCCGGCCTCTTCAGCGACTCGGTGGCCTTCATAGTCCAGATGCTCTTCATCTCGAGGGTGACCTCGGGATGGAACTGGAAGCCGAAGGCGTTCGCGCCGTAGCGGAATGCCTGCACCGGATAGAGATCGTTCGTGGCCAGCAGTTCGCAGCAATCGGGCACCGCCATCCCTTCGCGATGCCACTGGTACACCTTCATCGGCCCCTTGAACCATTCCCGGCCGGCGGCTGTAGGCTCGATATCGACATAACCGACCTCGACCTGGCCTTCGGGGTGGGGGCCGACCTTGCCTCCCACGGCGCGCGTCAGGAGCTGGGCACCGAGACAGAGGCCGAGATAGGGAACGCCCGCCTCGACCACCTTCGGGATCCAGTCGAGCTCGCACTTGATGCCCGCAAGCGTGCCGCAGTCGTTCGCCGACATCGGGCCGCCGAAGATCACCACGCCGGCATACTCCGACATGTCCTCGGGCAGGTTGCAGCCGAGATTGGGGCAAAGGCGGTGGAGTTCGTAACCGCGCTGTTCCAGGAGGGCGCCAACCCGACCGGGCCGCGAATGCTCCTGATGCACAACGATTGCTACTTTTTTGGGCTTGTTAGCCAGTACCGTCATGGATGTGCAAGATACGCGCAGCTTGTGGCGGCGACAAGGCTAACCAACGGCAAAGGGACGAAATGGCACGGCAACTCGACTTCTACTTCGACTGTTCCAGCCCGTGGACGTATCTCGCCTTCCACGCAGTGCAGCCGCTGGCGGCGGAATTGGCCGTGGAAATTGCATGGAAGCCGATCCTGGTCGGCGGCGTCTTCAATGCCGTGAACCAGACGGTCTACGACAGCCGCGCCACACCCAACCCGCGCAAGCAGACATATATGCTGAAGGATCTCGCCGCCTGGGCGCGGCTTTACGGCCTGGAAATCAAGTTCCCGCCGACGGTATTTCCCGTGAACAGCGTAAAATGCATGCGCGGCGCCTTCGTGGCGCTCGACGAAGGCAAGCTCGTCCCCTACGCCACCGCCGCCTTCGAGGCCTACTGGGGCGACGACCGCGACCTTTCCCGGGAGGATGTACTGGCCGACATCGCGGCCAAGGCCGGCATCGAGCGGCAGCGATTTTTCGCAGGGATAGAGACCGATGCCTGCAAGATCCGCCTGCGCGCCTCGACTGATGAGTTGATCGCACGAGGCGGCTTCGGCAGCCCGACGGCGTTCGTCGGCGATGAAATGTTCTTCGGCAATGATCGCCTGCCGCTTGTGCGGGCGGCCTTAACTGCCGCGAAATAGCCTATTTCAGCTATTCTGTCGGAACTGTGAGGTAATTGGGTTTGAATCGGCCCTCTAACTGTTGTACCCGCTGACCCTCCTTTCCGGCCAATGAGTTGGAGTGCTCGGATGATGATGAAGCTAATGCAGGTCGCGCTTTTGTTCGCAGGTGGCCTGTCGATTGCCGGGTGCCAGATGGACGGCGCCAAGACGGCGGCGCCGGTGAAGAAGCCGCCCGCGGCCGACTACCACGTGGCCTCGACCGCGCCGCCCAGCACCAACAAGGCGATCTGCTACAACGACGCCGACCTCGCCACTGTGCGCGCCCGCATGCTGCAGCAGGAGCTGAGCGTCGCGACCCTGCAGTGCCAGAGCGCCGGCGGCGGACGCGCTTTCGAGTCGCTCTATTCGAGCTTCCTGGCGAAGTTCACCGGTAACGGCGAGCTCTCGACCAACGCCCGCGCCATCCAGCAGGTCTCGCGCACCAAGCGCTTTAATCTCGACGTGCTGGTCACCGAGTTCGCCAACCGCACGGCCCAAAAGGCCCCGGTCGACACCGCCTTCTGCGCGCGCAACCTGCGCGCATTCGAGTGGGCGCTCGACCCGCAGGTCACCACCCTCGCGCAGGTCCCGCCGCCGTACGACCTCGGCCCCGACATGAACATCTTCCCCTGCACGCCGAAGTAAGCGGCAGCCGGTTCAATAAAAAGGCGGTCCATACGGACCGCCTTTTCCTTGCCTGGTCGCAGAAGCCTACTGAACGACGATCTCGACCCGGCGGTTCTGCGGCTCGCGCACGCCGTCCTTGGTCGCGACCAGCAGCTGTGTCTCGCCCTTGCCCAGGACAATGATAGCTGTGGCGGAGACACCTTCGCGGATCAGCGCGTCCTTTACCGTGTTGGCGCGCCGCAGCGACAGGGCGAGGTTGTAGGAGGCAGGGCCCGCGGTGTCGGTGTGGCCGGTACAGGTGACCTTGGCGCTCTGGCCCGCCTTGGCGACGCGGGCGGCTTCCTTGACGATATCCAACGCGCGCGGAGTCAGGGTCGACTTGTCGAAGTCGAAGAAGACCAGGAAATTGCGAACGGGCGGCGGCGGCGGCGCGGCAGCCGGCGGCTCGTCGGCGCAGGCGCCCACCAGGAATGCGAACGCCACGATCGCCAAGAGTTTCTTCAGCATAGTTTCTCTCCCCACTACGACGACACCCCGATTACCCCCATGTTACCGCCGATTGGGGCGGCTTCGCCAGCGCAACTCGCATCCTAGATGTGCTGGGGCTCGGCCTTACCCGGCGGACGGCGTTCGTTCTCATTTCGCAGGGACGTGGCCATTCGCAGCACCGCCCGATACCCCGGCTGCACCTCCATCGCCTCCCGGCGCCCGGCCGCCAGCAAGGCGCGATGGGCCTGGGGCAGCCGCCAGCACGGGACGAACATGAACAGATGATGCTCGAGGTGATAGTTCACCCAATACGGCGCGACCAACAGCCGGATGATGGGGTTGGCGTAGGTCGTGCGGGTGTTGCGCAGCGGATCGTCGTTGTCGGGCACGACGGCATGCTCGGCGATGTTGCGGATGCGGCTCACGAGTTGATACCAGGTCGCTAGCGGCAGCAGCCACAGCACCGGATAGAGCCACCAGTACCCCGCCGCCGCGAGCGCAGCCCACAGCACGGCATTCACGATCAGGCCCTCGCGCAGGCCGATGCCGCGCTGGAACTGCTCGCGCCGGCGCGTAAACGCGGTCTGCCCGGTGAGGTCGCGCACGACCTTGCGCCACAGGCTCTTGCGCGTGATCGGGAACGCCGCCGAAAGGCCGAGGTCGGGATCTTCCGCCTGCTGCGTGAAGCGATGATGCTTCAGGTGATACGGCCGATAGAGCGAGAGGCTGGTGAACACCGGAAAGGCGCAGAGCCATGCGCCGGCAAAATCATTGAGGCGGCGATTGGCGAACAGCAGCCCGTGCGCCGCATCGTGCATCAGGATCGCGAGGCCCAGCTGGCGCCCGCCGATCACCATCACCGCCAACAGGAACGTGAACGGGTTCGGCCACCACACGAACAGCGCCATGCTGCCCAGGATCAGCGCCCAGGCATGCAGGACCAGCAGCGCGCCCACGACGTCCGACTTGCCGCGCAGGCGCTGAACCTGCTCGTTCGTCAGCAGCTCGGCAGATTTAAGCGCCATGGCGCAGCAATCGCCCCGAATGATTGTTGGTCGGCTGGCCGTTGCGCATCGTCACTTCGCCGTTCACCAGAATGTATTTGTAGCCCTCGGACCGCTGGATGCGCCGCCACTCGCCGCCGGGCAGATCGTGCACGATCTCGTCGGGCAACACGCGCAAACGGTCGAAATCGTAAATGATAATGTCGGCCGGCGCACCGGTCTTGAGCTGGCCACGGCCGCGGAAGCCCGCCACCTCGGCGGGCAATGCGGACAGCCGCCAGTGCGCCTCCTCGAGCGAGATCATCTTGTGCTCGCGCACGACCTTGCACAGCGTCTCGGTGGGATAGCGTCCCGCCGTCAGGAACTTGGTGTGCGCGCCGCCGTCGGAGACGCCGAACAGCACGTAGGGATCATCGACCAATTCCTTCAGATGCTCGATCTTGCCGTTGGGCGGGGCTGCGAAGAACTCCGTCTCGAGATTCTCCTCGACCGCCATGTCGAGCATCACGTCGACAGGATGCTTGCCCATTTTCTCGCCGGCATGGGCCAGCGTGTAGTCGAGCCACTGCCTATTTTTCGCAAGCTTCGGCCCCACGATCGCAATGTCGGGCAACGGCCCCGTCGCGGTGCTCGGCAGGTGCTGGCGCAGCCTCGCGCGTCGTACCGGATCGGCGAGCTTGGCCAGCCGCTCGGCATGCGTGCCGGTGGTGGCCTCGCACCAGTCCTGCTGATCGTCGAACAGGTTCCAGTTCTCGAAGGTGAAGGTAAAGCCCGCGTCGGTCGTGAGCCCCTGCCCCACCACGCGGATGCCGCGCTCGCGGCAGCTCTTCAGCCATTCGAGCAGCTTGCGATGGATGTGCGGCCGGTCGTCGAACGCCTGGACCACGTTCATGATCATCGGCCGGCCGGAGAGCGTCGCCATCTCCTCGTAGAACAGCCGGTCGCGCGTATTGTCGCCCGACACCAGCAGCATCTGCATGAAGCCGTCGTTGCGCTCGGCCAGCACCTTCGCGAACTCGCGGCAGGTCTCGTCGTGCATCACGTCGGTGGGCATCGGCGTGCCGTCATAGTCACGCTGCACCGCCGCCGGGCCCGTCGGCAGCATGCGCTGGGCCGACCAGCCGCAGGCGCCCGCATCCATCGCCTCGTTCAGCAGCCGCCGCATCTCGGCATGCTGCTCCGCCGTCGGCAGCTTGCCGGCCTTCGCGGCCTCGAAGCCCATCACCCAGATCAGCAGCGGCGAGATTGGCACGTAGGGCAGGATGTTGACCGCCTTCGGCGCCTTGTCGACGGCATCGAGGAATTCCGGGAACGTCACCCAGCTCCACGGCATGCCTTCCTTCATGGAGGCCATCGGAATCGCCTCGACGCGGGTCATCGACATCATCGCGCGCTCGCGCTCCGCCGGCCGCACCGGCGCGAAGCCGAAGCCGCAGTTGCCGATCACCACGGAGGTGATGCCGTGCCACGACGAGAGGGTGCAGTAGGGATCCCAGAAGAGCTGCGCGTCGTAATGCGTGTGCAGGTCGACGAAGCCCGGCGCCACGATCAGGCCGCCGGCATCGATCGTCTCGTCGGCGTCGCGGGGATCGAGATGGCCGATCGCGGCGATCATGCCATCCTTGATGCCGATGTCACCGCGGAAGCGCGGCAGACGGCTGCCATCGACGACCATCCCGCCTCGGATCAGGCGATCGAACCGGGCCATGTTTCCTCCTGTTTTTTGACAGCGTGAGCGCGGGTCCGGAGGCTGTCAACGCGGGTCCGCTCGGCTAAAGTCGCTGCATGGAATCGCTCAAAGTCAGAACCCTCACGGTCAAGACAGACGTCCTCGAGGTCGCCTACGAAGCCCATGGTCCGGCCGACGGCCCGCCGGTGATCCTGCTGCACGGCTTCCCCTACGATCCGCGCTGCTTCGACGAGGTGGCGCCGCCGCTCGCCGCCGACGGCTGTCGCGTGCTGGTGCCGTACCTGCGCGGTTACGGACCGACGCGCTTCCTGTCGAAGCACACGCCGCGCTCGGGTGAACAGGCCGCCCTCGGCCACGATCTGCTGCAGTTCATGGACGCGCTGAAAATCCCGCGCGCAGTCTTCATGGGCTACGACTGGGGCGGCCGCGCCGGCTGCATCGTGGCGGCACTGTGGCCCGAGCGGGCGCGCGGACTGGTGAGCTGCACCGGCTACAACATCCAGGACATCGCGGGTGCGGTGAAGCCGGTTGCCGCCGCACAGGAGCATCGCTTCTGGTACCAGTACTACTTCCACACCGAACGCGGTCGCGCGGGCCTCACCGAGAATCGCCGCGACATCGCCAAGGTGCTGTGGAGGCTGTGGTCGCCGAACTGGAATTTTACCGACGCCATCTTCGACAGGACCGCGCCATCCTTCGACAATCCCGACTACGTCGACGTCGTGATCCAGTCCTATCGCCACCGCTTCGGCTACGCGCCGGGCGATCCCGCTCTGCTGGGCATCGAGGCGAAGATCCAGGCACAACCCAAGATCGGCGTGCCCACGATCAACCTGGACGGCGAGGCCGACGGCGTGCGCCCGATCTCGCGCACGATCGATCCGTCGGCCAAGAAGTTCACGGGCTTCTACGAGCGCCGCATTCTTCCGACGATCGGCCACAACGTGCCACAGGAGGCGCCGGCCGACACGGTCGACGCGATCCGGACGCTGTGGAAGAGCACGCCTCGCTAAAATAACGAGAATATAGCGGTTACTAAAAGTAACGCTTTCAAAAAGCCGAATATAAGCGAACGGCCGATTCCACCCGCACCCTGTCATCCTGAGCGAAGCGAAGGATCCTTCGCTTCGCTCAGGATGACAGGGCGCTTTGTGAGGACGAGCGTGGGCTAGATCGCAAGACATCACGCGAGTCTAAGCGCGTCGCGGCAGAACACCTATTACGGTCGTTACTG
>CAIMEE010000037.1 GCA_903839865.1 Enhydrobacter aerosaccus | reverse complement strand
GGGGGCCCTGTTCATCTGGCTGACCTCCGGCCGCTACATCTCGACCGACAACGCCTATGTGAAGGGCGACCGCGTCTACATCGCGACCGAGATCGCGGGCCCCATCGTGCAGGTGCCGATCCGCGAGAACCAGCACGTCACCAAGGGCCAGCTGCTCTACAAGCTCGACGACACGCCCTACCGCAACCAGCTCGCCAACATCGACGCCCAGATCGAGAGCGCGCGCGCCGACATCAAGGGCCTGAAGGCGCAGTGGCGCACCAAGCGCGAGGAGATCAAGTCGGCGCAGAGCCAGGTCGTCTATGCCGAGACCGATTTCGCGCGCACCCGGGACCTCGCCGAGCGCAAGTTCGGCCCGCAGCAGAAGATGGACGAAGCGCGCATGTCGCTCGACGTCGCCCAGCGCCGGGTCTCCGCCGCTGAGGAGGATCTGACGCGCGTCGAGGCGGCACTGGCCGGCGATCCGTATATCGCGATCGACAAGCATCCCAAGGTCATGCAGCTGATGGCCCAGCGCGAGGACGCGCTGCTCAACATCCGCCGCACCGAGATCCGCGCGCCGATGGACGGCCGCGTCTCCAAGGTGCTGGTGCCGGGCAGCTACGCCATCATGGGCGTGCCCTCGGTCGCCGTGGTCGCCGACACCGATCTGTGGATCGAGGCCAACTTCAAGGAGACCGAGCTCACGCGCGTGCGCGTGGGCCAGCCGGTCACCATCACCGTCGACACCTATCCCGACATGAACTGCACCGGCAAAGTGACGTCGCTGGCGCAGTCGACGGGAGCGGAGTTCGCGGTGCTGCCGCCGCAGAACGCGACCGGCAACTGGGTCAAGGTCGTGCAGCGCATCCCGATCCGCACCTCCGTCGAATGCAAGGCGGGCGATCCGCCGCTGCGCGTCGGCATGAGCACGACGATCGAGATCGACACCGGCCATAGCCGCTCGATCGGCGACATCTTCAAGGCGATCGGCTTCTAGTTTCCCATGGACGCCCTCCATGGACGCTGACGCGCTGCGCCGCCGCCGCTGGCTCACCGTCGTGGTGATGATGGCCACGATCATGCAGGCGCTCGACGGCACCATCGCCAACGTGGCGCTGCCCGACATCCAGGGCTCGCTGTCGGCGACGCAGGAACAGGTCGCCTGGGTCATCACTTCGTTCATCGTGTCGGCGGCAATAGCGACGCCACTCGCGGGCTTCTGCGCCGTGCGCTTCGGCGTGCGCCGTATCCTCGTCTCGTCGGTGATCGGCTTCACCCTCGCCTCGATGCTGTGCGGCCTCGCGCAGTCGCTGCCGCAGCTCGTGATCTTCCGCGTCATGCAGGGTGTTTTCGGCGCCTCCCTGGTGCCGCTCAGCCAGGCGCTGATGATGGACGCCTATCCGCGCGAGGAGCAGGGCAAGGCGATGGCGATGTGGGGCGTCGGCACCATGCTGGGCCCGATCACCGGTCCGACGCTGGGCGGCTGGCTGACCGACGAATATTCGTGGCGCTGGGTGTTCTACATCAACCTGCCGGTCGGCATCCTGTGCGCGATCGGGCTGATGATCCTGGTCAAGCCGAAGGTCAACGACAACCCGCGTCCGTTCGACCTGCTGGGCTTCACCCTGCTCGCGATCGCCATCGGCACCTTCCAGCTCATGCTCGACCGCGGCGAGCAGATGGACTGGTTCGGCTCCAAGGAGATCATCACCGAGTGTGTGGTGGCCGCGGTCGCGGCCTCGATGTTCGTGATCCACATGCTGTCGAGCGACCAGCCATTCCTGCCGCGCGACCTCTTCAAGGACCGCAACCTGATGCTGGGCCTCACCTTCACCGCGGTGACCGGTCTCCTGATGATCGTGACCGCGACCCTGCTGCCGCCGTTCCTGCAGCAGCTCAAGGGCTATCCGGTCTTCACCACCGGCGTGGTGATGGCGCCGCGCGGTATCGGCACGATGCTCTCGATGTTCCTGGTCTCGCGCATGATCGGCCGGGTCGATGCCCGCAAGCTGATCGCGCTCGGGCTCGCGCTCTGCGCGCTCTCGCTCTACGACATGACTCAGTTCTCGCTCGACATCAGCGAGGCGCGCATCGTCTGGAACGGCTTCCTGCAGGGGCTGGGCCTGGGCCTCGTGTTTCCGCCGCTCACGACCTTGGCTTTCGCGACCGTGCCCGCGCGCATCCGCACCGAGGGCGCGGCGCTGAACGCGCTGATGCGCAACCTCGGCGCCTCGGTCGGCGTGGCCACCCTGGTGGCGCTGCTCGGCCGCAACACCCAGATCAACCATTCGACGCTCGCCGAGAACCTGACGGCGTTCAATCCGCTGTGGCGCTACGGCACCAACCCGACCGAACACGGCATCCTGGTCGACCGCTCGCATCTGTTGTCGCACATGACGCCGTTCGGCGGCGCCTGGCCCTACGGCGCGCTGCCGACCGACGATTTCGTGAAGCTGACGGCGATGTGGGGAGAGGAGCTCAACCGCCAGGCCTCGATGATCGCCTACCTCAACGACTTCCGCGTGCTCGCGATATCGGCCGTGGTCTTCATCCCGCTCCTCTTCTTCATGCGCCGCCAGGCCGGCTTCGCAAGACCGTCGCGGCGCTGAATACAACCGACATTCGGTTGCGGTCTCTCCCCGCGCACGCTGTCATCCCGAGCGTAGCGAGGGATCCTTATGCCGCGCCCGCACCAATACTGGACGTACATCCTAACGAACCCCGCGCGTAACGTGATGTACGTCGGCGTGACCAACAATCTCGAGAATCGCGTTGCCGATCACCGGGCCGGCAAAGGTGGCGTATTCACGAGTCGATACAACGTGCACACGCTCGTCTACGCCGAGGAGTACCAGCAGGTCACCGAAGCCATGGCGCGCGAGAAAGAGATCAAGGCCTGGCGGCGCTCCAAGAAGAACGCGTTGGTTGAAGCGGCCAATCCGACATGGGCCGACCTTTTTGCCCCTGGCGAGGCCTTCAAGGATCCCTCGCTGCGCTCGGGATGACAAAGTGCGGGCGGGCCAATTGTGCTGTCATTCCGAGCGCAGCGAGGAATCTTTTGCTATAGGGCGCCCATGGGACGAGCCTCCAAGGGCAGGGCGACGGCGGCGGCGACGCCGGTCGTGATCATGGTGCGGCCGCAGCTGGGCGAGAACATCGGCATGGCGGCGCGCGCGATGCTGAACTGCGGGCTGTCGCGGCTGCGCCTGGTGGCGCCGCGCGACGGCTGGCCGAACGAGCGGGCCGTGCGGGCGGCGTCGGGCGCCGATGTCGTGCTCGAGCAGGCGGAGCTCTTCGACACGGTGGCCGAGGCCGTGGCCGACCTCGAGCATGTCGTGGCCACCACCGCGCGCAACCGCGAGCTGACGCAGCGTATCGTGACGGCGCGCCAGGCCGCGGGCGAAGTGCGCGGCTGGATCGGAGAGGGGCTGGCGGTCGGGCTGATGTTCGGGCCCGAACGCACCGGCCTCGAGAACGACGACCTCGTCCATGCCGACACGGTGCTCTCGATCCCGCTCAATCCGCAGTTCTCGTCGCTGAACGTGGCGCAGGCGGTGCTGCTGGTCGCCTACGAGTGGGCCGCGTCCGGCGACACCACGCCGGCCGAGCGCCTGGCCGCACATGCGACGCGGCCGGCGAATAAAGAAGAGATGCAGAACCTGTTCGAGCACCTCGAGCGCGCGCTCGATCAGTCGGGCTTCCTGCGCCACAAGGACATGCGGCCGGGCATGGTGCTCAACCTCCGCGCGCTGCTGCAGCGCGCCCGCATGACCGAGCAGGAAGCGCGCACCTTCCACGGCGTGATCAAGTTTCTCTCCAAGGGCAAGCACGAGGAATAAAGATGTCGACCACCGCAAAGATCTCCTGGGTCGAAGGCGCGCTGTTCGTTGCCGAGAGCGGCAGCGGCCATACCTTCACGATGGACGGCGCGCCCGACGTCGGCGGCCGCAACCTCGGCGCCCGGCCGATGGAGGTCATGCTGATGGGCATGGGCGGCTGCACCGCGATCGACGTGGTCTCGATGCTGAAGAAGCAGCGCCAGGACATCGAGGGTGTCGAGGTCTCGATGGTCGCCGAGCGGGCCGACGATCATCCCAAGGTCTTCACCGAGGTGAAGCTGGTCTACACCGTGCGCGGCCGCAAACTGAGCAAGGCGCTGGTCGAACGGGCGGTGTCGCTGTCGGACGAAAAGTACTGCTCCGCCACGCAGATGTTCAAAAAGACGGCGAAAGTCACCCATGAGGTGGTGCTGGTTGAGATCTAAGTCGTTGATTTAGAAAGACTATCCATGCCTTGACTGGCGCGGTTTCGCCAGTATGTTCCCGCCTTCTTCCGGAGAACGTGGCTGGAGGCCGATTCAGGCGTCCATTCCCGCCCCAAGCTTGCTTGGACCAAGGCCTATCCGGACAACAGAGCGGCAGCCCAAATGGGCGTCGCAAAACCGACGGAGTGCTGCGTGAGCAAGCGCGAGAATTCGAAGTACAAGATCGACCGCCGCCTCAGGGTCAACCTGTGGGGCCGTCCGAAGAGCCCGATCAACAAGCGCGAATACGGTCCCGGCCAGCACGGCCAGGGCCGCCAGAAGCCGACCGACTATCGCCTGCAGTTGATGGCGAAGCAGCGCCTCAAGGGCTACTACGGCTCGGTTTCCGAGCGCCAGCTGCGCAAGTATTACGCCGAAGCCGTGCGCCGCAAGGGCGACACCGGCGAGAACCTGGTCGAGCTGCTCGAGCGCCGGCTGGACGCGGTCATCTACCGCATGAAGTTCGCCATCACCGTCTTCGCGTCGCGCCAGCTGGTCAGCCACGGTCACGTGAAGGTGAACGGCAAGCGCGTGAACATCGCGTCGTACCTTGTGAAGGACAACGACGTGATCGAGCTCACGGAAAAGGGCAAGAGCATGGAGCGCGTGCTGGAGGCGACCCAGACCGCCGAGCGCGACGTGCCGGAATACGTGACCGCCGATCATGCCGAGATGAAGGGCACCTACGTTCGCGGGCCGAAGCTGGCCGACGTGCCGTATCCGGTGCAGATGGAGCCGTCGCTGGTGGTCGAGTACTACAGCCGCTAAACGGTCGTTTCTGTCACTTTTGTATCAGCGAAAACCCGCCTCACGGCGGGTTTTTTGCGTTTGGCCCCGGTATTGCTCTGTGATGCGAGACCCGTCTGCATCTATAATGCGGATGGGAATTGGGGAATAAGAGGGTACTCAAGATGCGTATGGCCCGTGTAGCGGTCCTGGCGTCCGTTGCGGTCGTTGTTTGCGGCGCAGCCTTCATTTTCAGGCATGACATCGAGCGCAAGCTGGGCTTTGCGCCCGCGAACGCTGCCGAGAATGCGCGGCCTGCGGGACGTCCCGGCCGGCCTGCGGCCGGCCCGGTGCCGGTCGTTGTGATCACGGTCGCGCCGAAGGCGATGCCGGTCCTCGTCGAGGCGGTCGGCACGGTGCAGGCGATCTCGTCGATCCCGCTCAGGTCGCGCATCGACAGCCAGATCATGAAGGTGAACGTGCAGGAAGGCGCATTGGTCAAGGAAGGCGATCTCCTGTTCGAGCTCGACAATCGCACGCTCAAGGCACAGCTCGGCGTTGTCGAAGCGACGATCCGCAAGGACCAGGCGCAGATCGCGCAGGCCAAGCGCGACTCCGCGCGTGCCGACGACCTGCTGACCCGCGGCGCCGGCACGGTGGTGACGCGCGACAACAACGCGACCTCGCTGAAGGCGCTCGAGGCGCAGCTCGAGTCCGACCAGGCCAGCCGCGACAACATTGCGGCCCAGCTCTCCTACACCGAGATCCGCGCGCCCGTGTCGGGGCGCATCGGTTCGATTCCCTACAAGGCAGGCACGATCGTGCGGGTCGCCGACAACACGGCGACGTCGGTGCTCGCCACCATCAACCAGGTCGATCCGATCTTCGTGCAGTTCGCCATCCCGCAGGTCATCCTGCCGGAGCTGCGCGCGGCGATGACCAGGGGCAACGTGCAGGTCAACGCGGTGATGGACGACGGCAAGCGCCAGTCGGGCGCGGTCGCCTTCATCGAGAACACCGTCGACGCCAACACCGGCACGGTGGGCGCCAAGGCGCGCATCGGCAACGCCAACGAGGGTCTGTGGCCCGGCCAGTTCGTGAAGGCCGAAGTCGTGCTCGGCATCGAGCCCGATGCGCTCTCGGTTCCCGCGCAGGCGGTCCAGCTCGGTGCGCAGGGCGCCTACGTCTTCGCGATCAAGGACGGCAAGACCGCCGAAGTCCGGCCGGTCACGGTCAAGCGAACCCAGGGCGGCGAGTCGGTGATCGGCAGCGGCCTCAAGACCGGCGACTCCGTCGTGATCGACGGCCAGCTCCGCCTGGTCAACGGCGCACCGGTGGCCGTCAAACAGGCACCTACCGAGCCAGCGAAGCCCGCGCCGCCGCGCGGTTAGCCGACAGGGACGACGAACATGGGCATTTCAGCTCTCTGCATCCGCCGGCCGGTCATGACGATCCTGGTCATGGCATCGTTCGTCATCGCCGGTCTGTTTGGCTTCAAGCAGCTGCCCGTGGCCGCCGTGCCGCGCGTCGACTTCCCGACCATCCAGGTATCGGCCCAGCTGCCGGGCGCCAGCCCCGAGACGATGGCCGCCTCGGTCGCTTCGATCCTCGAGCGCCAGTTCTCGACCATCGCCGGCGTAACCGCGATGACCTCGACCTCGTCGCTCGGCAACACCTCGATCGTGCTGCAGTTCGACCTCAACCGGAACATCGACGGCGCCGCGCTCGACGTGCAGTCGGCCATCTCCTCGGCGCTGCGCCGCCTGCCGGTCGAGCTGCCGACCCCGCCCAGCTTCCGCAAGGTCAATCCGGCCGACTTCCCGATCATGTTCCTGGCGCTGAAGTCGAGCCAGGTGCGCCTGTCGGACGTCGACGCCTTCGCCAACCGCGCGATCCTGCCGCGCATCTCGACGCTCCCGGGCATCGCCCAGGTGCTGATCTTCGGCACCCAGAAATATGCCGTGCGCGTGCGCGCCAACCTCGATCAGCTGGCAGTGCGCGGCCTCACGCTGAACGAGCTGCAGGGCGCGATCGTCACGGCCAACTCGAGCAAGCCGCTCGGCGCCATCGCCGACCAGCGCCAGAGCTCGATCCTCGACGCGACCGGCCAGCTCCAGCGGGCCAAGGACTACATGCCGGTGATCGTGGCCTGGCAGAACGGCGCGCCGGTGCGCATCTCCGACGTCGCGACCGCGATCGATTCGGTCGAGAACGACAAGGTCGCAAGCTGGCTCGACGGCACGCGCGCCATCCTGCTCGCGGTCTACCGCCAGCCCGACGCCAACACCGTCGAGGTGGTCGACCGCATCAAGGCCCTGCTGCCGCAGATCCAGGCCGAGCTGCTGAGCGGCGTCGACATCCAGATCATGAACGACCGGTCGGTCTCGATCCGTGACGCGATCGAGGACGTCGAGTTCACGCTGCTTCTGGCCGGCGTGCTGGTCGTCATCGCGATCTACTTCTTCCTGCGCAGCTTCCGCGCCACGCTGATCCCCGCGATCGCGCTGCCGATCTCCGTGATCGGCACCTTCGCCGGCATGTACGTCTGCGGCCATTCGATCGACAACATCTCGCTGCTCGCGCTCACGCTGGCGGTGGGCTTCGTCGTCGACGACGCGATCGTCATGCTCGAGAACATCGTCCGCCACATCGAGGCGGGCGAGAAGCCGATGGATGCCGCTTATAAGGGCTCCAAGGAAGTGGGCTTCACCATCATCTCGATGACCTTGTCGCTGGTCGCGGTGTTCATTCCCGTGCTGTTCATGGGCGGCGTCGTCGGCCGCATGTTCCAGGAGTTCGGTCTCGTCATCTCGATGGCGATCCTGATCTCGGGCATCGTCTCGCTGACGCTGACGCCGATGCTGTGCTCGCGCATGCTGAAGCCGATCGATCACCACGAGAAGCACAACTTCCTGCTGACCAGCTTCGAGTGGAGCTTCAACAAGATGACGGCGGGCTATTCGTGGGGCCTGCGCCGCGTCGTGAAGATGCCGAAGATCGTGCTCGCGATCACGCTCGGCACCTTCGTGGTCACCGCGGTCCTGTTCCAGTCGATCCCCAAGGGCTTCTTCCCGTCGGAGGATATCGGCCAGCTCACCGGCTCGACGGTCGGTCCCGACGATGCGTCCTTCGATGCGATGGTGGCCCGCCAGGGCGTCCTGGCAGAGGTCATCAAGCGCGATCCCGACGTGGTCACCGTGATGTCGACGGTCGGCGGCGGCAACGCCGCCAGCACGGTCAATTCCGGCCGCATCTTCGTCACGTTGAAGGACAAGTCCGAGCGCAAGTCGACGGCGCTGGAAGTGATCGCCCGCCTGCGCCGGTCGACGGCGACGGTGCCGGGCATCAACATCTTCTTCCAGCCGATCCAGTCGATCAACATTGCCACGACCCAGTCGCGTGCGCAGTACCAGTTCGGCATGCGTTCGAGCGACCTCAAGGGCCTGCGCGAGTTCGCGCCGCAGATGGAAGAGCGGATGCGCCGCATCCCGAGCATCGCCGACGTCAACTCGGACCTTCAAGTGCGTGCCCGCATGACGGCGATCGACATCGACCGCGACACCGCCTCGCGGCTCGGCATCTCGATCGACCAGATCCGCCTGCTGCTCTACTCGGCCTACGGCACGCGCCAGGTCTCGACGATCTACGCGCCCGACGACACCTATCAGGTGATCCTCGAGGTCGATCCCAAGTACGCCGACACCAACGAGGTGCTGCGTCGCATGATGGTGCGCACGCCGACCGGCGCGCTGGTGCCGCTCGACACGGTGGCCAAGCGCTCGGACAAGCCGACCTCGCTCACCGTCAACCACATCTCGCAGCTGCCGGCGGTCATCATCTCGTTCAACCTGGCACCCGGCGTGGCGCTGGGCGACGCGGTCAAGGACATCCAGGCTGCCGGTGCCGAAGTCGGCCTGCCGCCCACCATCGCGACCAGCTTCGAGGGCAGCGCACAGGTGTTCCAGCAGGCCGTGGCCAACCAGGGCATGCTGCTGTTCGCCGCGGTGCTGGTGATCTACATCATCCTGGGCATCCTCTACGAGAACTTCATCCATCCGCTCACGATCCTGTCGGGCCTGCCGTCGGCCGGCATCGGCGCGCTGATCACGCTGCAGCTGTTCGGCATGGATCTCTCGGTGATCGCGCTGATCGGCGTGATCATGCTGATCGGCATCGTGAAGAAGAACGCCATCATGATGGTCGACTTCGCCCTCGAACGCCGCGCGCAGGGCGCCACGGCCGAGGAGGCGATCGTCGACGCCGCCGAACTGCGCTTCCGGCCGATCATGATGACCACGACCTGCGCGCTGCTGGGCTCGCTGCCGATCGCACTCGGTGCCGGCGCCGGTGCGGAGCTGCGCCAGCCGCTGGGCGTCACGGTGGTGGGCGGCCTGATCGTGTCGCAGTGCCTCACGCTGTTCATCACGCCGGTCGTCTACATCTGGTTCGATCGCCTGCTCGGCGTGAAGTTCGGCCAGCTGCGCATCTTCCGCCGCAAGGACAAGGAAGCGGCCACGCCGCGCCCTGCAGAATAAGGATCGAGAGATGACGGACGACATCGGCGCTTTCGTGCCGGGCCCCCGCGTGCGTATCGAGGGCAAGGCGGGAGGCCCACTCGCCGGTCTCACCTTCGCCGCCAAGGACCTGTTCGACGTGGCGGGTGTGCCCACCGGCGGCGGCAACCACGACTGGCCAACGGGACGTCCGATCCCGACCCGGCATTCCTTCGCCGTGCAGACGCTGCTCGACGGCGGTGCCACCCTGATCGGCAAGACCATCACCGACGAAGTCTCGCTCGGCATCCTGGGCGAGAACGCCTTCGACGGCACGCCGAAGAACACGCGCGCCCCTGGCCGCGTGCCCGGCGGCTCGTCCTCGGGTTCGGCTGCCGCCGTCGCGGCCGGCATCTGCGACACCGCCCTCGGTACCGATACCGGCGGCTCGGTGCGCGTGCCGTCGAGCTTCTGCGGCCTCTACGGCATCCGCCCGACGCATGGCCGCGTCGACACGCGGGGCATGCTGCCCCAGGCGCCGACGTCGGACACGACCGGCTGGTTCGCGCGCGACGCGGCCACCTTCGCCAGGGTCTCGTCCGTGATGCTGGGCGAGGAAATCCCGCACGCCCTGCCGACGCAGCTCGTCATCGCCACCGACGCGTTCGGCTTTGCCGATGCCGACGTGGCCGCGGCGCTCCATCCGCTGGTGATGAAGCTCGCCGCCGTGGTCGGGCATTGCCGCGAGGACATCATGGCGCCGCCCGGTCTTTCCGTGTGGGCGCGCGCGCAACGCAGCCTGCAGCCGGTCGAGGCCTACAACACCTTCAAGCCATGGCTCGACGAGCGTAATCCGCGCTTCGCCTTCTCGGTCGCCAAGGCGCTGGTGACCGGCTCGATGATTCCTGCCGCCGACCAGGCCTGGGGCGCGCTGATGCGCCAGGAAGCGCGCGGCCGCATGGCGCACCTGCTGCCCGAAGGCACGATCCTTTGTCTTCCGACCACGCCGTTCCCGGCGCCGATGGTCGGCCTGCCGCTGTCGGTGCTCGATCCGCTGCGCGACCGGATCACCTGCCTCTGTGCGCAGGGCGGACTGGCGGGCCATCCGCAGGTCAACCTCCCGGGCGCGACGGTTGACGGGTTGCCGGTGGGTCTGTCCATCATCGGCGCTCGGGGCAGCGACGCCAGCCTGGTGGCTGTCGCGCGCGCCCTCGAACAGGCCGCATGAGGGGGAGCGACTTGAAGGACCTGACACCGAACATTCCGGACGTTGTCGCGGAAGTAAGCGCCCTGTTCGAACGCTACGAGCAGGCGCTGATCGACAAGAACGTGGACGTCCTCGATGCCACCTTCTGGAACAGCCCGTACACGATCCGCCTGGCCAACAACGAGCACGGCTACGGCTTCGACCGCATCCACGCCCACCGCGTGGCGCGCGTACCCGGTCCCGGCACGAAGGAGAAGCGCTACCGCGTCGATATCCTGACCTTGGGCCGCGACATCGCCACCGTGAACCTCGTCTACAAGGTGCGCGGCAAGGAGGCGACGGGCCGGCAGAGCCAGACCTGGGTGCGTTTCCCCGACGTCGGCTGGCGGGTCATCGCGGCGCACGTGTCGATGATCACGGATCCGATCGTCCTCTGAGCGGGCCGGCGGTATCATCGACACGGATGCACGGGAAAGCGGAATCGTGATGAGGCGACGACAGTTGATCGGCTTTGCCAGCGCTGCCGCCATGGCATCTGGAGCGCCGCCTGCCCAGGCTCTGTCCCCGTCCGTGATAGGCTTTCTCAGTCTCTTTACGCGGGAAGCGGTGCGCACCCCGTTCGAAGCCTTCCTGTCCGGCCTTGCAGCGGGCGGGTATGACGTTGGTCGAAATGCCGAGATCGATTACGGCTGGGCAGATGGTGTGGTGGAGAAACTGCCCTTGCTAGCCGCCCAGCTGGTGCGCCGCAATCCGGCGGTGATCGTTGCAGCGGGCGGAAATTTTTCGGCCGAGGCGGCCAAGGCTGCGACTTCAACCATCCCCATCGTCTTCACGGCCGTCAGCGACCCTGTGCGCGCGGGACTTGTCGCAAGCTTCAACAAGCCCGGCGGCAACGTGACCGGTGTATCGATCCTCAGCCATGAACTTGATGCCAAGCGCCTCGATCTCCTGCAGGAAATGATTCCTGCCGCGCGCGTCGTGGGTGCACTGCTCAACCCGAAGAACCCGACGGCTGCGGTGCAGCGCGCCAATCTGGAGTCGGCGGGCGCTGCCTTGGGTGGCCGGACGCTCGTAATTGAGCAAGCCGGCACCGAGATTGAAATATCCGGTGCCATTGCCCGTCTGGTGGAGCGAGGCGCAACGGCGCTCTTGGTCGGGGCGGACCCGTTCTTTACGCAACAGCGCCTGCGAATCGTGGACGTCGCCCGCCAACATGTGCTGCCGGGCATGTATCAGTGGCGTCAGTTCGTGGAGGCCGGCGGCCTTGCCAGCTACGGTCCGGACTTCAGCGACGCGTACCGTCAGAGCGGTATGTATGTCGCGCGCATCCTAAAGGGCGAAAAGCCGGCCGACCTGCCCGTCCTGCAACCCACCCGGTTTCAGCTCGTCCTCAATCTCAAGGTCGGCAGGGAGTTCGGGATCGACTTCAACTCGTCCTCGCTGGCCCGCGCGGACGAAGTGATCGACTAGATCAAAACGAGCACCGTGCCTGCGGCCTGTCCTTCGAGACGGCTCTTCCGGCCACCTCAGGATGAGGTTGGAGGATTCGGAGTAACCAGCGCAGCGAGGGAGCCTTGGGCTATACTCCCCGGAACAAAGTCGGAGGAAACCATGGCTACGGAAGCGCCCGCCCTGGGCAACGTCATCGCGCCGGATTCGAAGTGGGCGGCCAAGACGAAGGAGGCGGCGCTCGAGCCCGGGCTGCCGATCGTCGATCCGCACCATCACCTGTGGCAGCGCTCCGGCAACGACTACCTGTTCCACGATCTGCTGGCCGACACGCAGGAAGGCCACAATATCGTGGCGACGGTGTTCGTCGACTGCCACTCGATGTATCGCAAGGACGGCCCGGCGGAGCTGCGCTGCACCGGCGAGACCGAGTTCGCCAACGGCGTCGCGGCGATGAGCGCGAGCGGCCTGTACGGCAACCTGCGCGCCTGCGCCGGCATCGTGAGCCACGTCGACCTGCGCCTGGGCGCCAAGGCCGGCCCCGTGTTCGATGCCCAGATCGCCGCCGGCACCGGCCGCTTCAAGGGCATCCGTCACCAGACCGGCTGGGACGCCGATCCCGGCATCCGCAACTCCCGCACCGATCCGACGCCCGAACTCACGCGCGACAGGACCTGGCGGCAAGGCTTCGCGGAGCTGGCCAGGCGCAAGCTCACCTTCGACGCCTGGCTCTATCATCCGCAGCTCGAAGAGATCGCGGAGCTGGCCGATGCCTTTCCCGACACGACCATCATCCTGAACCATGTCGGCGGCCCGCTCGGCTATGCGGGCTATGCCAGCCGCCACGACGAAGTGCGGGCAGACTGGAAGAAGGTGATGGTGGAGCTCGCCAAGCGGCGGAACATCGTCGTGAAGGTGGGTGGCCTCGGCATGGCGATGGGCTGGTTCGATTTCTACCAGCGGCCCAGGCCGCCCGGTTCAGAGGAACTTGCCAAGGGCTTCAAGCCCTGGGTCGAGACCTGCATCGAGCTGTTCGGCGCCGACCGCTGCATGTTCGAGAGCAACTTCCCCGTCGACAAGATCACCTCCGGGTACGGCGTGCTGTGGAACGCCTTCAAGCGTTTGGCTGCGGGTTGTTCAGCGGCAGAGAAGACTGCCCTTTTCTCGGGTACCGCTGCGCGCGTTTACCGGCTCGCCCTGTAAATTTGTCATCCCGAGGCGCAGCCGAGGGATCTTTACTGGTGCCATAAAGATCCCTCGCTTACGCTCGGGATGACAAATTTTTCTCGGGGGGCCAAGCCATGCGTCGTTCTCTCATCGCATCCGTCGCCGCGCTCGCGACCGTTCTGTCGCCAGTCGTTTCTTCCGCGCAGACGGTGCTGAAGGCCGTCATGGAATCGGACGTGAAGATCCTCGATCCGATCTGGAGCGGCGCCTACATCACGCGCAACTACGGCTACATGGTCTACGACACGCTCTTCTCGATTGACGAGAAGTTCGACGTCAAGCCGCAGATGGTCGACACCTGGAAGACCAGCGACGACGGCCTTGTCTGGACCTTCACCCTGCGCGACGGCCTCGAGTGGCACGACGGCAAGCCGGTTACGGCGGAGGATTGCGTCGCCTCCCTCAAGCGCTGGAGCGCCAAGGATTCGATGGGCCTGAAGCTCGCGTCGTTCCTGTCGGAATACAAGGTCGTCGACGCCAAGACCTTCCAGATCGTTCTCAAGGAAAAGTTCGGCCCGCTCTTGCAGGCGCTGGGCAAGCCGTCGGTCGTCGTGCCGTTCATGATGCCCGCCCGCATCGCCGCGACCGATCCCAACACGCAGATCAGCGAGTATGTCGGATCCGGCCCGTTCGTTCTCAAGCTCGACGAATGGAAGCCGGGCGAGAAGATCGTCTTCCTGAAGAATACCAAATACAAGCCGCGCGCCGAGCCCGCCTCGGGCCTCGCGGGCGGCAAGGTCGTCACGCTCGACCGGGTCGAGTGGGTGTGGATCCCCGACAGCCAGACCCAGGTCAACGCGCTGATCAACGGCGAGATCGACATGATCGGCAGCCTCGACTTCGACAACCTGCCGCTGCTCGAGAAGACCAAGGGCATCAAGATCCTGAAAGGCACGTCGCCCGGCCAGTTCACCTTCCGCCCGAACTGGCTGCAGCCGCCTTTCAACGACGTGAGGATCCGGCGCGCCGCCGCCTATGCCCTCAGCCAGCCCGACGTCATGCAGGCCAACATCGGCGACCAGCGCTACTACAGGGCGTGCAAGGCGCTGTTCACCTGCGATACGCCCTATGCCTCGACCGTCGGCATGGAAGGACTGCTCGAGGGCAACATCTCCAAGGCCAAGGAGCTCCTGGCCGAGGCCAAGTATGACGGCACGCCCGTGGTGATGCCGCAGCCGACCGATCTCGGCGTGATCAAGCAGATCGCTCCGGTCGTTAAGGCCCAGCTCGAGAAGGCAGGCTTCAAGGTCGAGGTCCAGCCGATGGATTGGCAGAGCATGGTGACCCGGCTGATCTCCAAGAAGGGTCCGCCGTCGGAAGGCGGCTGGAACGCCTACGGCACGAGCTGGTCGCAGATCGACATCCTCGATCCGCTGATGAATCCGTCGATCGCCGCGACCTGCGAGAAGGCCCGCGCGGGCTGGCCGTGCGATCCCGAACTCGAGAAGCTGCGCGATGTCTTCATTCGCGCCGAGACGCCGGCGGCCAAGAAGGCGGCGGCGGACGCCGTGCAGGTGCGCGCCCTGGAAGTCGTCACTCACCTGCCGCTCGGCGAGTGGTACGGCGTCTTCGCCACCCGCGACACCATCACCTACCCGGCGGTGCTGCCGCAGGTCGGCGTGTTCTGGGGCGTGACGAAGAAATAAAGACCTTCCCTCCCCCGAGACGGGGGAAGGATATGAGTCAGTCCGCGGCCTTGCGGTGGGCCGAATCCTCGGCCTGCCAGCGCATGGCGACGTCGGCCAGGGTGCCCAGCACGCCATCGAGCTCGTGCCCGCGCGCGGTCAGCGAATAGGTGACCTTGGGCGGGATCGTGGGCTCGTACTCGCGGCTCACCAGCCCCGCACCTTCGAGCGTGCGCAGCCGTTCGGTCAGCATCTTCGCGGAGACGCCGCCCATCCGGCGCTTCAATTCGCCGAAGCGTTGCGGGCCGAAGGTGCGCAGGTTGTAGACGATGTAGGTCGTCCACGGCCCCATCAGCATGCGCAGGATGTAGTCCATGGGGCAGGAGGCGCCGCCCTCTTTGTGCACTGTCTCGGTCATGGAAAAACCTCGCGAAAAAACTTCACGGTTACGAATCGGTACCTACTGGCAAAGATATAGTGCCCCACCCAACTATTTCCAGTCACTTTGAGTAACCAGGAGATTTGGAGTAACCGTAACCCGGTTTCTCTAATGAAACCAGAGCACTGGAGATCGTCATGACCAACGTAGCCACCAATGTCGCCACCAACGTAGCCGTCGTCTTCCACTCGGGTTTCGGCCACACCAAGGCCGTCGCCGAGGCCGTTGCCAAGGGCGCCCAGCAGGCCCCCGGCGTCACCGCGACCCTGATTTCCGTCGATGAGGCGGAGGCCCGCGCGGCCGACCTCGACGCCGCCGATGCGATCGTGTTCGGCAGCCCGACCTACATGGGCGGCGTGTCGGCCGAGTTCGCGAAGTTCAAGGACTGGACGTCCAAGCGCTGGATGTCGCGCGCGTGGCAGAACAAGCTCGCCGCGGGCTTCACCGTCTCGGCCTCGTGGGGCGGCGATAAGCAGAACACGCTCTTCCAGCTGTTCACGCTCGCCCAGCAGCACGGCATGGTCTGGGTCGGCCTCGGCCTGGCGCCGGGCAACAACCACTCCAAGGGCTCGACCGACGACCTCAACCGCACCGGCGCCTCGATCGGCCTGATGGCGCAGGCGCACGCCGACCAGGGCGTCGAAGGCATCGGCGCCAGCGAGTTCCGCACCGCCGAGCTGCTCGGCAAGCGCGTCGCGGAAGCGGCGCAGCGTTGGCAGGCCGCACCGATCGCGAAGGCGGCTTAAGACGAAGCGCGGTGTGGGATGTCAGTTCTTCTTGCTGATGTTCCACACCACCGCGACTGGCCCGGGCAGCCAGCCTTCGAGCCGGTCCTTGCGGTAGGCGCCGAAGGCCTTGTATTGGCCCACGGGAGCGTAGAAGGCCTGCTCGATCACGCGGTCGGAGATGGCGTAGCCCAGTTCCTTCTGCTTCGCGGGATCGGTGGCGTGCAGGAAGGCGTCGCGCAGCTTTTCCATCTCGGGGTCGCACGGCCAGCCGAACCACGCCTTGTCACATGTGCCGGCGGCATAGGAGTTGGTGCCGGGGTTGTCGCTGTCGAGCGTGATGTTGGTGGTGAAGAAGAGGTTCCAGCCGCCTTCCTTGGGCGGCTCGCGGCGGGCGCGGCGCGAGACCACGCTCTGCCAGTCCATGTCGACCATGTCGACCTTGAAGCCCGCCTTCTCGAGCTGCTGCTTCGCGACCGGCTGCACGTTGTTCGACGACTGCAGGTCGGTCTGATGCATCATCAGGACGGGCGTGCCGTCGTAGCCCGCTTCCTTCAGGAGCGCTTTGGCTTTCTCGATGTCCGGCTTCAGCAGCAGGTCGCCGTATTCCTTGCCGTAGGTCGTGCCGCAGATGAAGGGTGCGTTGCACAGCTTGTAGATCTCGGGATCGCCGACCTGGGCCTGCATGATCGGCTCCTGAGCCAGCGCGTACATCGCTGCCTGCCGCACCTTCACGTTGTTGAACGGCGGGTGGAGATGGTTGAAGCGCATGATGATCTGGCTGCCCTGCGCGTTCCAGCCGTAGAGTGCCACGTTCTTGTCGGACTTGAAGATCGGGAAAAGGTCGGGTGGCGGCGATTCGATGAGATCGATCTCGCCCGCCAGCAGCGCGCTCGCGGCGGTGTTGGGATCGACGATGGCGAGCCATTCGACGCGATCGACCTTGGCGACTTTGCCGCCGGCCAGCATCGAAGGCGGCTCGGCGCGCGGCTTGTACTTCGGGTTCTTCACGTAGACCAGCTTCTCGCCCGGCTTCCACTCGTCCTGCTTGAAGATGAACGGGCCCGAGCCGATGAACTCGGTGATCTGCTTGTTGGGATCGGTCTCGGCGATGCGCTTGGGCATCATGAAGGGCACGTTGGACGAGACCTTGCTCAGCGCGTCCATGACCAGGCTGAACGGTGCCTTGAGGATGATCTCGAACGTCTTCTGGTCGACAACCTTGAGTTCCTTGGTTTCCTTCAGCAGAAGCTGGCCGGAGGCATCGCGCGCGCCCCAGCGCTTGATCGAAGCGACGCAATCCTCGGCGGTGACCGGCGTGCCGTCGCTCCACACCAGCCCGTCGCGCAGCGTGATGGTGTAGGTGAGCTTGTCGTCGGAGAGCGTGTATTTCTCGGCCATCTGCGGCTGGATCTTGAGATCGGCGTCCTTGGCGAACAGGACGTCCCAGACCATGTAGCCGAAGTTTCGCGTGATCAGTGCGGTGGTCCAGACCGGGTCGAGGATCTTGATGTCGGCGTGACTCACCATGCGCAGCGTGGTTTGCGCGGTGGCGGGGAGGGCGAGCGCTGCCCATATTACCGTGGCGAGTGCCGTTAACTTGCGCAGACCGATCATTTGTCACCCCTCGACTTGGTCGTTTGCAGATGTTGTGTGAGGATTGAAGCAATGTCGATGCCGACTGTCTTTGTGTCGCACGGTTCGCCGATGCTCTATCTGGAGCAGGGCCTGCCGGCGCGCGCCTTTCTGGCGTCCCTGGGGTCGCTCGTGCCCAAGCCCAAGGCGATCCTCGCCGTGTCCGCGCACTGGAACACCGAGCGGCCGGAGGTCTCGCTGACCGCCCAGCCCGAGACCATCCACGACTTCTATGGATTTCCCGACGCGCTCTACAAACTGCACTACGATGCGCCCGGCGCGCCGGCGCTGGCCAAGCGCGTGGCCGAGATGACCGGCGCCCAGCCCGCCGAATACGGCCTCGACCATGGCGCCTGGGTACCCGCGCTGCTGGGCTGGCCCGACGCCGACATCCCGATCTTCCAGCTCTCGGTGCAGCCTTACATGAGCCCGGCGCATCACATCGAGCTCGGCCGCAAGCTCACGGGCCTGCGCGACGAGGGCGTGCTGGTCATGGGCTCGGGCAGCGCCACACACAATCTCCGCCGTCTGATCCGCGGTGCGCACGACACAAAGCCCGAGCCGTGGGCCAAGGCGTTCGACGACTGGCTGGCGACGACGGTGGAGAAGGGCGATGCGGCGGCGCTGGCGAACTATCGCAGCGAAGCGCCGAACGCGAAGGACGCCCATCCGACGGATGAGCACTTCCTGCCGCTGCATGTGGCATTCGGCGCGGCGGGCGAAGGCGCCCGCGGACGCGCACTGCACCGCAGCTTCACGTCGGGGAATCTTAGTATGGCGAGCTACGTCTTCTCATAGCTGGGAGCGCGCCACTCCAGTGGCGCGTTCATATCTATTCTGCACGGTGCGGGCTCTACAGTTCGGCCTTCGGCCGACCGGCGCGACGGGGCGCGCCTACTGTTACGAGCCCGCCAGCGACAGCTGCTACGCAGCTTTCGCTAATGTCACGCCCTTGTCCTTGAAGAGCTGTTCGAGCTCACCGGTCTCGAACATTTCGCGGACGATGTCGCAGCCGCCCACGAACTCGCCCTTCACGTAGAGCTGGGGAATCGTCGGCCACTGGCTGAATTCCTTGATGCCCTGGCGGATTTCCGGGTCGACCAGGATATTCACGCTGGCGAACTTCACGCCGAGCTCGCCCAGGCATTCCACGGTGGCGGCCGAGAAGCCGCACTGTGGGAAGACGGGCGTGCCCTTCATAAACAACAGGACGTCGTTCTTGCCGATCTCTTCGCGGATCCGGCCGAAAACCTCGGGTTCGCTCATGGTTAATCTCCTAAAGCGCCTTCAGAGGCGCGGTCGGGCTATAATATAGGGCGATCAGGGCTTTTGCGCCATGGTGGTCAACTTGAGGGCGTGGAGAACACCCCCCATGCGGCCGCCCAGCGCGCCATAGACCATCTGGTGCTGCTGGATCTTGGTTTTGCCGGCAAAGGCTGGAGAAATGACCGTGGCGGCCCAATGGTCGCCGTCGCCGGCCAGGTCCTGCATTTCGACCTCGGCGCCGGGGATCCCCTGCTTGATCAGGTCGACGATCTCATTGGCGGACATCGGCATAAGCTTGGATTCCCTGTTATTCTGCGGCGTTCATATAGGCGGGCAGCCAGCCCTCGTGGGCGGCCTTGATGTCGGCGAGCGGGAGTGACAGCAGCCCCTTGACCACCAGCGACGCCCCGCCCGAGTACCCGATAACGGCCGCCGGCACACCGGCCTTCTTCGCCTCGGCCAGCACCTCGTCGGCCGAGCCGGAGGCGATGAGATAGCGGCCTTGATCCTCGCCATAGAAAAACGCGTGCGACGGAACGGCGTTGCCGGCCGGCTGTGCGACCTCGACCCCGGTTCCACCCGCGATGCACATCTCGGCCAGGCCGACCAGCAGGCCGCCATCCGAGAGGTCATGGCAGGCTGCCACGCGCCTGGCGATGATCTGGGCGCGCACGAAATCGCCGGTCCGGCGCTCGACCGCGAGGTCGACCGGCGGCGGCGCGCCTTCTTCGCGGCCGCAGTTCTCGCGGAGATAGAGCGATTGTCCGAGCCAGCCCCTGGTCTCGCCGACCAGCACGATGGCAAGTCCAGCCTGCGTCAGGCGCGAGCCCACCGCTTTCGCAATGTCGTCGATCACGCCCACCGCGCCGATGGTCGGCGTCGGCAGGATCGGCCGACCCTCGGTCTCGTTGTAGAGCGAGACGTTGCCCGACACGACGGGGAAGTCGAGCACCTTGCAGGCTTCCGCCATGCCCATGATGGCACCCGCGAACTGACCCATGATTTCGGGCTTCTGCGGATTGCCGAAGTTCATGTTGTCGGTAACGGCAAGCGGCGTTGCGCCGGTCGCGGTGATGTTGCGCCACGCCTCGGCCACGGCCTGCTTGCCGCCGGTCTCGGGATGGGCCTGCACGTAGCGCGGCGTGCAGTCCGACGTCATGGCCAGGCCCTTGTGGCTGGCGCCCTTGCTGGTCCTGGGCACGCGCACCAGCGCGGCGTCGCCGTCCTGCGGCCGGATCGCGGTGTTGCCGAGGATCAGGTGATCGTACTGGTGCCAGATCCACGCCTTGCTCGCGAGATCGGGACAGCTCATCAGCTTGATCAGCGACGCGCTCCAGTCCTTCGGTGCCGGCACCTTCGACGCATCGAGCGTCGCGGGCAGCTCGGTGAGCGTCCACGGCCGCTCGTAGACAGGGGCCTCGGTGACCAGCGGCGGGATCGGAATGTTGGCCACGATGTTGCCGTGCCACGACAGCACCATGCGCTCGGTGTCGGTGAGATGGCCGATCACCGCGAAATCCAGTTCCCACTTCTCGAAGATCTTGCGCGCCTCGTCCTCGCGGCCGGGCTTCAGCACGATCAGCATGCGCTCCTGGCTTTCGGAGAGCATCAGCTCGTAGGGGTTCATGCCTTCTTCGCGCATCGGTACCTTGTCGAGCGCCATCTCGAGGCCGAGGCCGCCCTTGGCCGCCATCTCGAACGACGACGAGGTGAGGCCGGCTGCGCCCATGTCCTGGATGGCGATGATCGCGTCGGTCGCCATCAGTTCGAGGCAGGCTTCGAGCAGCAGCTTCTCGACGAAGGGGTCGCCCACCTGCACCGTCGGGCGCTTGCTCTCGCTGTCCTCGTTGAACTCGGTCGAGGACATGGTAGCGCCGTGGATGCCGTCGCGGCCGGTCTTGGAGCCGACATAGACCATCGGATTGCCGAGGCCGGCAGCCGCCGCATAGAAAATCTTGTCGGTCGGCGCGATGCCGACGGTCATGGCGTTCACGAGGATGTTGCCGTTGTAGGCGGCATGAAAGTTGGTCTCGCCGCCCACGGTCGGAATGCCCATGCAGTTGCCGTAGCCGCCGATGCCCGCCACCACGCCCGACACGAGATGCCGCGTCTTGGGATGTGAGGGGTCGCCGAAGCGCAGCGCGTTGAGGTTCGCTACCGGCCGCGCGCCCATGGTGAAGACGTCGCGCATGATGCCACCCACGCCTGTCGCCGCGCCCTGGTAGGGCTCGATGTAGGACGGATGGTTGTGGCTCTCCATCTTGAAGATCGCGGCCTGGCCGTCGCCGATGTCGATGACGCCGGCATTCTCGCCCGGTCCCTGGATCACCCACGGCGCCTTGGTCGGTAGCTTCTTCAGCCACACCTTCGAGGATTTGTACGAGCAGTGCTCGCTCCACATGGCGGAGAAGATGCCGAGTTCCACCATCGTGGGCGTGCGGCCCATGATCTTGAGCAGGCGTTCGTATTCGTCGGTCGCGAGACCGTGTTCGGCCACGACCTGTGGCGTGATCGCGGGTTCGTTCGGCAGCTTGACGGGCGGATTCTTTTCAGCAGCGATCGTCACGACGCAATACTCACGTGAGGGCCTCGACAATACCTTCGAACAGCGCCTTGCCGTCCGTGCCGCCGAACATCGGTTCGGTGGCATTCTCCAGATGCGGCATCAATCCCATCACGGTCTTGGTCTCGTTGAAGACGCCGGCGATGTTGCGGATCGAGCCGTTGGGATTGGCTGATTTACCGAGGGGCCCGTCGACCGTGCCGTCGGGCGCGCAGTAACGGAACGCGATCTGGCCGCGGTCTTCCAGCTTCTTCAGCGTGTCGTCGTCGGCGAAGTAGTTGCCCTCGGCATGCGCCACCGGGACCCTGATCACCTGGCCCGCCTGGTAGCGGTTGGTGAACAGGCTTTGGCTGGTCTCGACCTTGAGGTGCACGTCGGCGCAGACGAACTTGAGATGGGAGTTGCGCATCAGCGTGCCCGGCAGAAGTCCCGCCTCGGTCACGATCTGGAAGCCGTTGCAGATGCCCAGCACCGGCACGCCCTGCGCGGCGCGGCGCTTCACTTCGGCCATCACCGGTGACTGCGCGGCCATCGCGCCGCAGCGGAGATAATCGCCGTAGGAGAAGCCGCCTGGCACCACGATCAGGTCGGTCTTCTCGAAATCGCCATCGCCGTGCCACACCATGTTGGGGCGGCGGCCGGTGACGAGCTCGATCGCCTGCGCCACATCGCCTTCGCGATTGGAGCCGGGGAAAACAAGCACCGACGCTTTCATCAGCCCACCAGCTCGATCGAGAAGTTTTCGATCACCGTATTGGCGAGCAGCTTCTTGCACATCTCCTCGAGGCGGGCCTTGGCCTTGACCTTGTCGGTCTCGGCAAGCTCGAGCTCGATGTACTTGCCCTGGCGGACGTCGCCCACCTCGGGGAAGCCCAGCCGGTTGAGCGAGTGACCGATGGCCTTGCCCTGCGGGTCGAGCACGCCGTTCTTCAACGTGACATGAACTCTGGCTTTCATTGCATCTCTTTACTGAAGCGTTGTTGGTCCACGCACATCACCGGGGCCCTGGTCGATCAGGATGCCGAGGCGACGCGCCACTTCTTGATAGGCTTCCTCGACCTTGCCGAGGTCGCGGCGGAAGCGATCCTTGTCCATCTTCTCGTTGGTCCTGAGATCCCACAGGCGGCAGGAGTCGGGACTGATCTCGTCGGCAAGCACGATGCGCACCATCTCGTCCTCGTAGAGGCGGCCGAACTCGATCTTGAAATCGATCAGCTTGATGCCGCAGCCGAGGAACAGGCCGAACAGGAAGTCGTTGACCCGGAGCGTCAGTGCCACGATGTCGTCGAGGTCCTGCGGTGTTGCCCAGCCGAACGCGGTGATGTGCTCCTCGGTGACCATCGGGTCGCCGAGCGGATCGTTCTTGTAGAAGAACTCCATGATCGAACGCGGCAGCTGGGTGCCTTCCTCCACGCCGAAACGCTTGGCGAAGTTGCCGGCCGCCACGTTGCGGACCACGACCTCGAGCGGAATGATCTCGACCTGCCGGATCAGCTGCTCGCGCATGTTCAGGCGGCGGATGAAGTGCGTCGGCACCCCGATCTCGCCCAGCTTGGTCATCAGGAATTCGGAGATGCGGTTGTTGATCACCCCCTTGCCGGTGATCGTACCCTTCTTCGTATTATTGAACGCGGTCGTA
Source organism: Enhydrobacter aerosaccus (assembly GCA_903839865.1). Classification (GTDB taxonomy): domain Bacteria; phylum Pseudomonadota; class Alphaproteobacteria; order Reyranellales; family Reyranellaceae; genus Reyranella; species Reyranella aerosaccus_A. Next base: position 3,040 of record CAIMEE010000037.1, on the reverse strand, counting down.
TCGTCCTTGAAGTACTGGACGATGGTCCCGGGTTCTGGCCCCTCGAACAAGGTCTTGGCCTTGCCCTCGTAGATGCGGCGGCGGCGGGACATTTCTTACTCCTGTGCGGACGGCCGAAACCACCCGCTCTTGGGCCGGAATATGGCGGAAGTCCCATGCGCTGGGACTGGGGAAAAATCCATTGAAAAAGGTGACGGACCCGTCATATTCACTGTTTAACCGGAGGCTCTGCATGGCCGACCAGATCACCTACGACAAGGCCTACGATGCCGTGGCACCGGGAGACTTCCCGGCGATGCTTCAGGTACCGCGTTATGGCCGCCGTAGCGATGCCTTTGACGCCATCATTTCGGCGACCCACGACCATTTCTGGGACCCGCTGGACATCAATTACATCGATTACGACCTGCCGTTCGACATGACGCGGCAGCCGATCCTGCCGCTCGACAACATCCTGGAGCTGAAGAGCGCCGTGGCCGACCGGCTCGACGACAGCCAGAAGATCTCCCTGGCCAACGATGTCACGCACTGGTCGATCTCCAATCTCCTGCACGGCGAGCAGGGCGCCTTGTCGCTCTCTGCCAGCCTTTGCCACATCCTGGTCGATCCGGGCGCCCAGGAATATGCCGCCAACCAGGCGCGCGAGGAGGCCCGGCACGTCACCGGCTTCACGCGCTACATCGCCAAGCGCTGGGGTGCGCCGCTGCCTGTGGGCAAGACCATCGCCACCGTGCTGGGCGATTTGGTGAGCACGCACGAGGTTTACAAGAAGATCGTCGGCATGCAGATGCTGATCGAGGGTATCGCGATGGGCGCCTTCGCGACCTTCAATGCCCAGACCAACGATCCGGTTCTGCGCCGGCTGGTGCAGCTTGTGATGAGCGACGAGGCCTTCCATCACCGCTTCGGCCGGCTGTGGGCGACGAAGACGATCCGCCATCTGAGCGAGGAGGAGCATCGCAAGGTCGAGGACTGGACCGCACAGATCTTCCAGATGCTGCTGTTCAACCTGATCAACGCCGAGCAGAAGCAGGTGATCTACGCCAAGTACGGCCTGCACTGGGAATGGGTGCGCGATGCGATGAAGGAGGTCTTCGGCGACGAGGACCGCCGCGCCCAGCTCAAGAGCAGCACCAACATCTTCCGCGTGCTGATCAAGACCCTGCTGCATGCCGGCATCATCACCAAACGCACCGCGCCACTCTACGCCGTGTGGGTCGACATGAAGGAACTCGAAGCCGAAGGCGACGGCATCCCGGGCGACGTCGTGGCCGACGAGATGTTGATCACGCTCCGCGAGATCAACGCCAAGCGCCGCCGCATCGGCAGCAAGGACGGCCGCTCGGCAGCTGCGGCTGCGTCCTAGGGCTTCTTCGCCAGCACGAAGGCCGAAAGGCCGGCGAGGCGATTGAACGGAAAGAGCGGCAGCTCGGCCGAGCAGGCCAGCGTGAGCAATCCATTGGTCAGTGCGCCTTGTTTGCTGAGGCTGCTCTTCGGTGTCGTGTCGCCGCGCGTGGCCAGACGGACGATGGCCGCCAGCGGGAAGACCGCGCCGAAGTAATAGGCGCCGTGCACGACTTCCAGACCCGCATCGCTCATCGTCTTCTCGATGTCGGCCAGCCGATAGCGGCGCTTGTGCTCGAGGAAGACGTCGTGGCCGCTCCACAGGAACTGAAAGGCGGGGACCGTCACCAGGAAGTGTGCTCCGCCCGGCACCTTGTCGGCATAGAGCCGGACGAGTCCGCAGTCGTCGTCGACATGCTCCAGCACGTCCATCATGAGCACGAGATCGCAATCGGTCGGGCCGGAGTCGCGGCGGTAGAGCACCGGCTTACCGGCTACGCTGTCGTCGCGGTCGGCGGGATAGCCGATGTCGACGCAGAGTGCTGATTGAGCATCCGTCTCGGCCAGCAGGTGGCGCGAAAAGAAGCCCGATCCCGCACCGACGTCGAGCAGGCGTTTGGGATGGAGGCGCCCCACGGCTCGCCGGAGCGCGGCGGCCTTGGAGCGGTAGTACCAGTGGCGGCCGATATCGGCGCCCAGAATGTCTTCTTCCTTGAGATCCATCAGGCGAGAGACGTCATGGGGCGGGTGCACCAGCTTCGCCTTTTTCGTACACGCCCTCGACGACATAGATCGGCCGGCCTTTGACCTCGAGGAAGAGGCGGCCCAGGTATTCGCCGATGATGCCGATCGAGACGAGCTGGATTGCGCCCATCGACAGCACGACAACCAGCAGCGAGGCGTAACCCGGCGTGTCGATGCCGAACAGCAGCACCCTGCCCAGGATGAACAGCGCATAGACGACGGCCACAACGGCGATCACGACACCGCTGTAGAAGGACACGCGCAGCGGCACGGTCGAGAAGCTCACAACGCCGTCGAGCGCGAAATTCCAGAGCCGCCACAAGTTGAACTTGCTGGCACCCGCAGCCCGCGCCGGCCGCTCGTAGGGCACGCCGACCGCGTTGAAGCCGACCCACGCAAACAGGCCCTTCATGAAGCGGTTGCGCTCGGGCAGGCGGCGCAGCACCTCGACGGCGCGCCGGTCGACCAGCCGGAAATCGCCGACGTTGGCCGGAATGCGCACCGGCGACATCGAGTTGAAGGCCCAGTAGAACCAGCCCGCCGAGACGCGCTTGGCCATCGTGTCGGCATCGCGGGCGCTGCGCACGCCGTAGACGATGTCGTAGCCCTCGCGCCAGCGCTCGATGAACGGCTTGAACAGGTCGGGCGGGTCCTGCAGGTCGATGTCCATCGGGATCAGGATGTCGCCCTTGGCGTGATCTATGCCGGCGGTGAGGGCTGCTTCCTTGCCGAAGTTGCGCGACAGGTTCACGACCTTGACCCTGGGATCGCGGGCGCTGCGGTCGAGGAGATGGGCCAGCGTATTGTCGCGCGAGCCGTCGTTCACGAAGACGATCTCGAAGCGGAGGCCCGCGCCGTCGAGATAGGGCTCGACGGCATCGAGGAAGATGTCGATCGACTCGTCCTCGTTGAAGACCGGCACGACCAGCTACAGCAGCGGATCGGCCGGCCG
>CAIMEE010000036.1 GCA_903839865.1 Enhydrobacter aerosaccus | reverse complement strand
GGCCTTGTCGATCCAGGAATAGTTGCTGGGCGTCGCCACCTTGCTCGCGGGGTCGGCCGCCATGTTGAGCGTATAGACCACGTCGTCGGGCGAAAGCGTGCTGCCGTCGTGGAACTTCACGCCCTGTCGGATCGTAAGATCGAGGGTGCTGGCGTCGACGAACTTCCACTCGGTCGCCAGCGACGGCTTGATGTCGAAGGTGGCGGGGTCGCGATGGACCAGCATGTCCCAGGCCTGGTGCGCGAGGATCAGGCCGGTGCGCTGGCTGTTGAAGTACATGTCGACGTTGGGCACCGCATCGACGAACTGGATACGGAGCGTATCGGTGCTCTTCTCGGCGAAGGCCGGCCGTGAGAGGACCGCGGACGAGGCAGCGATCAAGGCGGAGCGACGGGAAATTTTCACGGAAGCCTCCTGAAGGTTCTGACCGACCCTAGGCCGGGGGGACCGATTCAGGCAAGCTTCGCGCCACTCGGGAGGACGCGACATGACGGCCAAACTGACGGGCAAGGCGCTGACGGACTCGCTGGCCAAACTGAAAGGCTGGAAGAAAGTCTCCGGCCGCGGCGCCATCCACAAGAGCTTCAAGTTCGCCGACTTCAACGAAGCCTGGGGCTTCATGGCCCGGGTGGCGATGGCGGCCGAGAAGGCCGACCACCATCCCGAATGGTCGAACGTCTACAACAAGGTCGACGTCACGCTCTCGACGCACGACGCCGGCGGGCTCAGCACCAAGGATGTGGCGCTGGCCACCGTCATCGACGGCTTCGTCTAGCGCTTCTTGTCCATGCCGCGCGGGTCGCCCGCCTTGGCCTTTTCCTCGGCTTGCTTCAGCTGCGCGGCCTCGGGTGAGTCCATCGACTTCACGGCATCCTTTGCCGCCTTGTCGACCTTGCCGTCCTTGATGAACTTGGCGGTGCGGTCGTTGTAGTCTTTGGTGCCGCTGTAGGTGCCTTCGCCTTCGATGCGGCTCTTGTCGTTGTTCGCCGTATTGTCGTTCGCCATGGGAACTCCTGTGCGTTGCTGTCGGGATAGAACGCACGGGACCGGGCGAGGTTACGCCTACTTCGAGGTCAATCCGGCCTGCCGGTAGTAGGCCAGGACGCCCGGATGCAGCAGATTTGGATCGGCGACCGCGGCCAGGGTGTTCTTCGCCGTCGTATCGACGGTCTGCGGTGACGATTTGGCCTCTGCCGCATGCAGCGCCTTGGCGATGCGCGCGACGACGGCGGGGTCTAGGCCGGGCCGTACCATCACGAAACTCCAAGAGCCCACCGACACGATCGGCTCCTTTTGGCCGGGAAAGCTGCCCGCCGCCTGGGTGATGGTCTTGAGGAAATTGTGTTTGGCGATAACCCGCGTGCGCTCGTCGGTGCTCGGCACGATGAAGCGGCCGCCCTCCTTGCTCGAAGTCACCGCCATGAAGCCAGGCCACCCCGAGCCGCCGCCCCACAGCGCCGCCACTCTTCCATCGAGCACCATCGCCGGGCCGTCGCCCGCGCGCTCGAGATAGACCGGCTCGAAATCCTTCGCGGCATCGAGGCCGAGACCATCCATCACGTAGCGGCCGAGGATGACGAGGCCCGAGCCCGCCGCGCCCCAGGCGATCTTCTTGCCCTTGAGATCGGCGATGCTCTTCGCGGGAGAATCCGCCCGGACGACGAACATGCCGGCGGTCGGATAGATCGCGGTCAGGATGTTGAGCTTCGCCGGCGCGCGGCCGATGCCTGCCAGCGCCTCGTGCACGACCTCGCCCTGGACCAGCGCGAGATCGAGCGTGCCCGCTTCGAGGCGCGGCACGTTCTCGGTGCTGCCCTTGGTGTTGACCGGCACGATCTCGAGCGCGGGATCCTGCGCCTTCACCGCGGCGATGAAGGCATCGCCATAGACCGGGAAGCCCCCGCCAGGTGTCGCGGTGCCGAGCGTTATCTTCACACTCTGCGCCGATGCAGATGAAGCCATCAAAGCGCCTCCGGCAGCGAGAACGGTGCGGCGGCCGAGCGGCACGGTCAGGTCTTGGTCTGGAAGTAAGGCTCGACCTTGCCCTTCAGCTTGATCGTGAGCGGATTGCCCTTGCGGTCGACGGTCTTGCCGACGGCGACCCTGATCCAGCCCTCGCTGAGGCAATATTCCTCGACGTTGGTCTTCTCCTCGCCATCGAACTTGATGCCGATGCCCCGGGCGAGCAACGCCTCGTCGTAGTGCGGGCTCTTGGGGTTGGTGGAGAGGCGGTCGGGGAAGTCGGTGCTGTCGGTCATGGAGGCGTTATGGCCGCTCGTTCCCGCGCCTGCAAGCGCCCGTCGTGAACCCGCCGACACGGCATTGTGATATCCTCTCTAGGGGGATAGGATGACTTCATGGCTAAACCGCATCTTCACAGCACGCACCCCGAGATTTCCAAGAGGCTCAAACGCGCCGAAGGTCATCTTCGAAGCGTCATTGACATGATCGAAACGGGCCGATCGTGCCTCGATCTCGCCCAGCAGCTCCACGCCGTCGAAAAGGCCATCGGTCAGGCGAAGAAGACGCTGATCCAGGACCATCTCGATCATTGCCTGGATGTCGCCGTCGAAGCGCCGGCGCGCGAACGGCGTCAGTCGATCGACGATTTCAAGACCATCGCAAAGTACCTGTGACCTCATGCCGACATTTGCCGACCTGATCCAGCAGGGAACCAGCCACGCCTGGCTCTTCATTCCAAGCGCCATCCTGCTGGGTGCGTTGCATGGGCTCGAGCCTGGCCATTCGAAAACGATGATGGCGGCGTTCATCATCGCCATTCGCGGCACGATCGCCCAGGCCGTGATGCTGGGCCTTGCGGCGACCCTCTCCCATACGGCAATCGTGTGGGGCATTGCGCTGGGTGGCATGTATCTTTGGCGCGGCCTGGATGTCGAAACGCTCGAGCCCTATCTGCAACTCGTTTCGGCGGTCGTCATCATCGGCATTGCCTTGTGGATGCTCCGCCGGACCTGGAAAGAGCGGCAGGAAGCGAAGGCCGAAGGCCATCACCACCATTATCACGATCATTCGGAAGCGGAGCTGCGCCGGATCGATACCGGGCACGGCACCGTCACGCTGCAGATCTTCGAGGCCGGTGTCCCGCCGCGCTGGCGGTTTGCGAGTGAAATGGGCGCGCATTGGGAGGCCGCCGACGTCGCGGTCGAGACCGAGCGCCCCGATGGCCGACGGCAGGCGTTCACCTTCAGCGACAAGGGCGGCTATCTCGAATCGAACGAGGTGATTGCGGAGCCGCATTAATTCATGGTGCGGCTCTCCCTCTCGCATGGAAGCCACGCGCACGACTACGATCTGAGCTTCATCGAAGGCGAGGGCCACGATCACATCCACGAGGAAGCCGCGGGACTGGACCTCGTGACCGACGGCTATCAGGACGCGCATGCGCTTGCCCATGCCAACGACATCCGCCGCCGTTTCTCCAATCAGAATGTCACCAACGGCCAGATTCTACTCTTCGGCCTGACGGGCGGTCTGATCCCGTGCCCGGCTTCGGTGACGGTTCTGCTTCTCTGCCTTCAGCTACGACAAGTTGCTCTGGGAGCGGTGCTGGTGTTGTGTTTCTCGATCGGGCTTGCGGTGACCCTGGTGAGCGTCGGGGTCGTGGCCGCCTTTAGCGTCCGCCACGTCGGCGCGCGCTCATCCTGGCTCTCCACGATGGCGACACGCGCTCCCTATTTTTCGAGCGTGCTGATCATCTGCGTCGGCATCTACGTCGGCATTCAGGGCTGGATCGCCCTCGGACACGCGCCGACCCTCGCGGGTTAGGCGCGACGTTGCGCGTTCGGCCCCGGGCGAGAGGTCGACTTGCCTACGACAGCCCCAAAGCCAGGAAGAGGACGACGCCCGCCAGCGAACTCGCCAGGAGCACCGGGATCATTCCGAACTTGAACCGGAAGATCGCGATGGCCGCCGCGACCGAGATCGCCAGCGACGGGATGTCGACCGACGCCAGCACCGGCACGTCGACCGAAAGGCCGAGCCAGTGCACCGGTGTCAGCTTGGCGAACAGCACGTGCAGGGCGAACCAGACCGCGAGGTTCAGGATCACGCCCACGACCGCCGCCGTGATCGCACCCAACGCCGCGCCCAGTTCCTTGTTGGCGCGCAGGGCCTCGACGAAGGGCGCGCCGAAGAAGATCCAGAGGAAGCATGGCGTGAAGGTGACCCATGTCGTGAGAAGCCCGCCCAATGTGGCCGCCAGCAGCGGCGACATCGTGCCGGGATCGCGCCAGGCGGCAAGGAAGCCCACGAATTGCGTGACCATGATCAGCGGTCCGGGCGTGGTCTCGGCCATGCCCAGCCCGTCGAGCATCTGGCCCGCCGTCACCCAGTG
>CAIMEE010000035.1 GCA_903839865.1 Enhydrobacter aerosaccus | reverse complement strand
GGACGGAGGACGCTCAGAACGTCGTCGGTGTCGATTTCGTTCACCGGGCGGGTCCGGAAAGGGGCGGCATACACCGTGAGTGTCATCTCCCACTGGGCGCGGTGTTTGGCGTTACGCCACTCAGCCTGTTTGCTTGCGATTACGTCGTCGGCCATCTGCCCGAACGTCGGCACGCCCTTGGCAGCGGCCTTCTCGGCTTTGCGGTGGCCGATGGGGTCGCCTCCTGAACGCAGTACCGCGGCCCAGTTGTCCCGCTCAATACGCGCTGCTGCCAGCGACACAGCAGGGCAGGGGCCCAAGCCCATCTCGCGCAGTTTCCCCGCCCGAGTGAACAGGTAGACCCAGCGCCGTCGTATCGTGTCGCCATCCTTGCTGATCGACAGGTACAGGCCTGCCCCGTCGCCGTGCCGCCCGGGCTTATTGAGCGTCGCAACAGCCCTTGCCGATAGTTTGCCGCCTCGTATCATGGTCGAACTCCGGCCCCAATCTGGGCCCCAATATCGGACGACGACCGGGACGGATCAAGACGGAGGACTACGGACACTGGATGTGGCAAAAAACCTTAGGACGGGCATTTTATGGGCTATCTAGGGTCCGGGGTGGACCAAGGCGAATGATAATTCGGCGGACATCCCCTCCGCCATTTCTTCTCGCAATTACTTTCGCTTGCCTCGGCAAACGGCCTGGAGCGCACGCTGTGCTGTCCAGGGATTTCCGACCGAGACGCGCAAGAGGACAATATGAAAAGTGGAAAACCTAGCAAGAGGCCGGAGGAAATCGGTGCGGAAATCAAGCAGCGGCTTTCCGCGGCGGGGCATCGCTTTGCCGTCGGCACGCCACGTGTTGTGCGAAGCGTCTTCGCAGCCGGGCGGAATTGGGATCTCGAAACGCCAGCCGGACTTTCGAGCTGCGATCGAGATGTGCTCCTCACGATGGTAAGGCGCGTCGGCAACGAGTTTGACTGCCAGTGGAAGCTTTACCGCCGTCAGAAAGGTCCTTCGGCCGCCAAATGAAATCGACTGAACAAGCCTTGGCAGAACTCGGCTGGCGTGCGTTTTTTAGCGAGCAGGTTTCGGTCGAGGAAGCGCTGCAATGCCATCCCGTCCGGGTTATGGCCGTTCATCGCGGCAAGATCGATGTCGCCGGCGCTGGGTCGCAGTACTCGATTGCTCCCTATATTCACGACGCCCTGCCCACGGACGATCATCCGACAGTCGGCGACTGGCTGCTTATCGACAAGGTCTCGCTGCAGCCGACGCGCGTCCTTCGTCGACTGAACCTGTTCAAGAGGCGTGCACCGGCCGATGCACGCAAAGAGCAGATGATCGCCGCGAACGTCGATACGCTCTTTATCGTCGCCTCCTGCAACCAGGATTTCAGCGTCGCGCGGCTGGAACGCTATCTGGTGCTGGCGCATGAGGTGGGGGTGAACCCGGTCGTGGTTCTCACAAAGACCGATCTGGCGGACGCCCCGGATGCTTTCGTGGCGGCAGCACGCGCAATCGAGCCGGGACTGCGGGTCGAAATCGTCGACGGTCGCGACCCCGCCAGCGTCTCTTGCCTCGCTACCTGGTGCGGCAAGGGCGAAACCGTCGCGCTTCTCGGTTCTTCGGGCGTCGGAAAATCGACGCTCGTCAACACGTTGCGCGGTTCAGAAGACATCGCCACCCAGCCGATCCGCGCCACAGATGGTACGGGGCGCCACACGACCACCGGGCGGGAAATGCATCGGCTTGAGGGAGGGGGCTGGCTGCTCGACACACCCGGAATGCGAGAGTTGCAACTGGCCGACGCGGCCACTGGAATCGCGGAGGTCTTCGACGACATTCTACTGGTGGCGCAGGACTGTCGCTTCTCGGACTGTGCGCATGGGAGCGAACCCGGCTGCGCCATTCGAGCTGCGATCTCCGAGGGTACATTAGCATCAGAGCGTGTTGATCGGTGGCGCCGGCTTGCGGCAGAGGACGGCGTCGACGCCGGGTTGCCCGCGAAGCGCCGTCGATAACACGATCAAACAGGGTGCAGATGCACAGACATCTCGTGGTGGTAGCCACCGTGTCAGTGACGGGTTGTGCATTTGCGTGAGGGTGCTGGTCCTCCGCCATTACCCGCGAGTTCGCCAGGCCACTAGGGGCTGGGATGTACGATGCGCACGGTTACGTTCGCGCCTTCGCCGAGAGGGGTCCAGAACCGATCGCGGAACCGGATCTGGAGTCGGCCGCGACCCTCTGCGTCAACCAGTTTGCGAACAGCGTAGGCCTCGAATTCCAATCGACGATTCTGATCGTCGTAAGCCTCCCATCCGAAGTCGCTGAGGAATTCTTCGCTGAGGCAGGGAGCGAAAACTGCCGACCATACGGTCCCCGTCTCCTTGCCCGCCTTCGCCGTATATTCGCTTGGCTTCCCGATCATCTCGCACTCTCTCCGGATTGATCAGCGAAGGACTATGGACGGTTGTTGTTGCCGTGGTCGAACGTGGCGTAGCGGCCGTCGGCCGCCGGCTGGTCCTTCATGCAGCCGGGCAGGAACCCAACAGAGAGCAGAGCGATGGCCAGCGCGATGAGCTTCGTCATGACGCCTTCAATATCATAACAAGACCGACCTGCCACCTCGCCCCGGGTCGAGGGCGAATCCAGTCAATCGGCCTGGAACGCGCGAAGTCAGATCGCCGCTTCCGTTTCTGCATCGAACAGGTGCAGCCGCGCGGGATTGAGGACCAGCCGCAGTTTGTCGTGCGCGCGGACCTTGGATTCCGGATCGATGCTGGCGGCCATCAGCGCCGGCCCGACCCGCGTGTCGAGCAGGATCTCCGAGCCCAGCTGCTCGACCACCTCGACCTCCGCCTCGAAACAGTGATCGGCCGAGTCGCCCGCGTTGGCGACGCGGATGTCCTCCGGCCGGATGCCGAGCGTGGCCTTGCGGCCGGCCTTGGATCGCGCGCGGCTGGCCAGCGCGTCCGGCAGGCTGATCTTCAGGCCCTGCGCCTCGGCGGTGACCTTGCCGCCGCCGTCGGCCAGGGTGACGTCGGCGAAGTTCATCGCCGGCGAGCCGATGAAGCCCGCCACGAAGCGGTTGGCCGGGCGGTTGTAGAGCTCGAGCGGCTCGCCCACCTGTTGGACGATGCCGTCCTTCATCACCACGACGCGATCGCCCAGCGTCATCGCCTCGACCTGGTCGTGCGTGACATAGACGGAGGTGACGGCCAGCCGCTCATGCAGTTTCTTGAGCTCGACCCGCATCTGCACGCGCAGCTTGGCGTCGAGGTTGGAGAGCGGCTCGTCGAACAGGAAGACCTTGGGATCGCGCACGATGGCGCGGCCGAGGGCCACGCGCTGGCGCTGGCCGCCCGAGAGCTGTCGCGGCTTGCGGTCGAGCAGGTTCTCGATGCCCAGGATGTCGGCGGCGCGCTTGATGCGCCGGTCGATCTCGGCCTTCTCGAATTTCCGCATCTTGAGGCCGAACGCCATGTTCGAGGCGACGCTCATGTGGGGATAGAGCGCGTAGTTCTGGAACACCATGGCGATGTCGCGGTCCATCGGCGGGACGGCGTTCACCACGTTGTTGTCGATCCGGATCTCGCCGCTCGAGATCGCCTCGAGCCCCGCGATCATGCGCAGGGTCGTGGTCTTGCCGCAGCCCGAGGGGCCCACGAAGACCATGAACTCCTTGTCGCGGATCTGCAGGTCGACGTTCTTCACCACGTGCGTGGTATCGAAATACTTGTTGAGACTATGAAGTGATACCTCGGCCATGAACGGCTACCCCTTGACTGAGCCGGTGAGGCCCGAAACGTAGTGTTCGACGAAGAACGAATAAACGATCGCCACGGGAATCGAGCCCAGCAGCGCGCCCGCCATCAGCGATCCCCAGAAGAAGACGTCGCCGCGGATCAGCTCCGACGTGACGCCGACCGCCACGGTCTTCTCGTCGGGCGAGGACAGGAAGACCAGGGCGTAGATGAATTCGTTCCAGGAGAGCGTGAAGGCGATGATTCCCGACGACAGGATGCCGGGCAGGGCGACAGGGATGACGATGAACAGCATCGCCTTCCAGCGCGAGGCGCCGTCGATGCGGGCGCATTCCTCGAGCTCCTTCGGGATCGCCTTGAAGTAGCCCATCATCAGCCAGGTGCAGAACGGGATCAGGAACGTGGGATAGGTGAGGATCAGCGACCACGGCGTGTCGCCCAGCCGGAAGTCGCGGATGATCTCCGCGAGCGGGATGAACAGCAGCGTCTGCGGCACCAGGTAGGTGATGAAGATCAGGGTGCCGAGGCTACCCGCCCACGGGAAGTTGAGGCGGGCGAGCGCATAGCCCGCCAGCACGCCGCAGAACAGCGAGATCAGGGTCGAGGTCGCGGCGATGAACATGGTGTTGAACATCCACCGGCCGAAGTTCGTCTCCTCGAACAGATAGGTGAAATGTTCCCACGTCGGCTTGTTGGTCCAGAACGGCATGTTGTTGACCGCGTTCCACGGCCGGTAGAGCTCGCCGTCCGGCCTGAAGCTGGTGATGATCATCCAGTAGAACGGGAACAGAAGGACGATCACGAACAGGATCAGCGGCAGGTAGGCGAACACCCATTTGCGCCAGAGTGCACCTTCGATCATCTCAGCGGGTCTCCACTGGATTGCCCATCAGCGCGTCTCCACGCGACGTATGTAGAGCAGCTGCACCACCACGATGACGAACAGGAAGGGGAACATCGCCAGCGACACAGCCGCGCCCTGCGACAGCAGGCCGGAGACGATGCCGATCTGGTAGGCGTAGGTGGCGAAGAGATGCGTGGCGTTGGCCGGTCCGCCGCCGGTCATGACGTAGACCAGCTGGAAGTCGGCGAAGGTCTGGATCACCGAGAACAGCATGACGACCATTGTCACCGGCAGCAGCAGCGGCCAGGTGACGTACCAGAAGCGGTTCCACGGCCGCGCACCGTCGATGGCGGCGGCCTCGTTCAGCTCGGGGCTGATGGTCTGCAGGCCGGCCAGCAGGCTGATGGCGAAGAACGGCACGCCGCGCCATATGTTGACCACCATGATCGAGGCCATCGCGAGATCTGAATCGCCCAGCCAGTTGATGCGGGCGTGGATCAGCCCGACCTTGAACAGGGTCCAGTTGATGACGCTGAAAGTGGGATCGAACATCCACTTCCAGGCGAAGGTCGAGAGCACGGTCGGGATGATGAACGGCAGCAGGATGAAGGCGCGCACGATCGCCTTGCCCTTGAAATGCCGGTTGAGCAGCATTGCCAGCCACAGGCCGAGCGCGAGTTTGAAGACTGTCGTGACTCCGGTGTACCAGAAGGTGTTCCAGACTGACGTCCAGAAGATGTTGTCGTCCCAGAGCTTGGCGAAGTTCGCCAGGCCCACGAACTCGCCGGGATCGCCGACCTTCGCGCTGCTGAGCGACAGGAGCACGCCTTCGGCGAACGGATAGGCGATGAACAGGCCGAGCAGGACGGCCGTCGGCGTGAGCAGGACGAGGGCAAGCCAGCGCTCGTCCTCGAGCTTGCGCAGCCGGATCGGGACCCTGCGGGTCTTCGAAGCTGCCAGGGCGGTGACCGCCATCGTCGTCTACCTGCGGCCCGGCTTCAGGCTGAGTAGATCTTCTTGAGTTCGCCCTCGGCCCATTTGACGGCCTCCTCGGGGGCCATGCCCTGGGCCGCCTTCGCGTACATGTCGGTGACGATGTACTTCGACAGCGCTTCGGCCGCCTTCTGGTTGGGCAGGCCGGCAAAGCCCGGCGCCTGGCCGAGCTTGGCGGCGACCTTGAAGGGCGCCATCACCGGATCCTCGTTCCAGATCTTGTGCTCTTCCCACTTGGCGGTGGGCGGCGTGGCGAAGCCCTTCTGCGAGACGAACCACTTCTCGTAGTTCTTCTCGGTGTGCATCCACTTCAGGAACTCCTTCGCGGCGTCCTGGTTCTTGGAATACTTCATCAGCATGTCGGACTGATTGAGGTGCATGCCGAACTGTCCGGCAGGCCCCGCCGGCAGCGGCGCGTGCTGGATGTCCTTGTTCATCGGCGTGCCCTTTTCCGTCTGGTACTGGTCGGGCTTGCGCAGGGTCTCGATGTAGATCGAGGCGCCGTTCAGCGTGGCCGAGATGGTTTGCGACAGGAACGCGCGGTTGTTGTTGGTGTCGTCCCAGGCGAGCGCGCCCTCGTCGCAGCCGTCCTTCCAGAAGCCCTGCATGAACTTCACGGACTCCACCGTCTCCTTGGAGTTGATCGCCACGGTCTTGCCGTCGGCCTCGACTTCCTTGCCGCCCCACGACCACAGGTAGGGATAGGTGAAGGTCGGCGCGTCGCCGAACGTGTGGCCGAGCGTCTGGCCGATCGGATGGCCCTTGGCCTTCAGCTTCTTGGCGACGTCGCGATATTCGGACCAGGTCTTGGGGAAGGAAGTGGCGCCCACTTCGTCGAACCACGACTTGCGATAGGCGATCATGCCGCCGATCACCGCCCACGGCATGCTCATGAACATCTTGCCGTCGCTGCACAGCGAGCGGCAGTACTTGTAGATACCGCCCTCCGCCTTGCCGACGCTCTCGGCCAGATCGGTAAGGTCGACCACGCTGTTGGCGTAGATGTAGGTGTTGTTGTTGAACGCCTGGATCAGATCGGGGCCTGACCCGGACTGGATGGCGGCCGTCGCGCGCGGCTGCAGGTCGTTGCCGTTCACGGTCTCAAAATTGATCTTGATGCCGAGCGCCTTCTCGGCCTCGGGCATCAGCTCCTTGCGCATCAGCTGGTCGGAGGCGGGAACGAAATCGACCCAGCGCAACCAGTGCACGGTCTTGGTCTGGGCATAGGCGGGCGTGCGGCCCGAGGCGAGAATACCGGCCATGCCGGTCGACGCCACGGCAGCTGCGCTGCCGGCAAGCTTGATTACGCTGCGACGCTTCGTGTTGGCCATGTTGTCCTCCCAGGACGGGCTGCCTCTTTGGACAGCGTTAATTGCCTCCATCGTAGGCATCGGGATCGAACGCGCGCAAGCCGATCAGCGGAATTTTTCTGGGCGAATCCGGGGGCGCGGCAATGCAGGGTTTGCCGCTAGGATGTGCCCCAAGAAGACGTAACTGGAGGAACACCCGGATGACGACCCGTAACGGTGGGGCAGCGATGCTCACCAGGCGCGCCCTGTTGGCGGCGCCGCTCGCGACAGCCTTGATGGGCAAGGCCGGCGCGCAGACGAGCGACTATCCCAGGAACCCCGTGAAGATCGTCATCCCCTCGGCGCCGGGCGGTCCGACCGACGTGATGGCGCGCATGATCTCGCCGGGGCTGACCGCAAAGTTCGGCCAATCGGTGCTGATCATCAATCGCCCCGGCGCAGGCGGGAACATTGGCGTGGTGCAGGTCGCCAAGGCCCCGGCCGATGGCTACACGCTGCTGATCGCGTCGACCGGCTATGTCGTGAACGTCAGTCTCTACCGCGAGCCGGGGTACGACGCGTTCAAGGATTTCGTGCCGATCACCGAGCTCGGCTCGTCGCCGAACGTGGTGCTGGTGCATCCGTCGTCGAACATCACGTCGATGGCGCAACTCATCGACATGGCCAAGAAGAGCAAGGAGAAGCTCAACGTCATCAACCCGGGGCAGGGCTCGACGCCGCATCTCACGGCCGAGCTGCTGCAGATCAAGGCCGGGATTCCGATCGAGAACATTCCCTACAACGGCGCGGGGCCCGCGATCGCGGCGCTGCTCGGAAAGACCACGCCGGTCGGCATCACGGCGCTGCCGCCCGCCCATCCGCAGATCAAGTCGGGCGCGTTGCGGGCGATCGCGACCACCGGCGAGACACGCTGGTTCGATCTGCCCGACGTGCCGACGCTGAAGGAGTCGGGCTTTCCCGATCTGGTCTCCGAGACCTTCCAGGGCATGTATGCGCCGGCCGGCACGCCCGCCGACATCGTGCAGAGGGTGGCGCGCGACACGCTCGCCGTGCTGGCCGATCCGGTGGTCATCGGCAAGCTGCGCGACGTCGGCTTCGACGTTCGCGCGAGCGGGCCGGAAGGGCTGGCCGCACGGGTGAAGAAGGAAGTGCCGATGTGGAAGGACGTGATCGTGAAGTCGGGGATGGAGCAGCAATAGAAAAGCGCTAATGGAATTTCTTGCCGTCCTTCATCATTTGAAAAAACAGTTCCATGCGCCTGGTTCGCGTCTCCGGCTTCTTGGCGGTCTGGAGACGCCAGACGATCGCGAACACGTTCGTTCGGTTCAATGACTCGAAGAACGAGAGTGCCTGTTTGTCTTTCTTGAGTTCGCGAAGAAAATCCGCCGGTATCTCCATGGTACTTGCAGCGTCATAGGCCTTGTCCCAGCGCCCATCCTTCCTGGCGGCGTCGACTTCTTTCTGACCGCGGACAGTCATGCGCCCGGCTTCGACAAGCCGGGCAACGTGTTCGCGGTTATTCTTCGACCACATGCTTCTCGGCCGACGCGGCGTGAATTTTTGCAGCCACGAGGCTTCATCGCCCTTGTTCTTCTGGCCATCGATCCAGCCGTAGCAGAGGGCTTCGTCGAGAGCCTCGGCATAGGTAACCGTCTTCTTTCCTGCGGCCTTCTTGTAGATGCGCAGCCAGAGGCCGCTCGATGTTGCATGATTGGCATCAAGCCACCTGCGCCACGTTGCGGCTGAAGAGAAGGTTTTGGTGGGTATTTCGTTCATCGGCCTTGAAGAAACTTGCGTAATACGCAATATATATTCGTTGCTTTGTTCACTGTCTCGAGGGCGTCGGGCAGTTAGCGCAATTAGCGCTACCCCGCTACCCCCACCGTTCCTATCCGGCGAGGGGCATGACCTCGGCGGCGAAGCGCTGCAGGCGCTCGATGCTGGCGCTTGTCGATTCGCCGCGGAAGTCGAAGATCAGCTCGTGCACGCCGATGGCGGCGAAGGAGCGGATGTCGGCCGCGATCTCCTCGGGTGTGCCGGAGAAGCTGCGGCGGGTACCGTCGCGGTCGGGCACGGCGTTGTCGTAGAGCGGCGCCTTGTAGGAGATGGTGAGGGCCGAGAAATCGCGGCCCTCGGCCTCGGTCATCTGCTTGAGCGTCGCGAGATGCGTGCGCATCTCGTTGGGCGGCAGCGGCGAGGCCGCGATCGCGCCGACCGGGTGCCAGCCGTTTCCGTGCCTTGCCGTGCGGCGAAGCGCAGCGCGCGAGTGGCCGCCGACCCAGATCGGTGGATGCGGCTTCTGCACAGGCAGCGGTTCGGCGCGGATATCCTTGTAATCGTAGAACTGGCCAGTGAAGGTTGCGGGCGACTGCGTCCAGAGTTGTTTGAAGATCGCGAGCCATTCGTCGGTGACCGCGCCGCGCTTGTCGAAGTCGGGCGTATCGAGGGCCTCGAACTCTTCCTTCAGCCAGCCGACGCCAACACCCAGCGTGACCCGCCCGCCGGACAGAACGTCGAGCGACGACACCATCTTCGCCGTCAGCACGGGATTGCGATACGGCAACACCAGGACGGAGGTGACCAGGCGCAATCGCTCCGTGGCGCCCGCGACCACGCCCAGGATGGAAAAGGTCTCGAGCGCGTCGCCGCCGCTGGGGTGCTTCTTGTCGAGCGTGTAGGGATAGGCGGACTCGCTTTCCACCGGGAAGACGATGTGGTCGGCGATCATGGCGGAGTGCAAGCCCAGCCGCTCGCCTTCGCGGGCGAGCGACAGGACGCCCTCGCGCGTGGCGGTGGGACCGCGTGTCGGAAGATAGAAGCCGTAGCGCATGGCTCGATGCTGCCCCTATGATCAGCCGGTAAACAAGCAAAAGAGTGGTTCAGGGCGGAAAAGTCATGGTGCAGGACAGCAGCAATTACTGGAAGAAATCGCGCGTGGAGATGCGGGCGGCGGGCTTCGATCCGGATAAGACCGTGAAGACGAATGCGGTCGTCACCATCGCCAGCGCCTATACCAACGCCCATCGCTGCAACAACCGCGTGCGCACCATCACCGACCTGCTGGTCGAGCTGCTGGCCGAGAAGGGTGGCCAAGGGTTGATCGTGGGCGCGCCTGCGGTCTCGGATGCGCTGACGCAAGGCACGCCGACCGCGGGCTACAGTCTGGTGTCACGCGATGTCGTGGCGGACTGCTTCGAGATCGGCCACTACGCCCATCACGGCGACGCGATGATCGTGATCTCGGGCTGCGACAAGACCGGCGCCGCCGCGTTGATGCCGCTCGCGCGCACCAACGCGTTCGGTCTGGTGCTGTATCCGGGCACGAGTTCGCCCGGCAAGGTGTCGTTTGGTTCGTGGGCGGCCAAGGGCAACAACCTCACGATCATGGATTACGTCGAGGCACGCGCCGCCAACGAGGCGAACCGCATCTCGGGTGACGAGCTGCTCGAGGTCGAGCGCAACGTCATGCCGGGCAGCGGCACTTGCGGGGCGATGTTCACGGCCAACACGATGAGCACGATCGCCGAGTCGATCGGCATGATGCTGCCGCGCGGCGCCTCGCATCCGGCCGACTACGAGGCCGGCAGCGACATCCATGCCGACGTGCGGTCGCAGGCGCGCGACTCGGTCGAGGCGCTCTATCGGCTGATCGAGGCCGGCATCCGGCCGCGCGACATCATGACGGAGCGTGCCTTCGAGAACGCGATCACGACGGTCTACGCGATGGGCGGCTCGACCAACATGTACCTGCACCTGCTCGCGATAGCGCGCGAGGCGCAGGTGCCGATCGGCATCGAGCGCATCCAGCAGATCGGCGAGCGGGTGCCGCTGCTCGCAAACCTGCAGCCGCATGGACCGTACGCGATGGTGAGCCTGCATCAGATCGGTGGCGTACCGGTCGTCATGAAGGAGCTGCTGCGCGCGGGCCTGCTGCATGGCGACGTGTTGACGGTGACCGGCAAGACCTTGACCGAGAATCTTGCCGCGGTGCCGACGCTGGAGCAGCTCGGCAAGCAGGACATCGTGTTTCCGGTAGCCAATCCGATCGCCAAACCGAACAACCACATCAGCGTGCTGAAGGGCAATCTCGCGCCCGAGAGCTGCCTGCTGAAGCTGTCGGGCAAGACGCTGGAAAAGGGCGAGTTCCGAGGCTCGGCGCGTGTGTTCGAGTCGGAAGCCGACACGATGAAGGCGATCCGGGCAGGAGAGATTGTGCCGGGCACCGTCGTCGTCGTGCGCAACGTCGGTCCCGTGGGTGGGCCGGGGATGCCCGAGATGGTCATGCTGACGATCCAGCTGCAGGGCCGCGGTCTGGGCGAGGACGTGGCGCTGATCACCGACGGGCGTTTCTCGGGCGTGAGCCATGGCATCCTGATCGGCCATATCTCGCCGGAAGCCGCGCGGGGCGGCCCGATCGCGGCGGTGCGCGACGGCGACACGATCGTGATCGATCCGGTGAAGCGTACTTTGAACGTCGATATTCCGGCCGAAGAGCTCGCCAAACGCATGGCCGGCTGGCGCGCCCCCGACATGTCCGACCGCGTGCGGCCGGGCTCGGTGCACGACAAGTACATCCGCCTCGTGTCGTCCGCCCATCGCGGCTGCGTGGTCTAGGCCGATGGTAGATACAACGTTCAACCTCATCCTGAGGAGCGCCGCGCTTGCGGCGCGTCGCGAAGGATGGGCAACAAACGTGGTGCTCGTTCCCATCCTTCGAGACGGCCCTCCGGGCCTCCTCAGGATGAGGGCGATGTCTTGAAGGAGCAGGGCATGGACTACGAAGTCATCGTCATCGGCGCGGGCGTGGGCGGCATCTACCAGATCAAGCGGCTGGCGGATCTCGGCATCAAGGCCACGGTGCTGGAGCTGGCGGGCGATCTCGGCGGCACCTGGTACTGG
>CAIMEE010000034.1 GCA_903839865.1 Enhydrobacter aerosaccus | reverse complement strand
CTCGGTCATCTTGGCCGATATTCCCAGGATGGGGCCGGACAATCGCGACAAGGCTGCACGTTTCGTGACCATGATCGATACCTTCTACGAGAAGAAGGTGAAGTTCATCTGCTCGGCCGCAACCTCGCCGGACAAGCTCTACACCGATGGCGACGGAGCCTTCGAATTCCAACGCACCGTGTCGCGCCTGATGGAGATGCAGAGCCCGGAATATCTGGCCTTGGAGCACATCGCCTAATTGTGATTATGGTGCCGGTAGGGCGGCCATGCCAATCTCGCTGTCTCAAAAGGGAGGTCAGCATGCGAGCATTAATGGTGGGCGTAGTTTGCGCCGTCGCGATGGTCACGGGCGCACAGGCTGCAGTGAAAGAAGAGCCGGTCACTTACAAGGACGGCGATACCACCCTGAAGGGCTTCATCGTCTACGACGATGCGAGCACCGCGAAGCGCCCAGGCCTCATCATGGTGCACGAGTGGTGGGGCATCACTCCGCACATGCACAATCAAGCCAAGTTGTTCGTTCAGCAGGGCTACACGGTTCTCATCGCCGACATGTACGGCGACGCCAAGACCGCGGACAATCCTAAGGATGCCGGCGCGCTCGCCGGTGGCGTGATGAAGGACCCAGCGGTGATGCAGTCGCGCTTCAAGGCGGGACAGGCCCTGCTTGCCAAGCAGGCCTCGGTCAATCCGCAGAAGATCGGTGCGGTCGGCTACTGCTTCGGCGGTGCCGTCGTGCTGAACATGGCGCGCACCGGTGACGATCTTGCCGCGGTCGCGGGCTTCCACGCCTCGCTCGGACTCAACACGCCGGCACCGGCGCCGGGTGCGGTGAAGGCGAAGATCCTCATCCTGAACGGCGCGGACGATCCCTTCGTGAAGCGCGAGCAGTACGACACCCTGAAGAAGGATCTCGACGCCGCGAAGACCGACTACCGGATCATCGAGTATCCTGGCGCCGTGCACGCCTTCACCAATCCCGAAGCGACGGCCCTGGGCGAAAAGTTCAAGCTGCCGCTGAAATACGACGCCAAGGTGAATGAGCAGGCAGAGGGCGAAGCAGCCAAGTTCTTCGCCGCCAACCTCAAGTAGCAAGGTCCGGCCGGGTGATCGCCCAATTGTGATTGTGGGGTGGAGGGAGCCGTACCCTAGGCTCCCTCCACCAATCACTTCACAGGGAGTAGCACCATGGACGGCGACAACATCTCATTCGACGACAGTGTCTCGCGCCGCAAGGCACTGTTCGGCACGGCGTTCGGGACGGCCTTCGCGCTGGCAGCCCAGCCGGTTCAGGCGCAGAGCATCATCACGACGCCGGCCGACGGCCTCACCGCCGGCGCGGTGACGGTGAAGACCAAGGACGGCAAGGACATGATGGCTTATCGCGCCATGCCGGCTTCGGGCACGGGCTTCGGTACCATCCTTGTCGTCCAGGAAATCTTCGGCGTGCATCAGCACATCACCGATGTCTGCCGTCGCTTCGCCAAGGCGGGTTACTACGCGATCGCTCCGGACCTCTATTTCCGCCAGGGCGATGCGACCAAGGTCACCGACATTCCGACGTTGATGAAGGACATAGTGTCGAAGGTGCCGGACGAGCAGGTCATGGGTGACCTCGACTCGACGGTCGCGTTCGTGAAGGGCGAGGGCAAGGCCGACGCAGCCAAGCTCGGCATCACCGGTTTCTGCTGGGGTGGCCGTATCGTGTGGATGTATGACGCGCACAATCCGGCGGTAAAGGCGGGTGTGGCCTGGTACGGCCCGCTGGCCAGAGATGCGACGCCGTTGTCGCCGACCAATCCGGTCGATGTCACCAAGACGCTCGCCGGCCCGGTGCAGGGCCTTTATGGCGGCGCCGACACCGGCATTTCTCAGGAGTCCGTCGAGAAGATGCGGACCGCGCTCAAGACCGGTAGCCCGGCGGCTCAGAAGTCGCAGATCAAGGTCTATCCCGACACGCCGCACGGCTTTAATGCCGACTACCGCCCGTCCTATCGCAAGGGTCCGGCGGACGACGGCTGGCAGGTTTGCCTCGCTTGGTTCAAGGCCAACGGCGTGGTCTGATCGGCGGTATGATCGATACCGTCCAGATCAAAGCCCGATCGGGCCTCAGCTTCACCGCGGACGTCGCTGGCCCTGCCGGCGGCGTCCTTGTGCTTCTGCTGCACGGTTTTCCCGAATCGCGGCACAGCTGGAGCGCCGCGCTGCCGGACCTTGCCCAGGCGGGTTACCGCGCCGTCGCTCCCGACCAGCGCGGCTACTCCCCGGGCGCGCGGCCGGATCCGGCCAATCTCGACAACTACCTGTTCGACAAGCTCGTCGCCGATACGATCGATATCGCCGATGCCTCAGGCGCAGCCGGCAAGCGCTTCCACCTCGTCGGCCACGAGTGGGGTGGGCAGGTGTCGTGGGGGGTGGCGAACAACTATCCTGAACGGCTGGCGTCGCTCACGGTGCTGTCGCGTCCGCATCCGCTGTCCTTCCGTCGCGCGCTGCAGGAAGACCCCGACCAGAAACACCGCTCGCGCCATCACGGCAAATTCCTCGCACCCGAGACCGCCGACAAGCTTTTGGCCGACAATGCCAAGGCGATGCGCGAGGGGCTGTTCGGGCAGAGTGCGGAGTCGGTGAAACAGCATCTCTCGATCCTCGGCACCAAGCCCGCGCTCGAGTCGGCGCTGGCCTGGTATCGCGCCAACAAGGGCCTGTCCGGCGACTTCGGTCGGATCAAGGTGCCGACCCTCTATGTCTGGGGCGACGCCGACGCGACCGTCGGGCGGGTGGCGGCCGAAGGTACCGAAGAATTCGTGGGCGCGGCCTATGCAATGGAAGTGCTACCCGGGGTAGGCCACTTCGTCATGGACCAGGCGGCAGGCCGTTCCACGGAGCTTTTGCTAGCCCACCTGAAAAGGCATCCCGCCTAGGCTTTCTGGTCTTCTTGCCGCCTCTTCAGAATCGCGCTACCACGCGCCGCGTTCACGAACAGGAGAATTTCGCATGGCTCGCAAGAAGATCGCGCTGATCGGCGCTGGACAGATTGGCGGCACTCTCGCTCTGCTGGCGGGTCAGAAGGATCTGGGCGACGTCGTGCTCTTCGACATCCCGCAGGCCGAAGGCACCGCCAAGGGCAAGGCGCTCGACATCGCGCAGCTCTCGCCGGTCGCGGGCTTCGACGCAAACTACTCGGGCTCGTCGAACTACAAGGACATCGCCGGCGCCGACGTCATCATCGTGACCGCAGGCGTGCCGCGTAAGCCCGGCATGACGCGCGACGACCTGGTCGGCATCAACGCCAAGGTCATCGGCGCCGTCGGCAAGGGCATCAAGGAAAACGCGCCCAACGCCTTCGTCATCGTCATCACCAACCCGCTCGATGCGATGGTCGGCCTGATGCAGGAAGTCACCGGCTTCCCGGCCAACCGCGTGGTCGGCATGGCGGGCGTGCTCGACAGCGCGCGCTTCCGTCTCTTCCTCGCCGAGGAGTTCAAGGTCTCGGTGCAGGACGTCACGGCCTTCGTGCTGGGCGGCCATGGCGACACGATGGTGCCGCTGGTGCGCTACTCGACGGTCGCCGGCATTCCGCTGCCCGATCTGATCAAGATGGGCTGGAGCACGCAGGAGAAACTCGACAAGATCGTCCAGCGCACCCGCGACGGCGGTGCGGAAATCGTGGGCCTGCTGGGCAACGGCTCGGCCTTCTACGCGCCCGCCGCGTCGGCGATCTCGATGGCCGAGGCCTATCTCAAGGACCAGAAGCGCGTGATCCCGTGCGCCGCCCTGCTGAATGGCGAGTACGGCATCAAGGGCCTCTACATCGGCGTGCCGGTCGTGATCGGCGCGGGCGGTGTGGAGAAGATCGTCGAAGTGTCTTTCAACGCCGACGAAAAGGCGATGTTCGACAAGTCGGTCACGGCCGTGAAGTCGCTGGTCGAAGCCACCAAGAAGATCGTCGCTGCCGGTTAAATCGGCAGGGTCCCCCGGGTAGCGTCCTTGGGGACTCAAAAGCGTCACCAGTCCGTCGTTGCCAAGGCGTCGCGGCACTCATAGAGTGCCGCCAATGCTTGTAAGTTGCGATTTGCAACCCACTTGTGATTGCACGCTTCTTGCTCCCATTCCGGGAACGGCCAGCGATAGGATTGCATGAATATCCACGAGTACCAGGCCAAGACTTTGCTGGCCAAATTCGCCGTCCCCCTGCTTCAGGGCGGCGTTGCCTATACCAAGGACGAAGCGATGGACGTTGCCCGCAAGCTGGGCACTCCCGTCGCCGTCGTGAAGGCCCAGATCCATGCCGGCGGCCGTGGTGCCGGCCGGTTCAAGGACGACCCCAACGGCAAGGGTGGCGTCCGCGTGGTGAAATCGGTGGAAGAGGTCGGCGCCAGTGCCGCCGCCATGCTGGGTCATGAACTGGTCACCAAGCAGACCGGCCCGGCCGGCAAGGCCGTGAAGCGCCTCTATATCGAGCAGGGCTGCGACATCAAGCGCGAGCTCTACATCTCCCTGCTGGTCGACCGGAAGATGGGCCGCATCGCCGTCGTCGCGTCCACCGAAGGCGGCATGGACATCGAGGCCGTCGCGCACAATACGCCCGAGAAGATCATGACGCAGGACATCGATCCTGCTGCCGGCTACCAGGGCTACCAGGGGCGCAAGATCGCCTTCGGGCTCGGCCTCGCGGGCAAGCAGGTCGGTGCGTTCACGACCCTACTGGGCAATCTCTACAAGGCCTTCGTCGAGCTCGACTGCTCGCTGATCGAGATCAATCCGCTGGTCGTGACCGGTGCGGGCGACCTCGTGGCGCTCGATGCCAAGATGAACTTCGATGACAACGGGCTCTACCGGCACACCGATCTCGAGTCGCTGCGCGACCTCGACGAGGAGGATCCGGCCGAGACCGAGGCCGCCAAGTATGCGCTGAACTACGTGAAGCTCGACGGCCAGATCGGCTGCATGGTGAACGGCGCGGGCCTCGCGATGGCCACGATGGACATCATCAAGCTCTACGGTTCGGCGCCCGCCAACTTCCTCGACGTCGGCGGCGGCGCCACCAAGGAGCGCGTGACGGCGGCGTTCAAGATCATCCTCAAGGACCCCAACGTCGAGGGCATCCTCGTGAACATCTTCGGCGGCATCATGCGCTGCGACGTGATCGCCGAGGGCGTGGTCGCCGCGGCACGCGAGGTGAACCTGCACGTGCCGCTGGTCGTGCGCCTCGAAGGCACCAACGTCGACCTCGGCAAGAAAATCCTGAAAGAGTCCGGCCTCAAGATCACTTCGGCGGAAAATCTCGCCGATGCGGCCCAGAAGATCGTCACGGCGGTCAAGGAGCACAACTGATGGCCGTGCTGGTCGACAAGAACACCAAGGTGATCTGCCAGGGCATCACCGGCTCGCAGGGCACCTTCCATACCGAGCAGGCGATTGCCTACGGCACCAAGATGGTGGGCGGCGTGACGCCGGGCAAAGGCGGCTCCATGCACCTCGACCTGCCGGTGTTCGACACCGTGGCCGAGGCCGTGGCGAAGACCGGCTGCAACGCCACCGTGATCTATGTGCCGCCGCCGTTCGCGGCCGACTCGATCCTCGAGGCGATCGATGCGGAGATCCCGCTGGTGGTCTGCATCACCGAAGGCATTCCCGTGATCGACATGGTGCGCGTGAAGCGCGCGCTGACCGGCTCGAAATCGCGCCTGATCGGGCCGAATTGCCCGGGCGTCATCACGCCGGGCGAGTGCAAGATCGGCATCATGCCGGGCCACATCCACAAGCGCGGCAAGATCGGCATCGTCTCCCGCTCGGGCACGCTCACCTATGAAGCCGTGGCCCAGACCACGGCCGTCGGCCTCGGCCAGACGACCTGCATCGGCATCGGCGGCGATCCCGTGAACGGCACCAACTTCGTCGAGTGCCTGGAAATGTTCGTGAGGGACCCCGAGACCGAGGGCATCGTCATGATCGGCGAGATCGGCGGCGACGCCGAGGTGATGGGAGCCGAATATTTGAAATCGTCCAAGACGAAGAAGCCGGTCGTGGGTTTCATCGCCGGGCGCACGGCGCCTCCGGGCCGCCGCATGGGCCATGCCGGCGCCGTAATCTCGGGCGGTAACGACACCGCTGAATTCAAGGTCGAAGCCATGCGCGCCGTGGGCATCCGGGTCGCCGACTCGCCCGCCGCACTTGGCGACGAAATGCTGAAGGCAATGAAGGGCTAATCGAGCCAACTGCCCATCTCCAAGGAGCCAGGGCCATGCAAGCTGAACAAACGTCTTTCCTGTTCGGTGCCAATGCGCCGTTCATCGAAGAGCTTCACGCGCGTTACCTCGCCGATCCCAACCGGGTCGATGCCGAGTGGCGCACCTTCTTCGAGGCACTCGCCGACGATAAGGGCGCGGTGCTGGCCGAAGTGCGCGGTGCGTCTTGGGCGCCCAACGGCGCCAGGGTCATCGACGTGCCGGAAGCGCCGGCGGCCGCCAACAAGAATGCCAAGACCAACGGTGCCGCGGCCCTTGCCGGCAAGAGCGAAGCCGACATCCGCATTGCCGCCAACGACACCGCCAAGGCGCTGATGTTGATCCGCGCCTATCGCATTCGCGGCCATCTCGAAGCCGACCTCGATCCGCTCAACCTCGTGAAGCAGGCGCCGCACCGCGAACTCGATCCGGCGACTTACGGCTTCGGTGAAGGCGACTGGGATCGCCCGATCCTGATCTTCGGTTCGCTGGCCCTGGGCGAATCCGCCACGCTGCGCCAGATCATGGACCGCCTGCGCAAGACCTACTGCGGCAAGATCGGCGTCGAGTTCATGCACATCTCCGATCCCGACCAGAAGGCGTGGATCCAGGAGCGCATCGAGCATATCGAGAACCGCACCGACTTCTCGGTCGAAGGCCGCAAGATGATCCTGCAGCGGGTCGTCGAGGCCGAGGGTCTCGAGCACTATCTCGGCGTCAAGTTCGTCGGCACCAAGCGCTTCGGCCTCGACGGCGGCGAGTCGCTGATCGCGGGCATCGAGCAGATCCTGAAGCGCGGCGGCCAGCTCGGCGTCAAGGACGTCGTGATCGGCATGCCCCATCGCGGTCGCCTCAACACCCTCGTGCATGTCATGCACAAGAGCTACATGGCGCTGTTCTCGGAGTTCCAGGGCCGCTCGTCGCAGCCCGAGGAAATGCGCGGCTCGGGCGACGTGAAGTACCATCTCGGCGCCTCGGCCGATCGCGAGTTCGACGGCAACGTCATTCACCTTTCGCTGGTGCCCAACCCCTCGCATCTCGAGGCCGTCAATCCGGTGGTGCTGGGCAAGGCACGCGCCAAGCAGGACCAGCGCAACGACACCGATCGCGCCCAGGTCATGGCGATCCTGATGCACGGCGACGCGGCCTTCGCGGGCCAGGGGCTGGTGGCCGAGAGCCTCGACCTCAGCGACCTCGGCGGCTACCGCATCGGTGGCACGATCCATTTCATCGTGAACAACCAGATCGGCTTCACGACCTTGCCGACCTTCTCGCGCTCGGGCCCGTACTGCACCGAGGTCGCCAAGATCGTGCAGGCGCCGATCCTGCACGTGAACGGCGACGATCCCGAGGCCGTGGTGCATGTCTGCCGCATCGCGACGGAATTCCGCCAGCACTTCAAGCGGGACATCGTCATCGACATGTTCTGCTACCGCCGCTACGGGCACAACGAGTCCGACGAGCCG
Source organism: Enhydrobacter aerosaccus (assembly GCA_903839865.1). GTDB lineage: Bacteria > Pseudomonadota > Alphaproteobacteria > Reyranellales > Reyranellaceae > Reyranella > Reyranella aerosaccus_A. The sequence goes on along the minus strand of CAIMEE010000034.1, from coordinate 5,810 downwards.
ATGTTCACCCAGCCGCTGATGTACAAGGAGATCGGCCGGCACAGGACGGTGAAGGAAGTCTATGCCAGCGCGCTCGAGGCCGAAGGCGTAGTCACCGCCGATGAAGTGAAGGCGATGGACGCCGAGCTGCGCGCCAAGCTCGACAAGGCGCTCGATGCCGCGACCAACTACAAGCCGAACAAGGCCGACTGGCTCGAGGGCAAGTGGGCGGGCTTCACCGAGGCGCCGGGCGAGGAAGATCGCAAGGGCGTGACGGCGGTCGAGATGGACAAGCTCATCGCTGTCGGCAAGGCGATTTCCGAGCCGCCGAAAAACTTCGATCTCAACCGCAAGATCACGCGCCAGCTCGCCGAGAAGCGCAAGACGATCGACACCGGCCGCGACATCGACTGGGCAACTGGCGAGGCGCTGGCGTGCGGCACGCTCTTGGCCGAAGGCACGCCGGTGCGCCTCAGCGGCCAGGATTCCGGCCGCGGCACCTTCTCGCAGCGCCACTCGGTGCTGGTCGATCAGTCGACCGACGCCAAGTACATACCGCTGAACAACGTCGCCAAGGACCAGGCGAACTTCGAGGTGATCGACAGCCCGCTGAACGAGGCGGGCGTGCTCGGCTTCGAGTACGGCTACTCGTCGGCCGAGCCCAACGCGCTGGTGATGTGGGAGGCGCAGTTCGGCGACTTCGCCAACGGCGCACAGGTCATCATCGACCAGTTCATCTGCTCGGGCGAGAGCAAGTGGCTGCGCATGAACGGCCTCGTGATGCTGCTGCCGCACGGCTACGAGGGCCAGGGGCCCGAGCACAGCTCGGCGCGTCTCGAGCGCTATCTGCAGCTCTCAGCCGAGGACAACTGGCAGGTGGTCGTGCCGACCACGCCCGCCAACTACTTCCACGCGCTGCGCCGCCAGATGCGCCGCACCTTCCGCAAGCCGCTGATCGTGATGACGCCGAAGTCGCTGCTGCGAAACAAGGAGTGCGTCTCGACGCTCGCGGACATGGGGCCCGGTTCGTCGTTCCGCCGCATCCTCACCGAGACGGACCAGCTGGTCGACGGCGCAAAGGTGAAGCGCGTCGTACTGTGCAGCGGCAAGGTCTACTTCGACCTCGTGGCCGAGCGCCGCAAGCGCAAGATCGACGACATCGCGATCCTGCGCATCGAGCAGCTCTATCCCTTCCCGATCTCGCGGCTGGGCATGCGGCTGTCACAATATCCAAACGCCGAAGTGGTGTGGTGCCAGGAGGAGCCCGAGAACATGGGTGCCTGGCACTTCGTCGATCGCCGCATCGATCGCGCGCTCGCCACCATCGACGTGAAGGCGAAGCGCCCGAGCTATATCGGGCGTCGCGAATCGGCGTCGCCGGCCACCGGCTCGGCGCGTACGCATCTCAAGGAACAGGCCGATCTGGTCGACCGCGCGTTGACGATCGGCTGAAGGAAACGGGGTTGAGTATGGCTGTCGAGATCAAGGTTCCGGCGCTGGGTGAATCGGTCACCGAGGCGACCGTGTCCAAGTGGATGGTGAAGGCGGGCGATCAGGTCGCCATCGACCAGCCCTTGTGCGAACTCGAGACGGACAAGGTGACGGTCGAGGTGAACGCGACCGTCGCGGGCGCCATCGCCGACCTCGCCGTCGAAGAGGGCGCTACGGTCCAGGTGGGCGGTCTGCTCTGCCACATCGAGGCGGGCGCGAGCGGCGCTGCGCCGAAGCCTGCCGCTGCGGCGGTCCCGCCGAAGCCCGCGGCCGCTGCGACGCCGGCTGCGACGCTCACCGCGCCTGCTCCCGTGCTCGCCGCCGTTGGCGGCGCCAATCTTGCGGCCTCCGGTCCTGCCGCGCGCAAGCTCGCCGAGGAAAAAGGCGTTGCCGCATCGGCGATCCAACCTTCGGGCAAGGACAGCCGCGCGACCAAGTCCGACGTGCTGGCGGCGCTGTCGTCGATCGGCTCGGCCGCGGCGCCTGCAGCGAAGCCCGTCGTTCCCGCCGGTCCGCGCCAGCGTGCCGATCGCGAGGAGCGGGTGAAGATGACGCGGCTGCGCCGCACCATCGCCAACCGCCTCAAGGAGGCCCAGAACACGGCCGCCATGCTCACCACCTTCAACGAGGTGGACATGACCAACGTGATGGCGTTGCGCGAGCGCACCAAGGACGATTTCGAGAAGAAGCACGGCGCGCGGCTGGGCTTCATGTCGTTCTTCGTGAAGGCCTGCATCGCGGGTCTCAAGGAATTGCCGGCGGTCAACGCCGAGATCGAGGGCGACGACCTCGTCTACAAGAACTACTACGACATCGGCGTCGCCGTCGGCACGCCCAACGGCCTTGTCGTGCCGGTGCTGCGTGACGCCGACGACCTGTCGTTCGGCGGCATCGAGAAGGGTATCGGCGATCTCGGCCGCAAGGCGCGCGACGGCAAGCTCGCCATCGCCGACCTGATGGGCGGCACGTTCACGATCTCCAACGGCGGCGTCTACGGCTCGCTGATGTCGACGCCGATCCTGAACCCGCCTCAGTCGGCCATCCTCGGCATGCACAAGATCCAGCAGCGGCCGATGGTCGTGGGTGGCGAGATCAAGGTGCGGCCGATGATGTATCTCGCGCTCAGCTACGACCATCGCATCATCGATGGCCGCGAGGCCGTGCTGTTCCTGGTCAAGGTCAAGGAATGCATCGAGGATCCCGAGCGCCTGCTGCTCGGCCTGTGAGGCGGACGGAAAATGGCTGAAGCATCATTCGACCTCGTCGTGATCGGCGCCGGTCCCGGCGGCTATGTGGCGGCGATCCGCGCGTCGCAGCTCGGGATGAAGGTGGCGATGGTCGAGAAGCGCACGACGCTGGGCGGCACCTGCCTCAACGTCGGCTGCATTCCGTCCAAGGCGCTGCTGCAATCCTCGCACCTGTTCGAGGAAGCGGGACACGATCTCGCCGTGCATGGCATCACTGTCGCGCCTCCGACGCTCGACTTCGCGCAGCTGATGAAGCGCAAGGGCGAGGTCGTGGGCGCCACGACCAAGGGTGTCGAGTTCCTGTTCAAGAAGAACAAGATCACGACCTTCACTGGAGCCGGCCGTATCGACAAGGCAGGTGCGGTCTCCGTGTTGGGTGCAGACGGCGCCGTGCAGGACACGCTCGCGGCCAAGAACATCCTGATCGCCTCCGGCTCGGAAGTGACGCCGCTGCCGGGCGTCGCCATCGACGAGAAGAAGATCGTCTCCTCGACCGGCGGCCTCGAGCTCACCGAGGTGCCCAAGCGCCTGGTCGTGATCGGCGCCGGCATCATCGGACTGGAGCTGGGTTCGGTATGGCGCCGGCTCGGCTCGGACGTGACCGTGGTCGAGTTCCTCGACCGCATCGCGCCGGGCATCGACGACGAGATCACCAAGCACTTCCAGCGCGCGCTCGCAAAGCAGGGCCTGAAGTTCAAGCTCGGCTCTAAGGTCACCAAGGCCGAGACGGGCGTCTCCGGCGTCAAGCTCACGGTCGAGCCGGCAAAGGGTGGTGCTGCCGAGACTCTCGATGCCGATGTCGTGCTGGTGGCGATCGGCCGTCGTCCGTTCGTCGAAGGCCTCGGCCTCGACAAGGCGGGCGTGAAGCTGACCCAGCGCGGCCGCATCGAGGTCGATTCGCATTTCCAGACGTCGGTGCCCGGCATCTACGCGATCGGCGACGTCATCGACGGGCCGATGCTGGCGCACAAGGCGAGTGAAGACGGCGTTGCCTGCGTCGAGACCATCGCCGGCCAGAAGGGCCACGTGAACTGGGATCTGGTGCCGTCGGTCGTCTATACCCAGCCGGAGGTGGCCTGGGTCGGCAAGACCGAGGAGCAGCTCAAGGCCGCCGCGGTCGCCTACAAGATTGGCAAATATCCGTTCACGGCCGACCCGCGCAGCCGCGCCAACGGCACGACCGAAGGCTTCGTGAAGGTGCTGGCCGACAAGGGCACGGACAAGGTGCTGGGCGTGCACATCATTGGCGCCGAAGCCGGCACCATGATCGCCGAGGCCTGCGTAGCGATGGAGTTTTCCGCCTCCGCCGAGGACATCGGCCGCATCTGCCACGCCCATCCCACGGTCAGCGAGGCGATCAAGGAAGCGGCGCTGGCCGCCTGGGACAAGCCCATCCACCTCTGATCCAGGAGCACTGTCGTGCGCAAGCCGCTGATGGTGCTCGCAATCGCCGGCTGCCTGATCATGTCGGTGGTGGGCGGGCTGCTGCCGATCCTGCAGGGCTGGATCTTCCTGGTGCTGGCGCTTTACCTGTTCGCGACCGAATTCGACGTCGGGCGCCGGTGGGTCACCGCCGCCCGCCGGCGCTGGCCGCGCCTGTCGCGCTGGATCGTCGCCGCACGCGATCACCGCTGGGCGCCGCGGCATCTTCGTGAATTCGAGGAGCTAACCGACCCCGAGAAATAGTCGGGATCAGTTCTTTCTCGTGGCGTCCTCGCGCTCGAAGCGGTGATAGACCGCCTGGGCGATCGGCAGCAGTTCCTCGCGCGATGCCATGCCCGTCACCGCAAAGCCGAAACCCTGGTCGATCCAGGCGAAACTCGCCGTATCGCCCTCGCGCTCGAAGCGGAAGGCGGTCTCGCTGCCGCCGTCGGCCGCACGCACGTACAGGGTGATACGCTTGCCGCTCTGGTCGTCGTACATGAATTGCGCTGCCTGGCCGCTGCCGGTGGGCAACAGGCGGCCGCCCATCAGCCTGTAGCCGTATTGTGCCAGATCGGGTGCCGCGAGCGGCCGGCCGAGACGACGAGACAGCCACGTCACGAGATGGGCTTCCTGCTTGGCGTCGACTTCCACCGGGTGGGCGACTTCGACCACGAAGGTGCGGTAGGCCGCGACCGCGCCCTGGGTGACCGTTGTCGTCGAGGCGGCCCGGGCGACGGTTGCCGTCGACTGATGGAGGTTCGCCGCATACCAGCCGCCGCCGGCGCCGGTCACGAAGATCGCGACCACTGCTGCCATGCGCGCCAGCCGGCCGGCGAAGCGACCGCGGCGGACCGCCTGGATATTGGCGATGCGCAGGCGCGCCGGCACGGCTTCGGTGGCTTTGGCCTCGAGCTGGCCGCGCAGCAGGGCGCGCTGGCGGCGGTCGGCCGCCATCTGTTCGCGCAGTTCGGGATGATTCGCGAGATGGGCCTCCATCGTCGCCAGCCGCTCGCCCCCCAGGCGCTGGTCGACGTAGGCCTGAAGCTCGTCTTCGCCAATTGGAATCTGGGGGGGCATTTGCGGGGCGGTCATTTCACTCTCCGAAGCAGCGTGGCCCGGCCCATTTCCAGGACCGAGCGCAATTTCTGGCGCGCGCGCGAGAGGCGCGACATCACCGTGCCGAGCGGCACGTCGAGAATGCGCGCGGCGGCCTCGTAGGAGAAATCCTCGACGCCGACCAGCAGCAGCAACGACTTCTGTTCCTCCGGCAGCTGGTCAAGCGCCGACAGGACGTCCTGTGTCTCCAGGCCGCTCTCCTGGGCCGCCGCCACCCCGGGCAGAGGCGCCAGATCGAGCGGTACATGCTCGCCGCGCCGCCTGGCGCCGCGATAGGCATTGATGTGAAGGTTGCGCAGGATGGTGAACAGCCACGCGCGCAGGTCACCGCCGTCGCGCCGCAGGTACCAGCGCGACAGCGCGCGCTCGAGCGTGTCCTGCACGAGATCGTCGGCTGCGTCGTGGTTGCGTACCAGCGCATAGGCATAGCGCCGCAACGACGGAATCAGTGGCTCGAGGAGCGCGCCGGGTTCGGCCATGAGATCATTCTAGTGGAAAGGGAGCGCCGGCGAATACCGGAGCTCCCTCCACGGACTACGGCTTGGCGACGTG
>CAIMEE010000033.1 GCA_903839865.1 Enhydrobacter aerosaccus | reverse complement strand
CCGGCGGATGTTCTTCACAATCCGCTCGGACGGGGATTCACTGGTCACGGATTTCTGTCTCATCTCCACTCCTTGATGGTTACGATGAGCCAGAAATCCTCCCTTCCTCAAGCCGCTAAATCTGTCTCACTGGCGCTGACGCCGGACATTCGACATCGGGCAGGCTGTCGTCGTGGCCGACAGGCACATCGTTGCGGTCGAGGCTGCGGAGGGCACCGACGCCATGCTGGCGCGCGTGGCCGAGATGCGCGGCAATGGTCGCCTCCGCATGGCGACCGGCAAGGGCGTGCTGGTCAAGGCCGTGAAGCCCAGTCAGGACCGGCGTTTCGATCTACCCTCGATCGGTCCACGCACGGTCGAAGGCGTCGTAAGCGCGGGGCTCGGCGGCATTGCCGTCACCGCCGGTGCGGCCGTCGTTGCCGAACCTGAACAGATGGTGCTGGCGGCCGACCGCGCCGCTGTCTTCGTTATCGGCGTGCCGGACGGCGCAACGCCATGAACATCTTTCTGGTCGCTGGCGAGGAATCCGGCGACCGGCTCGGCGCGGCATTGATCGCGGCGTTGCGGCGAGCCGATCCGGGCGTGCGCCTGAGCGGCGTCGGCGGCAGCCATATGGCAGCCGAGGGCGTCCCGAGCCAGTTTCCGCTCGGCGATCTCGCCATCATCGGTTTCGGCGCCATCCTATCGAGCCTGTCGCGCATTCTGCGGCGCATTTCCGAGGTCGCCGACGCCGTCGTCGCTGCCCGACCGGACGTGCTAGTGATCATCGACAGCCCGGAATTCACCCATCGCGTCGCACGCAAGGTGCGGGCACGCGCGCCGCACATTCGGATCGTCGATTACGTGTGTCCGTCGGTCTGGGCGTGGCGGTCGGGCCGGGCCCGCGCCATGCTGGCTTACGTCGACCAGGTGCTGGCGCTGTTGCCGTTCGAGCCCGCAGCCATGAAGCGCCTTGGCGGTCCGCCGACGGACTTTGTTGGCCATCGGCTGGGCGAGCAGGTCAGCGAGCTGCGCCCGAACGCGGAAGAGGCCCAGCGGCGCCTCAGCGACCCGCCGCTGCTACTGGTACTGCCCGGCAGCCGAAGCGGCGAGATCCGGCGCATGGCCGAGGTCTTCGGCGCGACCGTGGCGCATGTCGCGGCCCGTGCCGGGGCGCTGGAAGTGGTCGTGCCCTCGGTCCCGCATCTGGCTGGCCCTGTGCGGGAAGCGGTCGCGTCCTGGCCTGTCCCCGTCCGCGTGGTGACCGATGCCGCCGAGAAGCATCAGGCCTTCCGTCATGCCCGGGCGGCGCTGACCAAGTCCGGCACCTCGACGCTGGAACTGGCGCTGGCCGGGGTGCCCATGGTCGCCGCCTACAAGGTGTCATTTCCCGAGGAAATCATCGGCCGCCTGCTGATCCGCGTGCAGAGCTTCATTCTGGCCAATCTGGTGGTCGGCGAGAACGTCGTGCCGCAATTCCTGCAGTACCAGTGCACCCCCGAGGCGCTCGGCGGTGCTCTGATGCCGTTGTTGGCAGACACCGCTGCGCGGCGCGTGCAGGTCGAGGCCTTCGCCCGGCTCGACCGGATCATGGATATCGGCGGACCGGCCCCCAGCGACCGCGCCGCCGCGCTCGTCTTGCAAAGTCAGGGAACATTTGACCAATCCCGGCCCGTTTGAGTGGCGCCGGTGATGCCGAAAGCGTAATTTGCCCGGCGGCCCGCCGGCCGTCATAAACGATGAAACCCTGGAAATATCCCCTTTGCCCGTTACCGCCCGCGCATCGATTACCGCCGTCCATGGCTATGTTCCGCCGGACCTGCTGACCAATGCGGACCTCGCCCGCATGGTCGACACCACTGATGCCTGGATCACCGAACGCACCGGCATCAAGGAACGGCACATCCTCAAGGGCGAGGGGCTCGGCACCTCGCACATGGCGGCGGAAGCCGTGCGCGGCCTGCTGGAAAAGACCGGCACCAATCCAGGCGAGATCGACCTCCTGATCTGCGCCACCACGACGCCGGACATGCAGTTCCCGTCGACCGCCAATCTGATCTGCGACATGGTCGGCATCCGCGACATCGGCTCGTTCGACGTGCAGGCGGCGTGCTCGGGCTTTCTCTATTCGCTCAACATCGCCTCGCAGTTCATTGCCAATGGCAGCGCCCGCAAGATTATCGTCGTCGGCGCCGACAAGATGTCGTCGATCATCGATTATACCGACCGCGCCACCTGCGTGATCTTCGGCGACGGCGCGGGCGCCGTGCTGCTGGAGCCGAGCACAACCGGCTTCGGCATCATGGATTCGCTGGTGCGTTCCGACGGCGCCGGCTGGGTGCATCTGCACCAGAAGGCCGGCGGCAGCCGCATTCCGGCGTCGGCCGAAAGCGTCAAGTGATCTGCCCCCTTTGAAGTGGTCCTCCCTGATGTATGGTTTTGACCATGGAGGATGAGATCAATGGCAAGGAAGAGGCATACGGCGGAAGAGATCGTTGCGAAGCTTCGGCAGGTCGATGTGTTGATGGCGCAGGGTCGG
>CAIMEE010000032.1 GCA_903839865.1 Enhydrobacter aerosaccus | reverse complement strand
TGTAAACGGCGGCTGAAAAGTGCGGCGGGGTCATGTGTGTGACGCGGCGGTTCAAAAGTGCGGCATCTTCATTAACAATGAAGCATGTATCGCAATATGAATGACTGGGCCGAGATTCGCAGAAGAGTGTTGGTGGATGGGGTTAGTCGGCGGCAGATTCTCCGGGAGACGGGGATGCACCGACTGACGTTGAAGAAGATTCTGGAACACAGTGAGCCGCCGGGCTACCGGCAGCAACAACCACGACCGCAAAAGAAGCTGGGAGCTTTCATCGAGCGGATTAAACAGATACTCAAAGACGATCAGGCCTTGCCGCGCAAGCAGCGGCACACGGCCAAGCGGATCTTTGAGCGGCTTCGCGACGAGCACGGGTTTTCCGGCGGCTATACGGTGGTTAAGGACTACGTTCGGATCGAACGGTCGCGTGGGCGAGAGACGTTCGTGCCGTTGGCCCATCCGCCCGGCCATGCGCAGGTGGATTTTGGCGAGGCCGTAGGTGTAATCGGTGGCGTACGGCAAAAGATCCACTTCTTCTGCATGGATCTGCCGCAGTCGGATGCGTGCTTTGTGAAGGGCTATCCGGCGGAGACGACCGAAGCGTTCCTGGACGGCCACGTCTCGGCGTTTTCGTTCTTCGGCGGGGTGCCGCTGTCGATCCTCTACGACAATCTGAAGATCGCGGTGGCGAAGATCTGCGGCGATGGCAAGCGGGAACGCACACGGGCGTTCACGGAACTGGTCAGCCATTACCTGTTCAAGGATCGTTTTGGCCGCCCCGGCAAAGGCAACGACAAGGGCAAGGTCGAAGGGCTGGTGAAGTACGCACGGTCGAACTTCATGACGCCGATCCCGGTTGCGGCGAGCTTCGATGCGTTCAATGCCATGCTGAGCGAGCGGTGCCACACACGCCAGTCGGAGCGTGCCGGGCGTCATGCCGAGACGATCGGCGAGCGCCTGGCGGCCGACTTGGCAACCATTCGTGAGCTACCGGCGACGCCGTTGGAGCCGTGCGAGAAGCGGGCGGCGCGGGTGTCCTCCACCGCGCTGGTGCGTTACCGCGGTAACGACTACTCGACGCCGACGGCTTACGGGTTCCAGGACGTACTGGTGAAGGGGTTTGTCGAGGAGGTCGTGATCCTGTGTCGCGGGGCGGAGATTGCCCGGCATCGGCGATGCTATGGCCAAGGCGTGTTCGTGTTCGACCCGCTTCATTATCTGGCGTTGATCGAGACCAAGCCCAACGCGCTCGATCAGGCGGCGCCGCTGCAAGGCTGGGATCTCCCCGAAGCATTCCAGCACCTTCGCCATCTTCTGGAGGCCCGCATGGGTAATCGTGGCAAGCGCGAGTTCATCCAGGTTCTGCGGTTGATGGAGGCGGCCCCCAAGGAGATCGTGGCCAGCGCGGTGACGGACGCCATCCAACTCGGCGTTATCGGCTTCGATGCGGTGAAGCAGATGGTCCTGGCCCGCATCGAGAGACGGCCCGCCCGTCTTGATCTTGCGGCCTATCCCTATCTGCCGCAGACGAGCGTGAAGACGACCTCAGCGACCGATTACGCCGTCCTCATGGATGGGAGAGCGGCATGACTGCTGCGGATATAATGCCACCCGGCACAACGAGCGGAACGCCACAGGTACTCCTCGCCCACCACCTCAAGCAGTTAAAGCTGCCGACGGTGCTGCGCGAGTACGACAAGGTGGCGCGTGAGTGTGCCCGTGATGGGGTTGATCACCCCCGTTATCTTTTGCGGCTTATTGAACTGGAACTCATCGACCGAGAGCGGCGGGTTGTCGAACGGCGGATCCGCCAGGCCCGGTTCCCGGCGCCCAAGAGCCTCGACACGTTCGACTTCACGATCATCCCAAGCCTGAACAAGATGCTCGTGCTCGAACTCGCACGCTGCGAATATATTCTGCGGCGCGAGAACATCATTGCGCTCGGCAACTCCGGCACCGGCAAGACGCATGTCGCCCTCGCCTTGGGGCTAGCGGCCTGTCAGAAGGGGTTCTCCGTCGCGTTTATGACCGCAGCCTCTCTGGTCCACCAGTTGATGGAGGCCCGCGACGAGAAGCGGCTCCTCAAGCTCCAGCGCGAACTGCAGGCTGTGAAGCTTCTCATCATCGACGAACTTGGCTACGTGCCGCTCTCGCCGACTGGTGCGGAGTTGCTGTTCGAGGTGTTCAGCCAGCGTTACGAGCGGGGTTCGACGATCGTCACCTCGAACCTGCCGTTCGAGGAATGGACCTCGGTCTTCGGATCAGAGCGCCTGACCGGGGCGCTGCTCGACCGGCTCACCCATCACGTCCACATCCTATCGATGAACGGCGATAGCTACCGCCTCGAACAATCCTCCCGACGCCGGCGCCCCGCGGCCAGGGCGGAGCAAAACCAGGCCACCGCTGACAGCATCGACCCCGAGACCGGCGAGATCACCAGCTCGTAAGCGTCAACACGTCCGCGCCGCAGATATGACAAGGGGCCCGATCGGGCCCCTTGTCATATCTGCATCCCATCCCGCCTCTGGCCTGCTTTTACTCCGCCACGCTGGCCTGGAATCTCTCCGCCGTTGACAGGTAGGCTCTCATTGTAACGATGAGTACCTTAAACAGAATGGTCGCTCGCCTATCTTCTGGGAAACATCCGATATGATTCAGTGTGTATTAAT
>CAIMEE010000031.1 GCA_903839865.1 Enhydrobacter aerosaccus | reverse complement strand
GGCGCGGTTGTGGTCGGTGTTCATGGTCGTGCAGTCGCTGCCGTTTGTAGCGGCTGTGCTGGTTTCGGTGGTCAATGCGCTGGAGCAGATGCGCCACGAACGGACCGTCTTCGAGCCCGCACCCGCGCCTGTCGAAACGGGCCCCGCGCTGCAGCCGGCACAGTAGAGAACCGGCTTTCCGTCTGTTAGACCTTGGTTGATGGCATCGCTCGAACACGCCGGCACGGCCCTGTTCCTGAAGCGCTGGCTGCGCCGGCCCTTCGCGATGGGCGCCGTCGTGCCGAGCGGACCTCTGCTTGCGCGCGCCATGGCCGAGACGACCGTCGCCTGCATGGAAGGCCATGTGGGCCACGTCATCGAGCTGGGCGCCGGCACCGGCGAAGTCACCAAGGCCTTGCTCGCGGCCGGCATCGCGCCGCAGCGCCTAGCGCTGGTCGAACGGGACCCTGAGCTCGCTGCGTTCCTGCGCCGGAATTTTCCCGGGCCGCAGATCATCGAGGGTGACGCGGCCCATCTGCCGGGTCTGCTTGTCGCCAACGGCGTCGAGCGTATCGCCGCCGTCGTGTCGAGCCTGCCGCTGCTGTCGCTGCCGTCGGAGATCGTGAACGACATCGTGTCGGGCGTGTCCGAGACGCTGCCGATGGGCGCGGCGATGATCCAGTTCACCTACGGGCCGAAAGCGCCGGTGCCGTTCGCCCAGCGCGACCGGCTTCACCTGCAGGGTGTCCGGGGCAAGCGCATCTGGCGCAACGTGCCGCCCGCCGTCGTCTGGACGTTCCGAAAGCCTCCATCCACATGACATTCGCGGCGTGACGAGCCTTCGCTTCGACGAAAAACTGCGCCGCGATATCGCGGGACGGCTCGGCCGCTTCGACGTCCGCCGCCGCCCCGATCCGGGCAGCCTGAAGCATGCCGCCGTCGCCATCGTCGTGGTCGAGGCCGATGCGCCGGGGGAGGCGGCCTTCCTGCTGACGCGCCGCACGCCGAAGCTGCGCGCCCACGGTGGTCAATTCGCGCTGCCCGGTGGCCGCGTCGATGCCGGCGAGACGATGGAACAGACGGCGCTGCGCGAATTGCATGAGGAGCTGGGCGTCCTCGCCTCGACCGACGACGTGCTGGGGCGCCTCGACGACTACCCGACCCGTTCGGGGTATCTCATCGCGCCGGTCGTGGTCTGGCTGTCGGGCAAGGTGCAGCTCCTGCCCAGTCCGTCGGAAGTGGCGACCGTCTATCGCGTTGCCTGCACGGAGCTGTTTCGGCCCAATTCGCCCGAGATCGTGCCGATCCCGGAATCGGACCGCCCCATCATCCGCCTGCCGCTTCCGATGGCGACGGTTAACGCACCGACGGCGGCGATGCTCTATCAGTTCAAGGAAGTGGCGCTGGCCGGCCGCGACACGCGCGTCGACCATTTCGAGCAGCCTGTGTTTGCCTGGCGCTGACTCATTTGTTTGTTCCTCCCCCGTTTTCGGGGGAGGTGCCCGAAGGGCGGAGGGGGCAAGCCACCCGGCCGCCCTCGCCAAGATGAGATCATGATCTGAAATTGCGATATCGCGTCTGCGGGTCGCCCCCTCCGTCAGCGTAAGACGCTGACACCTCCCCCGAAGACGGGGGAGGGAAGGGATATCAGCTCCGCGCAGCTGCGGCCGCGACGGGGCGGCGCTTCAGGAACACCGTGGTCTCCTGCTCCATCACGGGCTCGCCGCGCTGGTTGACTGTCACCTGACGCAGGCGGCAGACGCCGCGGTCGGGCTTGGAGGCGGACAGCCGCAGCTCGACGATGTCGGTGACGACCTTGATCGTGTCTCCCGGCCGCACGGGCCGCGGGAACTGCGTCTCGCCCAGGCCCGGCGAGCCCAGGCTGCAGGCGCGCAGGACGCCGAGATCGAGCCACAGGCGCAGCGTCACGCACATCGTATGGAGGCCCGAGGCGATGAGGCCTTCGAAGGCCCACTTCTTCGAGAATTCGACATCGACATGAAAGGATTGCGGATCCCACTGGCGCGCGAATTCGATGATGCCGGCCTCGGTCATGGTCATGCCGCCGCTCACGAAGCGGTCGCCGACCTTGAAATCCTCGAAGTAGCGGTCGCTCACAGGACAAGCTCCAGGTAGGTGGTGCCGGGCACGGGGCTGTCGTAGTAGGGCGCGATCTCGGCGAAGCCCATCGAATGATAGAGCTTCACGGCGGTGTCCATCTTACCGCTGATTGTGTCCAGTCTGAGACGGCGATAGCCGAGCGTCCGGGCCGTTTCGAGCACCGCTTCGGCCAGTTTGCGCCCGATCGAACGGCCGTGATGGGCGGGCCGCACGTACAGCCGCTTCATCTCGGCGATCCCGGGTTCCAGCTTGCGCAGCGCAATGACTCCGGCGGCAACGCCGTCGACCTTCGCCAGCAGCAGCGCGCCCTCGGGCGCCGCATACTTGCCGGGCAGGCCCGCGAGTTCGGCATCGAACCCCTGGTAGCCCAGCGAAAAGCCAAGCGATCCGGCGTATTCGGTGAAAAGAGTGCGCACCGAATCGAGGTCGGCGGCATCGCGCGGTGGCGCGATGGCGATCATTCAGAAGTGGCGCAGGCCATAGATAAGGCCCGCGACCATGGCGCCGATGAAGACCGTCTCGACAAGCAACAGCACGACCGGCTTCGGTCCGATGCGAACCAGCGCCAGCAGCGAGGTCTTGATGCCGAGCGCGGCGATCGCGGCAATGATCAGGAATGAGGAGACTTGCGCCATCGTGGTCTGCACACCGTGCGGGATGAACCCGAACGAGTTGATGGCGGCCAGGATCAGGAAGCCGAACAGGAACACGGGCGGCGTCGGGCGGGCGTCGCCGGCCTTCTCGCCGCCGCGCGCCACCCACCAGGCGATGATGGTGACGGCCGGCAGCAGGCACGCCACACGCAGCAGCTTGGTGATGATGGCGACGGTGAGGGGCTCCTTGCCCAGTGTCTGGACGAGGCTCTCGCCGGCGCCCGCGACCTGCGCCACGTCGTGGATCGAGCCACCCAGGAACACGCCCATCTCGAAGTTGGTGTAGCCCAGCCACAAATGGAGCGTGGGATAGACCACCATGGTGACGGTGCTGATGAAGTTCACGCCCATCACCGAGAAGGCGAGGTCGCGGTCGGAGTTCGCATGGCGCGGCAGCACGGCCGAGGTTGCCATGGCGGCTGCGGCGCCGCAGACGCCGGTGGCGCAGCCGGTGAGGAAGCCGAAATCGCGCGTCAGGCCCAGCATGCGGGCGGCTATCACGCCGAACACGATGGTGAAGCCCACGGCGCAGATTGCGATCACGATGGGCAGCGCGCCACCGTGCACGAGGTCGCCCAGGGTAAGTTGCACGCCGTACAGCGCGACACCGGTGCGGAGCAGGGTGCGGCCGGCGAATTCAAGACCGGGCTTCAGCACGTCCTTGGTCGACAACGGCTGCAGCATCATGCCGACGATGAGGGTCACGATCAGCGGCGGGATGAAGACCTTGCCGAACTGCATCCAGTGATTGGCGTTGGCGGTAAAGGCCACGGCGGCGATCGCGCAGCACAGGGCGATGCCAGGTGCGCAGCGGGTGAGATTGGACGGAGCCCAGAGCTTTGCGATATCGGTGGCGACGCCGTTAGCCATCGATGATCGCCACCAGCTGGCCCTCGGCGATCGCCTCGCCCTCGGCGACACGGATCTCCTTCACGACGCCTGCCTTGGGCGACTGCACCGGGATTTCCATCTTCATCGATTCGAGGATCATGAGCTCACCCTCGGCCTCGACCTTGTCGCCGGGCTTGGTCAGGATTTTCCAGACATTGCCCGCGATTTCCGACTTCACATTCACAAGGGCCAAGCGATTTCTCCCGCGATGATCATTCCTTGTCGGCCACGGCGCGCGCCAAGGCAAGAGCCGGACTGCCCACACGCAGGCCAAGCCGGTAAGCAGGCTGATTGACGGCAGAGAGCGTTCCGTCCTGCAAAGTGGAGCGGCCATCGCCGATCCGTGCCGAGCGGGCCGCGACGGCGGCGCCCGCCACCCCCGCCTGCTCCAGTATGTCGAGGCCCAGCACGCCGCCGCGATCGATGCCGGGGCCGCCGTCATTGAACAGGATCAGGCGCGGCCGGAAGGGTGCGGTCGTGTGGCCGGAGATCAGTGCAGCATGGCTGCCGGTCGCGAGAACGCGGTCACGGTCCTCCGGCACCAGCAGAGAGGCTGAATCGAGGCAGACGATTTTGTCGATCAGATAGCGCTGTTCCTGTTTGGGCGCGGGCGCCGTATGCGGCCACGGCGCGCTCTTCAGCAGTTCAGCCGCTTCCTTGCACGACATGCCGACGGTGACACCGCAGGCGGCGGCCTGGGCATTGACGCGGCTGACGATGCCGCGCGCGTACTGGTCCTGGGAATCGCCGATGCGGCAGCTCTCGGTCGCAAGCGCCACCATCGCCATGCCGAGCTTCTCGGCGTAGGGCAGTCCGCTCACGCCCGCCTCGTCGAGGCCGATCCCGGCATCATGGTGGATCGCGGCGCGAACGCCCGCCTTGGCGGACAAATGCGCGGCATAGGCCGCGCCATGCGAACCGCCGATCGCGACGGCGCCCGCCGACTCGGGCGGCAGCTTGGTGACGCTATCGTAGAGGAGGACAGTGACGGGCATTTCCTAAGCCTAACCGTCATCCCGAGCGGAGCGAAGCGTAGTCGAGGGATCTCTTTATGATATCGGCGGGAAAAGAGACCCCTCGGCTTCGCTCGGGGTGACGGAGGAGGTATACCTCGCGCCATGTCAGGCAAGGTCGACAACAAGGTCGCAGTTCTTATCCTCCAGCATCCGCAGGAGCAGGATCGTGCGCTCGGCACGGCCAAACTGATCTGCGAGACGCTGGGCAACGCCCAACTCGTGGTCGGCCTGTCGTGGCGCAATCTCGCGCATGCGCTGAAGCAGCCGGCGGAAGCGCGCGACTGGGGCGTGCTGTATCTCGGTTCGGCGCACGCGCCGGGTAAAGGCCCCCTCGTCGCGGTCACCGGCAAGGGCGAGCCGATGGCCAACCAGGACGGCGCCCTCGCCGGGCTGAGGGGCCTCGTCGTGCTCGATGGCAACTGGGCGCAGGCCAAGGCGCTGTGGTGGCGCAACGCCTGGCTGACCAAGCTCAGGCGCTTCGTGATCGTGCCCGATGGCCCCTCGCTCTACGGCAATCTGCGCAAGGAGGCGCGGCCGGACGCGGTCTCGACACTGGAAGCGGTCGGCCTGGCGCTTTCGGCTTTGGAAGGCGGGGACGTGCGCGAGCGCCTGCTGGCACCGTTCCGTGACCTGCTGGCCAAGGCCCGCTCCGCGGGCGTGCGGGACACCCCCAAACGGGATCGTCGCGTCCGGCGTTAACGCCTATACTGAAGGCCATGCTCGACCAGCCGCAGGTTCCCGTCGCCCAACGCACCAATCCGGAGCGCTCGTTCAAGGAAGAGGTGCGCGCGTTGCGCCTCGGCGACGGCGAAGTCTTCCGCGGCGAAGGCATCCTCGCCGTCACCAAGGCGATTCTGCAGGCAGGCGTTTCCTATGTCGGCGGCTACCAGGGCGCGCCGGTCTCGCATCTGGTCGATGTGCTGGTCGAAAGCCAGGACCTGCTCGATGAGCTCGGTGTCCATCTCGAGACATGCACCAACGAGTCCTCAGCCGCCGCGCTGCTCGGCGCTTCGATCAACTATCCGATCCGCGGCTGCGTTACCTGGAAGTCGATCGTCGGCACCAACGTCGCGGCCGACGCGCTCTCGAACCTGGCGTCGCCCGGCGTGATCGGTGGCGCGCTGATCGTGGTCGGCGAGGACTACGGCGAAGGCGCATCCGTCATCCAGGAGCGCACGCAGGCCTATGCCTTGAAATCGTCGGTCTGGCTGATGGATCCGCGGCCCTCACTGCCGACCATCGTCAACTGCACGGAGAAGGCGTTTGAACTCTCCGAGGCGACCAATACGCCGGTCATGATGGAGCTGCGTATCCGCGCCTGCCACGTAACCGGCGAGTTCGTGGCCAAAAACAACAAGCCGCCCGCGATCTCGCGCAACGCGCGTCTGGCCGAGCCGGCGCTGCACAATTACGATCGAATCTCGCACCCGCCCTCGACCTATGCGCACGAGAAGCTGAAGGTCGACGTGCGCCAGCCCGCGGCCGAGCGGTTCATCGTCAAACACGGGCTGAACGAATTCTTTGCGGGCGACCGCGCCGATCTCGGCATCATCGTGCAGGGCGGCATCACCAACGTGCTGATGCGCGGTCTCGACCGGCTCGAGGTCGAAGGCAAGATCCCGACGCTCGTGCTCAACGTCACGCATCCGCTGGTCGGTGACCAGATCGCCGATTTCTGCAAGACCAAGCGCGCGGTTCTGATCGTCGAGGAGGGCGCGCCCGACTACATCGAGCAGGCGATCCACGCCCTGCTGCGCAAGCGCGACATCGGCACGAAGATCTACGGCAAGGACGTGCTGCCGATGGCCGGTGAGTACACGGCCGAGGTGGTGACGGAAGGCCTCCTGAAGTTCCTCACGCTCTCCGCCAACGACATCGATCTCTCCGGTCCCCGCGCGCGTTTCGAGGCAGCAAAAGCAGGACGTGCGGAGGCGCAGCGGCTGTTGGGCGGTCCGCTGCCGCTCAGGCCGCCGGGCTTTTGCGTCGGCTGCCCCGAGCGTCCGGTCTTCTCGGCGATCAAGCTGCTCGAGCGCGAGGTCGGCAAGGTTCACATTTCGAGCGACATCGGCTGCCATTCGTTCGCGACCCTGGCGCCCTTCAACCTCGGCAATTCCATTTTGGGCTTCGGCATGTCGCTGGCAGCGGCGGGTGCGGTGGCGCCGGTCATGCAGAAGCGGACGATTTCGGTGATGGGCGATGGCGGCTTCTGGCACAACGGCCTGCTGTCGGGCGTGGCCTCGTCGATGTTCAATCGCGGCGACCGTGTGCTGGTCATCATGCAGAACGGCTACACCTCGGCCACCGGCGCGCAGTTCATTCCCAACACTTCGGGCAACCGGCGCGATGGCGAGACCACATCGGATATCGCAGCGACCCTCAAGGCGATGGGCGTGAAATGGCTGCGCACCATCCGCACCTACAACGTCGCCAACATGCTGGGCTCGCTGCGCGAGGCGATGAACACGAAAGAGCCGGGCCTCAAGGTGATCGTGGCCGACGGCGAATGCCAGCTCGCGCGCCAACGTCGCGTGCGGCCGCAGATCGCGGCCCAGTTCAAGCGCGGCGAGCGCGTTGTGCGCACGCGCTACGGCGTCGACGACGAAGTCTGCACCGGCGATCACTCCTGCATCCGTCTCTCGGGCTGCCCGTCGCTGGTGGTGAAGCCCAGCCCCGATCCGCTGCGCACCGATCCGGTCGCCTCGGTCAACAACGGCTGTGTCGGCTGCGGCCTGTGCGGGGAGGTGGCCGATGCGGCCGTGCTCTGCCCGTCGTTCTACAAGGCCGACATCGTGCAGAACGCGACATGGTGGGATCGCCTGCTGTGGCGCCTGCGCTCGACGGCGATCGGAGCGTTGGCGCATGGCTGAGACGATCTTCTTCAACGGCGGGGCGCGGGGTAAGTGGAAGGTCACGAAGCAGAGCGCCATCAAGGGCACGGGCCTGGCCGGCGTCGGGTTCATCGATCGAGGCGTGACGGTCGATACCACTGCATCGTGGACGCTGTCGGGTGTGACCAGCAATCTCCGCTACACGAATGCCGCCGAGAAGAAACTGCTCGACGCCACACCTTCGGTGCTCGCGAAGCCCGGCGCTACATGCGCCGCGCTGATCCCGATCACCAAGTCGGCGGCGTGGTGGGCAATGGCGCAGGACGAGCGGCGTGCCGTGCTCGAGGACAAGTCGCGCCATATCGCGATCGGCAGCGACTACCTCGCGGTCGTCTCGCGTCAGCTCGTACATTGCCGCGACCAGCCGGGCGCACAGTTCGATTTCCTCACCTGGTTCGAGTTCAGGCCCGAAAACAAAGGCCGCTTCGACGAGCTGCTGCGCAAGCTGCGGGTCACGGCCGAATGGGGCTTCATCGAGCGCGAGGTCGAGCTGCGGCTGGAGAGAGTCTCCTGAGCAAGTCGATCAACATCCTGGTGGGCGCGCTGGGCGGCGACGGCGGCGGCGTCCTCTGCGACTGGATTGTCTCGGCGGCGTACAGCCACGGGCTGGGCGTGCAGGCGACTCAAATTCCGGGCGTCGCGCAGCGCACAGGCGCCACGACTTATTATATCGAGGTGATGCCGGCGGGCGGCCCGCGCGCTGCAGTGCTGGCGCTCAACCCGGCAATCGGCGAGGTCGACGTGGCTCTCGCGACCGAGCTGCTCGAGGCCGGCCGCATGATCTTCAACGGCTTCGTGACGCCCGACCGCACGACGCTCATTGCCTCGACGCACCGCGTGCTGGCGATCAGCGAGCGTGCGGCGATGGGCGACGGCAGTTTCGATGTCGGCCGCCTGCTGCGCGCCGTTGAGGAACGCAGCAAGACGCAGATTCTGTTCGACATGGACCAGGCCGCCGAGGAAAGCGGCGGCGTGATCAACGCCGTGCTGCTGGGCGCGCTCGCAGGCTCGGGTAGGCTGCCGATCCCGGCTAGTGCCTTCGAGGCGGCGATCCGCGAAGGCGGCAAGGCCGTCGATACAAACCTTGCGGCCTTCGCCTTCGGGCGCGGCCATGCGCGCGGTGAACTCGATCAGGCCGTGCGCGAGCATCGCAAGCGGCAGTCCGCGGCACAGGGTGTCGAAGACCTGATCGAGCGCGCGCGCGCGAACTTTCCCGCGGCCAGCCTCGACATCGTGGAGGAGGGCATCCGCCGCCTCAGCGTCTATCAGGACCGGAAGTACGCGGCGCTCTATCTCGATCGGCTGGAGGGGATCGACCCGGTGCTGGTTCGCGACGTTGCGCGCCATCTCGCGGTACGCATGTCGTTCGAGGACGTCATTCGCGTGGCGCAGGCAAAGACCTCGCGCGAGCGGCTGGAGCGCGTGCGCGCCGAAGTACGGGCCAAGCCGCATGAGCCGCTCGAGATCACCGAGCATTTCAAGCCGGGCAACGAGGAGATCGCGGCCATCCTGCCGCCTGCAGCCGCGCGCTGGCTCTTGGCGCGGCGCAAATTCAACGTTTCGATGCATGTGCGCTCGACCACGATCTGGGGGTTCGCGCGCCTGCGCTTTCTCGCGAGCCTGCGCTGGTGGCGGCCGCGCACCTATCGCTACATCGAGGAGCAGGCCGAGATCGAGCGCTGGCTGCAGTCGATCAGGTCGGCGCAGGCGCTGAGCGCCGACCTCGCGCGTGAGATCGCGGAGCTTGCCCGGCTCGTCAAAGGCTACGGCGACACCTACGCACGCGGGCTTGGCAACTATCGCCGCATCTCGGCCGAGGTCATCGGACCCGCGCTGGCGGGAAGACTTGCGCTCTCGAAAGCGGTCGATGCCGTGGCCAATGCCCGGGTGGCGGCCCTGGCCGACCCCGACGGCGAGTCCCTGTCGCGCACCCTCTCGGCCATAGCGGCGTGAGCGCTCGTCCCGACATGATGGCGATCGCGCGGCGCGACGCTTTCTGCGGCGATCTCGGCATCGAGCTGGTCGCGTCGACTCCCGGAAGTGCCACGACGCGCGTGCGCGTCGAGCCGCGCCACCTCAACTTCGGCGGCGTGTGCCATGGCGGCCTCACCTTTACCCTGGCGGACGCGGCCTTTGGCCTCGCGTGCAACGCGCGCGGGATCGCGGCAGCGGGCATCGACGTGCACATGATCTACAATCGCGCGGTCAAGGTCGGCGAGACGCTGACGGCAACTGCGACCGAACTGTCCTGGTCGCCCAAGATCGCGGCCTATCGCGTCGATGTCGTGCGCGAGGACGGCAAGCTGATCGCGGCGATGACCGGTACGGCCTTCGTCAGCGGCAAACCGCTGGAGGAATGACAGCAGCCATGGCCCTCACCATCCGCCACGAAGTCACCGTCGAGTGGGGCGACTGCGACCCCGCCGGCATCGTCTACTACCCGGCGTATTTCCGCTGGAGCGACCAGGCGACGGCCCGCCTGTTCATCAAGGCGGGACTCGTGCGCGACAACCTGAGCAGCGGGCAATGGACCGAAGGCCCGCCGCTGGTGAAGGCGGAGTGCGCGTTCAAGCGACCCTCGCAGCCCGGTGAGAAGCTGGTTGTCGAGACGCACGTCTCGCGCTTCGGCAACAGTTCCTTCAGCATCAGCCACGTCTTCCGCGACGCTTCGGGCGAGATCGCGGCGGAAGGCGCGGAGACCCGTATCTGGGCGCGCAAGGAAGGCGACAAGAGCACGCTGAAGGCCGTGCCCATCCCCGAGAACGTACGTCGTGCGCTCGGCGGCTGAGATATTGGGCGGCTAAGCCGCCGACTTCAGGATATCGGCCGCTTTCTCGCCCACCATGATCGAGGGTGCGTTGGTGTTGCCGGAAGGCATGGTCGGGAAGATCGAGGCGTCGGCGATGCGAAGTCCCTCGATGCCGTGCACCTTGAGCTTGTCGTCGACGACGGTGTTTGGCCCGTGGCCCATGCGGCAGGTGCCGATCGGGTGATAGGCGGTCTGCGAGTTGTTGCGGATGTAGTCGAGGATCTGCGCGTCCGTGCTGACCTGCGGGCCGGGCGAATATTCCTCGCCGCGATAGGCATCCATCGGCGGCGCGTCGACGATGCGGCGGATCATGCGGAAGCCTTCCGACATGGCGGCCTGATCGATCGGGTCGGCCAGGAAATTGAAGCGGATCGAGGGATGGGCCTTGGGGTCGGGCGACTTGATGTGAATCGAGCCCAGGCTCTCGGGCCGCAGCTGGTAGACCGAGATCGTCATCGACGGGAAGTCCTGCAGCTTGCGGGTCTTCGGGTCCTTGATCGAGTACGGCACGATGTGCATCTGCACGTCGGGCGTGGCGAGTTCGGGCCGCGTGCGCAGGAAGGCCAGCAATGGCGCCGAGGGCAGGCTCATGAAGCCGCCGCCGGTCGCCAGATATTTCATCATCTGGGTGACGGCGCCGACGCCCCGCGCCATGTGGTTGTAGGAGACCCTGGGGTCTTTCACCCGCCAGACGATGCGTGCGTTGATGTGGTCGCGGAAATTCTCGCCGACGGCGGGAAGCTCGTGCTTCACCTCGATGCCGTGCTTCCTGAGCAGCTCGGGCTGGCCGATGCCGGACAGTTCGAGAATCTGCGGGCTGGCGACGCCGCCCGCCGAGAGGATCGTCTCGCGCGCGCGGGCCTGATGGACCTTGCCGAGTTTCTCGTACTCGACGCCGACGCAGCGCTTGCCTTCCAGCAGCACGCGCAGCGTCATGGCGTCGGTGACGACGTGCAGGTTGGGCCGCTTCATTGCCGGTTCGATGTAGCAGTGGGCCACGCTCATGCGCCGGCCCTTGTAGATCGAGGTCTGCGTCTTCACGACGCCTTCCTGGTCCTCGCTGTTGTAGTCGGGATTGAGCTTGAAGCCGGCGGCCTTGGAGGCGGCGAACAGCGCGTCGTAGAGTGGATTCTGATCAGGCACGGTCGAGACCTTGAGCGGGCCGCCGGTGCCGCGGCCGTTGCTGCCGTCGCCGTCGACGAAATTCTCCATGCGCGTGAACAGCGGCGCCACGTCCTGCCAGCTCCAGCCGCGATTGCCCATCTGCGCCCAGGTATCGTAGTCGAGCGGTTGGCCGCGCACCCAGACCAGGCCGTTGATCGACGAGGAGCCGCCCAGCAGCTTTCCGCGCGGCACCGGGATTTCGCGGTTCGCCGTGCCGGGTTCGGGCTCGGACTGGTAGAGCCAGTTGGCGGCCGGATTGTCGATCAGCAGGCCGAAGCTCAGCGGCATGCGGGAGTAGGGATGACTCGCGGCACCGGCTTCGAGCAGGAGGACGCGGATCGCTGAATTTTCCGTGAGGCGGGCGGCCAGAGTACCACCGGCCGAACCGGCCCCCACGATGATATAGTCGTAATCCGCCATGATTCTTGCATCTCCCCGGGGATCGGCTTGATCTCCCATGCAAGCCTAGCGCACTGCCATGCAAAGGGGAGGGGCAATATTGCGTAGACTCCGTATTCCGCACGTGATTCCATCGCGCGGCATCGGCCTGCGCGAGGCCGGCGCTCCCTCTTCAGATTGTGGATTTTAAGCCGGGATGTTGGATCTCGTTCGTATTGCGCTGAAGCGGCCATACACGTTCGTGGTGATGGCCGTGCTGATCCTGATCGTGGGACCACTGGCCGCGCTGCGCACCCCGGTCGACATCTTCCCTGACATCCGCATTCCGGTCATCGCCGTGGTCTGGGGTTATACCGGTCTGTCGCCTGACGACATGTCCGGCCGCATCATGCTGAACTTCCAGCGCTCGCTCACGACAACTGTGAACGACATCGAGCATATCGAGGCCACGTCCTACACCGGCGTCGGCATCGTGAAGGTCTTTTTCCAGCCCGGCACCGACATCCGCACCGCCAATGCCCAGGTCACGGCGATCTCGCAGACCGTCGTGAAGCAGATGCCGCCCAATGCAACGCCGCCGCTGATCCTGAATTTCAGCGCGTCGACCGTGCCGATCATCCAGCTTGCCTTGTCCGCGCGCGGCATGTCGGAGCAGGCGGTGTTCGATCTCGCCATCAACACCGTGCGCACGCCGCTGGTGACCGTGCCGGGTGCGGCGATCCCGTTCCCGTTTGGCGGCAAGTTCCGCCAGATCCAGATCGATCTCGATCCTGCCGCCATGCAGGCACGTGGACTCTCTGCCAACGACGTGGCCAATGCGCTCGCTGCCCAGAACCTGCTGACGCCCGCCGGCACGCAGAAGGTCGGCGGCTACGAATATGCCATCCAGCTCAACAACGCGCCGAAGGCCTTCGCCGACCTCGCCAATATTCCCGTGTTCGCCAAGGACGGCACCATCGTCTACTTGCACGACGTGGCGACGGTGCGCGACGGCAACCCGCCGCAAACCAACATCGTCCACGTCGACGGCAACCGCTCGGTGTTGCTGCAGGTGCTGAAGAACGGCGCGGTGTCGACGCTGTCGATCATCGCGGGCATCAAAGAGAGGGTCGAGGACCTGAAGCGCACCCTGCCAGAGAACCTCACCATCGCGCTGCTGGGTGACCAGTCTGTGTTCGTGAAGGGCGCCATCAGCGGTGTGGCGGTCGAGGCGGCGATCGCAGCCATCCTGACCAGCCTGATGATCCTCCTGTTCCTCGGCAGCTGGCGTTCGACCGTGATCATCGCGACATCGATCCCGCTCGCCATCCTGGGGTCGATCGCCATGCTTGCCGCCTTCGGCGAGACGCTGAACATCATGACCCTGGGCGGCCTGGCGCTCGCCGTCGGCATCCTGGTCGATGACGCCACGGTCACGATCGAGAACATCAACTGGCACCTCGAGCACGGCAAGGATGTCGAGAGCTCGATCATGGACGGCGCCCGCCAGATCGTGACGCCCGCCTTCGTGTCGCTGCTCTGCATCTGCATCGTGTTCGTGCCGATGTTCTTCCTCGACGGTGTGGCGCGCTTCCTCTTCGTGCCGATGGCCGAGGCCGTCATGTTCGCCATGATCTGCTCGTTCTTGCTGTCGCGCACGCTGGTGCCGACGATGGCCAACTACCTGCTGAAGCCGCACGCCGCGCACGGCGAGGCCCGCCCGGCGTCGCGCAATCCGCTGGTCGGCTTCCAGCGCGGCTTCGAAGCGCGCTTCGAGGCATTCAGGGCGTTCTACCGCGACCTGCTCGAGCTCGCGCTCGCGCACCGGCCGGTCTTCATCGTGGGCTTCATGGCCTTCGTGCTGCTGTCGTTCGGGCTGGCGCCGTTCCTCGGCCGCAACTTCTTCCCGTCGGTCGATGCCGGCCAGATCCTGATGCATGCCCGCGGCCCTATCGGCATGCGCGTCGAGGAATCGGCCAACCAGTTCGCCGCCATCCAGAAGGCGATTCGCGAGATCATCCCGAGCCACGAGATCGCCACGCTGGTCGACAACGTTGGCCTGCCGGTCAGCGGCATCAATCTCACCTACAACAACACCGGCGTGATCGGGAGCCAGGACGGCGACGTCCAGATCAAGCTGGTCGAGGGACATGCGCCCACCGCCGACTATGTGGCCGAACTTCGCCGCCAGCTGCCCGAGCGTTTCCCGAGCTTCACTTTCTCGTTCCTTCCGGCCGACATCATCAGCCAGATCCTGAACTTCGGCGCGCCGGCGCCGATCGACGTGCAGGTCCGCAGCGCCGACGCGGGTGCCGCCTTCGACCATGCCAATCGCCTGCTGAAGCGCATCCGAATGATCCCGGGCGTGGTCGATGCGCGCCTGCAGCAAGCGCGCACGGCGCCCGTGTTCAACGTCGATATCGACCGCACGCGCGCCCAATATGTCGGACTCACCACGCGCGACGTGACCAATTCGATGGTCGTGAACCTGGCGGGCAGCGGCCAGGTGGCGCCGACCTATTGGCTCAATCCCGCGACGGGCATCTCCTACGGCATCGTGATGCAGACGCCGCAGTACAAGCTCGATTCGCTGTCCGCGCTGTCCAACCTGCCGATCATGGCACCGGCCACGACGTCGCTGCAGGTCCTGGGCGGCATCGCCGACATCAAGCGCGACGTCGCGAGCGCCGTGGTCTCGCAATACGACCTGCAGAACGTGGTTCAGGTCTATGCCGCCGTACAGGGCCGCGATCTCGGTAGCGTGGCGGCAGACGTGCGCCGGGTGATCGCGGAGCTGGCGCCTGAAGCCAGCCCGAAGATTCGCGCTGTCCGCCTGCTGGGACAGGTGCGCATCATGGAGAGCGCCTTCTCCGGCCTGCTGTTCGGCCTTCTTGCCGCCATCGTGCTGATCTACCTGCTGATCGTGGTCAATTTCCAATCCTGGAGTGATCCGTTCGTGATCATCACCGCGCTGCCGGCGGCACTGGCGGGCATCATCTGGATGCTGTTCGCCACGGCCACGACGCTGTCGGTGCCGGCGCTGACCGGCGCCATCATGTGCATGGGCGTGGCCACCGCGAATTCAGTGCTGGTCATCAGCTTCGCGCGCGAGCGGTTGGCCGAGCTGGGCGACGCGACGGCCGCGGCGCTCGACGCCGGCTTCGTACGCTTCCGTCCCGTCCTGATGACGGCGCTTGCCATGATCATCGGCATGACGCCGATGGCGCTGGGCCTCGGCGAGGGTGGCGAGCAGAATGCGCCGCTCGGTCGCGCGGTGATCGGCGGGCTGATCTTTGCCACCATCGCCACGCTGATTTTCGTTCCTGTCGTCTTCAGTGTCGTTCATCGCAAGCATGGCAAGGTGGCTGTGCCCGGGAAGGACGCCCACGGAGTGCCTCATGTCGCCTGAGTCCGCGCCCCCCGTGTCTCCCGGGAGCCCCAAGCGGTCGCGCCGCGGCCTTGCCCTTGTTGGGATCGTCGGCTGCGTCATCGTGGTGTTCGTCGTTGCGAACGGGATCTGGACGAGGAGCTCGAGCGAAGCCCATCTGAAGCAGATGACGGAAGCCAACGCAGTGCCGTTCGTGGCAGTCATCAAGCCGGGAACAGGCTCCAATCTGTCGTCGCTCGACCTGCCGGCCCGCCTCGAGGCCTATGCGCGCGCGCCGATCTATGCTCGTGTCAGTGGCTTCCTGAAGGCCTGGTACGTCGATATCGGCGCCTCCGTGAAGGCGGGCCAGCTCCTGGCGGAGATCGAGGCGCCCGACCTCGACCAGCAGCTCCTGCAAGCCAAGGCGGCGCTTGCGTCGGCGCAGGCAGCGGAGACGCTGGCCCAGGTGACGGCGCAGCGCTGGCAGACCATGGGCAGCAGCAACGCGGTGTCGCGCCAGACCGTCGACGAGAAGGCGGGAGATCTCACCGTCAAGCAGGCGCTCACCCGGGCAGCGCAAGCGGCCGTCGACCGGCTGGTCGTGCTGTACGACTTCAAGCGCGTCACCGCGCCGTTCGACGGTATCGTGACGGTTCGCAACACCGACGTGGGTGCCCTGATCAACGCCGATTCGAGTGCGGGCCTCGCCCTGTTCGTTATCTCCGATACGCAGAAGCTGCGCCTCAACGTGAGTGTGCCGCAGAACTACGTGCCGGCCGTGAAGATCAACACCAAGGTCCAGATCACCGTGCCGGAATATCCCGGCAAGGTTTACAACGCCGTCGTCGAGGCCTCGTCGCGCTCCGTCGATCCTGCTTCGGGTACGACCCGCATGCAGTTGCTCGTGGAAAACGCCAGCGGCGAGTTGATGCCCGGTGCGTTCGCCAACACGCATATCGAGCTGCCGTCCAACATGCAGGCGCTCAGCGTGCCGGCCGGCGCGCTGATCTTCGGCCAGAAGGGCCTGCGCGTGGCCACCGTCGATGCGAACAACAAGGTCCTGCTGAAACCCGTCACGATCTCGCGCGACCTGGGCCAGCTGGTCGAAATAGGCACCGGCATCAGCGCCGACGACAGGATCATCGACAGCCCGCCCGATGGCCTGTCGGATGGCGATCCGGTGCGTGTCATTACCCCCAAGGCGCCCGTCCCCAAGGGCTGATACCTGTTCTTCTGCAATTAGTTGCGACCCGGTGTACAGTCGGTTGGTTGAAAGATGCTGTAGGTTCTTTCATAAGCGGTAAGAGGTTGGACGAGGACCGGGGCGGCATGTCGGAGTTCGAGCAGATTCCCTTTGGATCCAGTGAATTCGCGGACAATCCCGAGCCGCGTTGTCCGTGCCTCTTGTTGCTCGATACATCCGAATCGATGGAAGGCGGCCCGATCAACGAACTCAATCGCGGCCTGTCGGTCTTTCGCCAGGCGCTGGCCAGCGATGCACTCGCCATGAAGCGCGTCGAGATCGGCCTGGTGACGTTCGGTCCCGTGCAGCTCGTGAGCGACTTCCAGACGCCGGACCAGTTCGTGCCTCCGGTTCTGCAGGGAGCTGGCGATACGCCGATGGGCGCGGCAATCGCCGGAGGGCTCGAGATGGTTCGCCAGCGCAAGCAGGCCTACAAGGCCAACGGCATTCCCTATTACCGGCCGTGGATCTTCATGATCACCGATGGCGCTCCGACCGACGATTGGCGCGGCGCGGCGGCGATGATCAAGGAAGGCGAGACTTCGAAGGGATTCTCGTTCTTTGCCGTGGGCGTCCAGCACGCCGACATGGACATCCTCCGCCAGATCGCGGTGCGCACGCCGCTCAAGCTTGCGGGACTGCAGTTCAGCGATCTCTTCGTCTGGCTGTCGTCGTCGCTGTCGAGCGTGTCGCGCTCGGGCGTCGGCCAGGAAGTGCCGCTGCTTCCACCGGGTTGGGCCCGCGTTTGACGCAGGGTGCGCCATGGCGGATGGCAATGGCGTCTGCGATCGGGACCTCGCACATAGCGGGTGGCCTGCCGTGCCAGGACTGCCACGTCCACTTGACCGTGAACGACGCCGAGGGCCATCCGGTCGTGATCCTCGTGCTGTCCGACGGCGCGGGTAGCGCGGCCCAGGCCGAAATCGGCGCGAAGCTCGCGTGCCATACGTTCGCGAAGCTGGTGGCCGACTACATCGCAGGCGGCGGCAAGGTCGAGAATATCAGCCGCGATCTCGCCACGCGCTGGATCTCTGGCGTCGTCTATCGGCTCTCGCTCAAGTCGTGGGACGACGAGTCACGGCCGCGCGACTATGCCTGCACTCTGCTGGCTGCGATCTGCGGGGAGCAGGCGACGGTATTTCTCCAGATCGGAGACGGTGCGATCGTGATCTCCGACGGCTGGTCCACGACGTGGCGACATGTTTTCTGGCCGCAGCATGGCGAATTTGCCAACACCACGAACTTCGTCACCTCTGAGGACGCTCTCGAGGTTATGGATTTTCACTCTACGAAGGAACCGATCGCGGAGATCGCGCTGTTCAGCGACGGTCTCGAGAACCTACTGCTGCACAAGGCCAACAAGTCGGTCCATGCGCCGTTCTTCGACAGCATGTTTCCCTCCGTCCGGCGCTCCACTGCAACCGGCGAGGACCTGGAGCTCAGCCGCGCGCTTGCGGTATACCTG
>CAIMEE010000030.1 GCA_903839865.1 Enhydrobacter aerosaccus | reverse complement strand
ACAGCTGCGACGAGCCGAAGAACTCGCGCACCGCCGCGGCGGCCGGCTTGGCGTTGATCAGGACGTGCGGCATCACCGTGTCGATATCCACCGAGCTCATGCGCTCGCGGATGGCGCGCTCCATGCGGAGCAGGCCGACGCGATACTGGTTCTCCATCAGCTCGCCCACCGAGCGGACGCGGCGGTTGCCGAGATGATCGATGTCGTCGATTTCGCCGCGGCCGTCCTTGAGA
Organism: Enhydrobacter aerosaccus; assembly: GCA_903839865.1. Classification (GTDB taxonomy): domain Bacteria; phylum Pseudomonadota; class Alphaproteobacteria; order Reyranellales; family Reyranellaceae; genus Reyranella; species Reyranella aerosaccus_A. Next base: position 4,235 of record CAIMEE010000030.1, on the reverse strand, counting down.
TCGTGCAGGACCTTGACCACTGCGAGGATGTCGGCGCGGCGCAGCGTGCGCTGGCTGTCGGGCACGCCCTCGAAGCCCAGGCGCATGTTCATCTTCACGCGGCCGACCGGCGAGAGGTCGTAGCGGTCGATGTCGAACAGCAGGCCCTGGAACAGGGTCTCGGCCTGATCGATCGTCGGCGGCTCGCCTGGACGCATGACGCGATAGATGTCGAGCAGCGCCTCTTCACGGTTGTTGTTCTTGTCGGCCGCGAGCGTGTTGCGGATGTAGGGACCGACAGTGGCGTGATCGATGGCGAGCGTCGGCAGCAGGTCGATGCCCTGCTCCTCGAACACCTCGAGCACGGCCTCGGTGATTTCCTGGCCGGACTCGACGTAGATCTCGCCCGTCTTCTCGTTGATGATGTCGAGCGCGGCGTAGCGGCCGACAAGCTCTTCGGCCGTGACGCGCACTTCCTTGAGGCCCGCTTCCTTGATCTTGGCGAGCAGGCGCGGCGTCATCTTGGTGCCGGCATCGGCCACGGTCTTGCCCGTCTTGGCATTGACCAGGTCGTGCGTCAGCTTGACGTTCTTCATCTGGCTATCGTCGAAGGTGGTGACCCAACCCTCCTTGTCGCGCTTGTAGACGACCTGGCCATAGAACGCGGCCAGGATTTCTTCCGGCGTCAGGCCCTGGGCCTCGGACGGATCGAGCAGCATGCCCTTGGCGACGGCGGCGGCGCGCTTCTTTGCGGTCGCATCGTTGTCGAGCGCGAGCAGCAGCGTCGTCACCGGGATCTTGCGGCGGCGATCGATGCGGACGTGGATCAGGTCCTTGGCGTCGAACTCGAAGTCGAGCCACGAGCCGCGGTACGGGATGATGCGCGCGGCGAACAGGTACTTGCCCGACGAGTGGGTCTTGCCCTTGTCATGGTCGAAGAAGACGCCCGGCGAACGGTGCATCTGCGAGACGATCACGCGCTCGGTGCCGTTCACGATGAAGGTGCCGTTGTCGGTCATGAGCGGCATGTCGCCCATGTAGACGTCCTGCTCCTTGATATCGCGGATCGAGCGCGAGCCTGCTTCCTCGTCGATATCCCAGACCACGAGCTGGAGCGTGACCTTGAGCGGGGCGGCGTAGGTGATGCCGCGCTGCTGGCACTCTTCGACGTCGTACTTGGGCTCTTCGAACTCGTACTTCACGAACTCGAGGCTCGAGCGCTCGGCAAAGTCCTTGATCGGGAACACGCCGCGGAAGACCTCCTGGAGGCCCGACTGCGTCCGCTTCGGAGCGGGAATCGCGCGCTGCAGGAAGTTCTCGTAGGAACTCTTCTGGACCTCGATGAGGTTCGGCATCGGGGCCACCGACTCGATGTGGCCGAAAAAACGACGAATCCGTTTGCGCGTATTGAAGGCCGTGGCCATCGTGCGTCCTCGATAGGTTCAAGGGCGGTAGATAACACCCGCTGCTTTCTCGGAACTCGCGGCCCGCCAGCCGTTCGTCCCATCCGTCGCAGAGGGCCACTTATCGAAGCGGACCGGCCCATATGGGGAGCCCAATCCGCTTTGATAAGAGGCCCGATAGGGCCGGCCTCCGAAGAGACCGGCCCGACCGGTAACTTGCTTACTTGAGCTCGACCTTGGCGCCTTCGGCCTCGATCTTCGCCTTGAGCTTCTCGGCATCGGCCTTCGGCACGCCTTCCTTGACGGCCTTCGGCGCTGCCTCGACCAGGTCCTTGGCTTCCTTGAGGCCGAGACCAGTGATCTCGCGCACCACCTTGATGACGTTGATCTTCTTGTCGCCAGCGGAGGTCAGCATGACGGTGAACTCGTCCTTCACCTCGGCTGCCGGAGCCGCGGCGCCGGCAGCGGCGACGGCGACCGGAGCGGCGGCGCTGACGCCCCACTTCGTCTCAAGCAGCTTGCTGAGCTCGGCGGCCTCGAGGACCGTCAGAGCCGACAATTCATCAACCAGCTTTTCCAGATTTGCCATTTCTATCTCCTAGTAACCCGAACTTCGTTGAACGTTATGTTGCTACGCTAAAGCCTCACGCGGCCTTCGCGCCTATCCCTTGGCTGCATATGCACCAATGACACGAGCGACCTGACCGGCCGGTGCCGCGAGAACGCCAGCGATCTTCGTCGCCGGAGCCTGCAGGAGACCGATGATCTTGCCGCGCAGAGCATCGAGAGAGGGCAGAGTGGCAAGGGCCTGGACGCCAGCGACGTCCAAAGTCTTGTCACCGAGTGCACCACCGACGATGGTCAGCTTCTCGTTATCCTTGGCGAAGGCCGCCACGACTTTCGCCGCGGCAACCGGATCCTTGGAGTAGGCGATGGCAGTCGGGCCCTTGAACAGGGGTCCGAGCGCCGTAAAGGGCGTGCCTTCGAGGGCACGCAACGTGAGCCTGTTCTTCGCGACCTTGTAGCTTGCGCCGGCTGCCCGCACCTTGCGGCGAAGGTCCGTCACTTCCTGGACGGTCAAACCGGACTGGCGAGTGATCACCATCAGGTTCGTGTCCTTGAAGATCCGGTTCAGCTCGACGATCGCCTCGGCCTTTTCCGAACGATTCACGGCTTTCTCCAACATATGTCCGACCCGGAGGATCCGGATCGAACAGGCTGCGTTAAGACCACACAGCCTCCGTTGCGGCTCAGCGCGAACGGAGACCGAATGGTCCTGTTCGACTGCCCCGGAAGTTCAGGCACACAGCGCCGCACCGGAGTGCCGCGTTGAATTCCCTTGCCCCCGTCTATCGCCGGCGGGTTTCCCCATTACGCTTGTCCCCGAAAGGACGAAGCACCTGCGGTCTCGGACAGGTGAAGCTCAAGAACCTCGCGGTCCCTTTCGCTTCTAACCGCCGCCGACGAAAGCCGGCGACGGAAACTCGATATCTACGACGCGATCAGCTGTTGACCGCGGTTGCCGGGTCGAGCTTCACGCCCGGACCCATGGTCGAACTGATCGACACCTTCTTGATGAAGGTGCCCTTGGCACCGGCCGGCTTGGCGCGCGTAATCGCGGTCACCAGAGCCTTCACGTTGGCGGCGATCGCGTCTTCGCTGAACGAAGCCTTGCCGACGCCGGCGTGAACGATGCCCGACTTCTCGGCGCGGAACTCGATCGAGCCGGCCTTGGCGGCCTTCACCGCGGCGGTCACGTCCTGTGTCACCGTGCCGAGCTTCGGGTTCGGCATCAGGCCGCGCGGGCCCAGCACCTTACCGAGACGACCGACCACGCCCATCATGTCGGGGGTAGCGATGCATCGCTCGAAGTTCATTTCGCCCGCGTTGATCTTCTCGGCGAGGTCGTCCGCACCGACGAGGTCGGCCCGGCGGCCTTGGCTTCCTCGGCCTTGGCGCCACGCGCGAACACCGCGACGCGGATCGTCTTGCCCGTGCCGCTCGGCAGGTCGACCATGCCGCGCACGGCCTGGTCGGCGTGGCGCGGATCGATGCCGAGGTTCATCGCGACCTCGATGGTCTCGTCGAACTTGGCCTTGGCGTTCGCCTTGACCATCTTCACGGCCTCGGCGAGCGGATAGGTCTTGTCACGATCGACCGTGGCGGCAGCCGCCTTGAAACGCTTTCCCATTGCCATGATCTACTCCACCACCTGGAGGCCCATGGAGCGGGCGGAACCGATGATCTGGGCCATCGCCGACTCGACCGAATCGCAGTTGAGATCCGGCATCTTCTGCTTCGCGATTTCCTCGATCTGCTTCTTGGTCACCTTGCCGACGATCTGCGTGCCGACGGTCTTGGCGCCCATCTCGATGCCCGCTGCCTTCTTCAGGAAGTAGGTGTTCGGCGGCGTCTTGGTGACGAAGGTGAAGCTGCGATCCTGGAAAACGGTGATGACCACCGGGATCGGCATGCCGGGTTCCATCTTCTGCGTGCGAGCATTGAACTGCTTGCAGAATTCCATGATGTTCACGCCCTGCTGGCCGAGTGCCGGACCGATTGGCGGGGACGGGTTGGCCTTGCCAGCTGGCACCTGCAGCTTGACGTAGGCTTGGATCTTCTTGGCCATTCTTGCCCTCCTGTGGGCGGCGTGGTCGGGCCATGGCGGGCCTCCCACACCTACTTGTTTCCAGACAACCCCTTGATCTTAAAAGACTTTCGGGACCGGTCCGGCCTAATACGAAAAGGCCGACCTGACAGGCCAGCCCTTCCGAAGGCGCGGGGTGTAGCAAGTTAGCTGTTGCAGCACAACCCCCCTCGAGTGGGGGGGGGGGGGGGCCGCCTAGGGCTTTT
>CAIMEE010000029.1 GCA_903839865.1 Enhydrobacter aerosaccus | reverse complement strand
TGCGCGCCGCGTTGGTGAAGGCGTCCAGTCTGCCTTGCTCCGGCGCCGGCAGGATCAGCGGTTTCGGCTTGGTGCGAATGACATGGTCCGGCGTCACCGGCCCTTGCTGGCTGTAGCGCGATAGTTCGCGGCCGTTGACATAGGCCGTGATCTCGCGGCTCTCGCGATGCTCGAGCACCCTGTGAACCACGCGGCCTTCATCGCCGCCGTCCGGAATGGCGACGAGCCCGCGCAGGATCGGCGCAATGTCGCTGGCGGAGGCGAGCTTCTTCGGCAGCGCCGCCGCCACTGGGCGCTTGACGCCGCCTTTGCGCAGCCGGCGCTCGGCCATTCCAACGAGCGCAATCATGCGGTCATAGGCTTCGCGCGCGGTACGGCCGAACGAGAAGATGCCGTGCTTGTGCAGCACCAACCCTTCGCATTCCGGATTGGCCTCGAATACTTCTTTGGCCTTCTTCGCCAGATCGAAGCCGGGCATCACATAGGGAACGACGGGCACGCGGTCGCCATAGAGTTCACGGGCCAGCGCGATGCCGTCCGGGCGGTCGACCAAAGAGAGAATGGCGTTGGCGTGCGTGTGATCGATGAATTTGTGCGGGATGAAGGCATGTAGCAGCGTCTCGACCGAGGGCGTCGGCGCGGCAGCTTCGATCAGATTGGTGCGCTGCAGGTTGACCATGTCCTCGTCGCTGAGGGCTTTCAGCTTCGCGAGTTCGAGCAGCGGCGCAAGGCGCACCGCCGGCAGGCCGGCCGGCTCGATAATGCCCATGTCCCAGCCGGAGCCTTTGACGCACAAAACCTCGACGTCCTTGCCGGCGGCGTCGCGCACTGTCGTCTTGACCGAGGTGTTGCCGCCGCCGTGTTGCACCAGGCGCGGATCGCCGCCTAGCAGCCGCGTCGTGTAGACCCGCAAGGCGATATCTTCATTGATGCCGTTCGCCGCATACTTCTTGATGGCGTCGCCGGCATCCTTGTCGGACCAGAGATTCTGCATGCGTGAACCTTAAACCGTCCGCGCCCGTTCGGGAAACAGCGATCGCAGGCCTTCGCCGGACGCGGCGCAGACGCCACGCTCAGTGATCAGCCCGGTGACCAGGTGCGCCGGCGTCACGTCGAAGGCGAAATTGGCCATCGCGCTGCCCGGCGGCGAGATGTCGACCTGGACGATTTTGCCGTCCTGCAGCCGGCCGCTGATATGCGACAGCTCTTCGCCATCGCGCTGTTCGATCGGAATGTCCTTCACGCCGTCGCTGATGCGCCAGTCGATCGTCGGCGACGGCAGCGCCACATAGAACGGCAAGTCATTGTCCTTGGCCGCGAGCGCTTTCAGATAGGTGCCGATCTTGTTGCAGACGTCGCCGCTGGCGGTGGTGCGGTCGGTGCCGACGATGACGAGATCGACCATGCCGTGCTGCATCAGATGGCCGCCGACATTGTCGGCGATGACCGTGTGCCTGACGCCGTGCTGGCCGAGTTCCCAGGCCGTCAGGCTCATGCCCTGATTGCGCGGCCGCGTCTCGTCGACCCAGACATGGACGTCGAGGCCTGCGTCGTGCGCTTTATAAATCGGCGCCAGCGCCGTGCCCCAGTCGACCGCCGCCAGCCAACCGGCATTGCAATGCGTCAGCACATTCAGGGACGCGCGGCCCTTCTTCTCGGCAACGTCGCGGAAGATTTTCAAACCGTGGTCGCCAATCGCCGAGTTGATGGCGATGTCTTCCTCGCAGATCTCGGCGGCGCGCTGATAGGCGGCGGCAACGCGGGCGTTCCGCGGCAGGTTGCGCAGCCGTCCGCGCATGTCGTCGAGCGCCCAGCGCAAGTTGATCGCCGTTGGCCGTGTTGCCAGCAGGATGTCATAGGCGCGGTCGAGCGCCTCGTCGGAGGCATCCGCCGCAATCGCCAGGCATATGCCATAGGCCGCCGCGGCGCCGATCAGCGGTGCGCCGCGCACCTGCATGGATTTGATCGCGTGGGCGGCCCGATCGAGCGTGCGCAAAGTGACGATGGCAAACTGGTGCGGCAGAAGCGTCTGATCGATGATCTCGACCGACTGACAATCGGCTGCGACCCAGATCGTGCGGTAAGCCCTGCCGTTAACGCGCATACAGCCCTCTTCTCGCTGGTGGGCATATTCTGGAAGCAGATCCGACAGCTCGTCACCATATGTCCTAATTATACCGCAGGCTTTCCAGCTTAGGGACCATCGGCCGAGCATGAGCGAGGCCGCGGGCTGGCCAGTCCCAGGTTGATACAACGGCCAGGTATTGGTAATATATAATTGGGTCTTCAGGAAATCGAGTGGGTGATTTCGGCAACTTCAGAGCGCTGGAAGCATGCATGTGAGGACCTTGAGCCGCAGGTATTCCTGGTCGCGTAGACCGTAGGCGCGCCGCTGGATGACG
>CAIMEE010000028.1 GCA_903839865.1 Enhydrobacter aerosaccus | reverse complement strand
GGGAAGGTCATGGCGTTGCCCATGCCGTAGGCGAAGAACAGCTTGGCCGCGGAATAGGAGATGTCGTCCGCGCTCACGCCCAGCACGCGCACGCCGTAGAGTTCGCTGGTCACCACCATGTCGCGATGGGCGTGTACGGCGCCTTTGGGACGTCCCGTCGATCCCGAGGAATACAGCCAGAAGCAATCGTCTGTGGGCGAGGCGAACACAGGCTCGAGTACGTCAAACGCGTTTTCCATCGCGGCAAGAAAGGCATCGACAGTCAGCGCCTTCACCGGCTTCTCTTTCAGCGCGGGCTCGATCTCGCCCGCGAACTCGCTCGAATAGACCACGAGCCTGGCTCCGGAATCCTCGAACATGTAGGCGTAGTCGGGCGCGCGCAGCAGCGTGTTGGGCGGCACCGGCACGACGCCGGCCTTGATCGCGCCCCAGAAGAGATAAAAGAACGCCGGGCAATCCTTCACCACCATCAGCAGCCGGTCGCCGGGTTTGAGACCCAGCGCGAGCAGTGCATTGCCGGCGCGGTTTACCCGCTCGGCGAGCTGGGCGTAGCTGACGGTCTCGTGCGCGGTACGGATCGCGATCTTCGCGCTGCGCCCTTCGGTCAGGTGCCGGTCGATGAAGGGCACGGCGACGTTGAAGCGGGCCGGCAGATGGACCTTGTTATCGGACGAAAACGAGATGCCGGACGGAAGGGTCATGAGCGCTCCTTTAGCCCAGGCGGGCGTCCCTTGTCAGCGGTTGGCCGGCAAGCGAGATTGACGACATGGATATTGCGCGCTGGTTGCCGGGCGTGGCGGCCTTGCGGACCTACAAGGCGTCGTACCTGCCGCACGACCTGGCCGCGGGCCTTGCCCTGGGCGCCGTGATGGTGCCCGTGGGGCTCGCCTACGGCGAACTGGCCGGACTGCCGCTGGCGGGACTTTACGGCAGCATGTTGCCGCTGCTCGCCTATGCGCTGTTCGGCAGTTCTCGGCAGCTGATCGTGGGACCCGACACGGCGATGGCGGCACTGGTCGCGATTGCCGTCGTGCCGCTGGTGCCGGGCGATCCCGGCCGGCTGGCGCTGCTCGCCGCCGCTCTGGGCGTGATGGTGGGCGGCCTCTGCCTGCTGGGTGGCGTGCTGCGGCTGGGCTTCGTGGCCAACTTCCTGTCCAAGCCGGTGATCGTGGGCTTCATGCACGGGCTGGCGCTCGTCATCGCCGTCGCGCAGCTGCCCAAGGTCCTGGGGCTCAAGTCCCAGGGCGAGACCACGCTCGAGCAGGCCGTGAGCCTGCTGCATCGCCTCGGCGATACCAATCTCACCGCGCTGGCGATCGGCGCGGGAACCTTTGCCATCATTCTCCTGTGCCGCCGCTTCCTGCCGATGATCCCCGGCGCGGTCGTGGCGCTGGCGGGATCGGGTCTGGCCGTCGTCCTGTTTCATCTCGACGTTGCCGTCGTCGGCCGCGTTCCAACCGGCCTGCCTGGCCTCTCGCTGCCCGCGATCTCTCTCGGCGATTTCGAATCGCTGCTGCCGATCGCACTCGTCGCGGCGCTGCTGTCCTTCTCCGACACCGTCGTCACCGCCCGCGCCTTCGCCGCGCGCAACCGCTATCGTGTCGACGCCAACCAGGAGCTGCTGGCGATCGGCGTCGCCAATCTCGTCTCGGGGCTCAGCCAGGGCCTGCCCATCAGCGCCAGCGATTCGCGCACCGCCGTCGCCGAGGCAGCAGGCGGCCGCACGCAGGTGACCTCGATCGTCGCGGCCGTCGTCGTGGCCGGTGTCATGCTGTGGCTCGCGGGCTTTCTCTATCACCTGCCCTCGGCGGCGTTGGGCGGCCTCCTGATGGCCTCCGCCTGGTCGCTGTGCGATGTCGGCGAGTTCCGGCGGCTGTGGAAATTCCGCGGCATCAGCCTGGCGGGCGCGCTGGTGACCCTGGCCGGTGTCGTGGCGATGGGCGTGATGGAGGGGATCCTGATCGGCGTCGTCTTCTCGCTGGTCCTGCTGCTGCGCGCGCTGGCCTTTCCGCCCGACGCCGTGCTCGGCCGCACGCCCGACGGAACCTGGCACGATCCGGCCTTCCGGCCCGACGCCGCCCGCGTGCCCGGGCTGCTGGTCTATCGCTTCACCGCACCGCTCTTCTTCGCCAACTGCGCCCTGTTCCGCGACCGCGTCGAGGCGCTGGTCGCGGCCGCGCCGCAGTCGCTGTCCGGCGTCGTGATCGACGGCGGCGGGCTCCAGGACGTCGACCTGATGGGCTGCGAGACCCTGTCCGAGCTCTACGGCGACCTCGAGGAGCGCGGCATCCGCCTGGTGTTCGGCGACCTGCGCGACCGCGTGCGCCGCGACATCGTGCGCGGCCTTCAGTTCGAGGCCGAGACCGATCAGGACGTGACCTTCGCGAGCGTCGCCGCGGCGGCCGAGGCCGTGTCGAAGCGCGCCAGCTGATGGATCCTGCAGTTAGTGGCGAATGTTGTGCCCTGCATGCCGGACAGTCGTTTCTCCCGTTTTCATTTTAGAGCTTGGCCCCCGAGGCCTTCACGGGGGCCTGGAAGGTTTTGACCTGTTCGGCCACGAACGCGGTGAACTCGGCCGGCGTCATGGGACGCGTGACGAAGGCGAGGTCGCTCAGGCGCGCGGTGATCGCGGGATCGGCCAGGACTTCGTTCACCGCCTTGTTGAGGCGCGCCTGCGCTGCGGCCGGCATGCCCGCGGGCGCGGAAATGCCGACGAAATTCTCGGCCACGAGCTTCGGGTATCCGAGCTCGGTCACCAGAGGAACGTCGGGCGCCGCAGCCGGCTTCTGCGTCGATGTGAGCGCCAGCACGCGCAGCTTGCCGTCGCGCGCGAGCGGCAAGACCTCGGTGAGCGTAACGACGGCAAAGTCGAGCTGGCCCGCCATCATGTCCTGGAACATCGGTGCCGCGCCGCGATAGCCGATATGTTCCATGTTGAGGCCGAGCTCGGCCTTGAACATCTCGCCGATGATGTGGCCGATTGAGCCCTGGCCTCCCGAGCCGAAGGGCACGGTCTTGTTCTGACCTTTGATCCAGGCGATCAGCTCCACCATGTTCTTGGCCGGCACGGTGGGCTGCACGACGAAGGCGTTGGCGACAGAGCCGATGTAGGCCACGTGCGCGAAATCCTTGACCGGATCGTAGGGCGGCTTGTCGAACAGATAGGGCGCGATCGAGATCGGCGCGCTGTTGGACAGCATCAGCGTATGGAAATCGTCCTTGGCCGCCAGCACGACGTTGGCGCCGATGGTCGTGCCGCCACCGGGCTTGTTGTCGACGATCACGGTCTGGCCGAGCTTCTCGCCCAGGGGGCCGGCGATGATTCGTGCAGCTGCGTCAGAGGCGCCGCCGGGAGGGAAGGTGACAATTACTTTCACCGGCCGGCTCGGCCAGGTCTGCGCAGAAGCCGCGTCTGCGCCGAAAATCGATAATGCCGCTACAGCCATGCTCACGACGACCCTGCGGCCCATTCCAGAAACGATCATGCGACCCCCGATTGCTTTGCCTGGAGCACAAGGTACGCAATCCGCATGCCGTGCATCAGGCCCCGCCACGGAAAAGTGAGAAGCCCCAGGGCGTCATCTTGAGTGGCAGGTGATAGTGCTGCGCCAGATCGGCGATCCCGAAGCGATAGGAGACGTCTTCGAGGAAAGCGGGCGCCGGAACCACGACCTTCTGCGCGCGATACCAGTCGCCCACCTGGAAGAGGGCCTCGTAGATCCCGGTGGCGTCGATCCCCTCGCCGCGTACGATCGGATGATCGAATGCGCCGCTGGGGCCGACCGCGCCTTGGGCCAGGACGATGCCGTTCGGTCCCCGCAGGACGAGCTGCAGGCCGGCGGCGGGAACACCGCGCGAGACGTCGTAAACGTGGATGGAGATGCCGCCCGCCATCAGTTGAAACGCACGTAGTCGAAGTCGGCGGCCTGGCCGTTGATGCCGCGCAGGGGCGGGGCGATCCAGTGGGCGAACTTGCCGGGCTGGGTGATGGCGGGCCCCATCAGCGAGGTCACGTACGCGCGGTCTTCGGCGGTGGGCAGCCACTTGCTCTCGTTCGCCTTCCACTCGGCTTCACTCAGCACCTTGCCGTCGGGCGAGACGTGGGTGCCGGCGAAGCCGCCGATGCGGCGATCGAAGCCGCGGTGCGGCAGCTTCATCTCGAAGTTGATGCCGGCTTTCTCGATGATCTTGTTCCAGCGCAGCACGCCGCGGGCGCAGTCCTCGATATAGTCCTGGCGCAGGCGTTCGTTGAGCGCGGCGAGCGCCGGCACAGACTTCTTCACGATGCGGCCGTTGTCGATCGTCTCGATCTCGTAGGCGGCGTCGGTCAGCAGGTGATCGTCGTCGATGCGCGTCTCGAGGAAGCGTCCCTTCACGCCCTGGGTGTAGTAGTTGGCGGCGTTGGTCGAGGCCTCCTGGCCGAACAGGTCGAGCGACACCGAGAAGTGGAAGTTGAGGTACTTCTGGACCGTCGGCAGGTCGATTGCGCCGAGTGCGCGTACGTCGTCGGTCTTGTGCTCCTTCATCAGGTCGCAGGTGCGCTGGAGGATGCGGCTGATGCCGGTCTCGCCCACGAACATGTGATGCGCTTCCTCGGTCAGCATGAAGCGGCACGAGCGCGACAGCGGGTCGAAGCCCGATTCCGCCAGCGATGCGAGCTGGTACTTGCCGTCGCGGTCGGTGAAGAAGGTGAACATGAAGAAGGAGAGCCAGTCCGGCGTCTCCTCGTTGAACGCGCCCAGAATGCGCGGCTTGTCCGGATCGCCCGAGTGGCGTTCCAGCATCTCCTCGGCTTCCTCGCGGCCGTCGCGGCCGAAGTGCGCGTGCAGCAGGTAGACCATCGCCCACAGGTGACGGCCTTCCTCGACGTTGATCTGGAAGAGGTTGCGCAGGTCGTACAGCGAGGGCGCGGTCTTGCCCAGCATGCGCTGCTGCTCGACCGACGCGGGCTCGGTGTCGCCCTGCGTCACGATCAGGCGGCGGAGCGTGGTGCGCAGCTCGCCCGGCACGTCCTGCCACACGGGCTTTCCCTTGTTGTCGCCGTAGGCGATCACGCGGTTGGGATCCCGCTCGGCTAAAAAGATGCCCCAGCGGTAGTCCGGCATCTTCACATGGCCGAAGTTGGCCCAGCCGTTGGCGTCGGTCGAGATCGCCGTACGCAGGTAGACCTCGTAAGCCGATGTGCCGTCGGGGCCCATGTCCTTCCACCAGTCGAGGAAGCGCGGCTGCCAGTTCTCGAGCGCGCGCTGCAGGCGGCGATCGGAGGAGAGGTCGACGTTGTTGGGAATGAGCTGGCTGTAGTCGATGGCCATTGGTGCCTCCTATGCCCGCCAGAGTTAGGCGCGTTTCCGGTCGTACTTGGATTGCTTGCCGGTGCCGTAGAGCTTCAGCGCGCCCTCCGGTCCGGTGGCGTTGGGACGCTGGAAGATCCAGTTCTGCCAGGCCGAGAGGCGGGCGAAGATCTTGGTCTCCATCGTCTCGGGTCCGGCGAAGCGCAGGTTGGCCTCCATGCCGATCAGCCCGTCGGGCGAGAAGCCCGCGCGTTCCTCGATGGCCAGGCGCACTTCGTCGTCCCAGTCGATATCGTCGGGCGTGAAGGTGACGAGGCCCGCCGCGTCGGCGGCAGCGGCGTCGAGGGCCTCGCCGATTTCCTCTTTCAGTTCCTCGACGTGCTTGGGCTCCGAGAGGAAGCGCGTGCCCAGCCGCGTCAGGCCGTTGCCCATCGGGTAGGGGCCGAAGTTCATGGCGGTCATCTTCACTGCAGCGGCGGGCAGGTTGGAGCCTTCGAAGACGCCGTCCAGCATGTAGGAGCGGTCGGCGGCCAATACGAGTTCGAACAGGGTGCCGGCAAAGCACGAGCCCGGTTCGATCAGCGCGATCAGGCTGCGCGACGAGACGTCGAGGCGCTTCAGGGTGCGCTTCCAGTAGAGCACGATCTCGTGGACGAGCCAGTCGTTCGCTTCTTTCGCGAGCAGCGCGTCATAGGCCTCGACCAGCGCGGCATCGCCCTGGCTGTGCAGCACCCAGGTGCCGATCTCGGTTTCATTCAGGCGCAGGTGCATCATCGCGTCGTCGAACGAGCGCGCGAGTTCGAGCGGCCAGAAGGCGGCGCCCTGCGCGTGGATCGCCGAGGCGTTGGCGGGCGGCGCGGAAGAGGGGCCGCTGAGGCGGAAATGAGCGGCGCGGCGCTCGCGGTCGATCTCCACGACGAGGCCGGGATAGCGCAGCGTGTCGCCGTCGAAGGTGCGCTCGACCGGCGGCAGGGCGATGCCCTTGGCGGCTTTCGGGCGTTTCGACTTGGCCGCGATCTCCTCGGCGATCTTCTTCGTCTCGTCGGCGAGCTTGCTGGCGGGGACCAGCCGGTCGACCAGGCGCCACTGCTGGGCGCGCTTGCCGCGCACGCCCTCGGCGGTCGTGCAGAAGAAGTCAGCGTGATCCTTGCGCACCATGCGCTTGTCGACGAGGCGGGTGAGGCCGCCGGTGCCGGGCAGGACGGCGAGCAGCGGCAGCTCGGGCAGCGACACCGCGCTCGAGCCGTCGTCGGCCAGCAGGATCTGGTCGCACGCCAGCGCCAGCTCGTAGCCGCCGCCTGCGGCGATGCCGTTGATCGAGCAGATGTAGCTCTGTCCCGAGTTGTCGGTCGCGTCCTCGATCGCCATGCGCGTCTCGTTGGTGAATTTGCAGAAGTTCACCTTGTGATCGTGAGTGGAGAGCCCGAGCATGTTGATGTTGGCGCCGGAGCAGAACACGCGGTCGCGCTGGCTGCGGATGACGACGGCGCCGATCTCGGGATGTTCGAAGCGCAGGCGCTGGACGACGTCGGCCAGCTCGATGTCGACGCCGAGATCGTAGGAGTTGAGCTTCAGCTTGTAGCCGGGCTTGAGCCCGCCATCCTCGTTCACGTCCATGGTGAGGTATGCGACGCCCGACTCGAGCGCGAGCTTCCAGTGCTTGTAGCGGCCGGGCTCCGTGCGGAAGTCGATGATCGCCGCTTCTGTCATGAGATTCCTCGGACGTTTCTATTTCTGTAATTCGGTACCGAAATACCTATTTACTTTCACCGCCGCAAGCGCATCTTATTCCCATCCTAAATGACCAACATCCGACCAACCCAAGTCTCTGATCTCAAAGCGATTTCCGCCCTCGATGCGCGGGAGACCGGCGTTGCCAAGCCCGACTACTGGCGCGAGATGCTGGCACCGGACCGGCATTTCCTGGTGGCCGAAAGCGAGAAGGGCGTCCTCGCAGGTTTCATCGCCGGCGAAATCCGCGCCTGGGAATTCGGCCAGCCGGCGGCAGGCTGGGTGTTCGCCATCCAGATCGATCCGAAGCTGCGCCTGAAAGGCGTGGGCAGCGAATTGTTCGAGGCGCTGGTCGCGCGCTTCAAGGCCAAGGGCGTGACTCGCGTGCGCACGCTGGTCGATCGCAAGGACCATCTCATCCTCTCCTTCTTCCGCGCGCAGGGCATGGTGGCGGGACCGTCGCTTCAATTGGACAAGGACCTCTCGTGAGAGCTCCGCGGTCCCGTTCATGAAACTCCAGACCGCCACCCGTCTCGGTCTCTACGCGATCCTCGAACTGGCGCGCGATCCCGAACGCACGCTGTCCTCCGCCGAACTCGCCGAGCGCTTCGGTGTGTCGAGCCATCATCTCGCGAAGGTACTTGGCACGCTCTCCACCGCCGGCCTCGTGCGCGGCGGCCGAGGTGCGGCGGGCGGCTATCGCTTCACCGGCAACCGCCGCCGCATCACGCTGATGGATATCGTGGCCCTGTTCGAGCCCGCACCCGGCAACCGCGCCAAGGAACCGGGCGAGGACACCGACATCGGTGCCTCGTTGCAGCGCGTGCTCACGGAGATCGACGAGATCGCCGAGGCGACCCTGGCCTCGATCACGCTGGAGACGATGCTCAAAACAGCTTGACAATAGTTGCGTATTTCGCAATATTGCTCAATGTCCTTTTCAACGTGGCGAAGGCCGCTTCCATTTAATTTCCATTTGTTTAATGGGACGCCATGACCCTCCCGCGCCCCGTTGCCGCCGTCGTGTTCGACATGGACGGCCTCCTGTTCGACACCGAGCGGCTCTATGAGAAGGCCTTCTTCTCGGCGTCGGCGGAACTGGGTCATGCCGCCGACGGCGAGGTCTTCAGCCTGCTGATCGGCGCGCCGTGGCCGACCGGCCGGCAAATCCTGCTCGACCGGTATGGGCCCGACTTCCGCGTCGACGACCTGACGGCGGTCTGGATGGGCCACTTCAAGAAGTTGATCGAGGTCGACTTGCCGCTGAAGCCGGGTGCGCTCGAGCTGCTGGCACTTCTCGACCAATTGGACCTGCCGCGCGCGATCGCGACTTCGTCTTCACACAATACCGTCGCGCATCATCTGGCCATGCACAAGCTCGCCGACCGCTTCCACGCCGTCATCGCGGCGGGCGACTACGACCGGGGCAAGCCCCATCCCGATCCGTTCCTGCTGGCGGCGGTGCGCCTGGGCGTTGAGCCGGCCGACTGCATCGCCCTGGAAGATTCCTTCCATGGCGTGCGCGCCGCTCATGCCGCGGGAATGATGACGGTCATGGTGCCGGACATGCTTCAGCCGACAGCAGAAATTCGCGCGCTCTGCGCGGCGGTGGCCGAAAGCCTGCTCGAGGTGCCGGCGCTGATTACGTCCAGCCGTCGCGGGTTTGAGGCAGCTTCTTCTTGAGCAGCGCGCCCGCCACGACGTTGCGCAGCACCTCGGCCGTGCCGCCGCCGATGGTGAACATGCGCACATCGCGCGCCATGCGCTCGAGCGGCAACTCGCGGGAATAGCCGCGCGCGCCGAAGAACTGCAGTGCGTCGTTCACCACCTGGATGGCGTTCTCCGAGGTGAAGACCTTGGCCTGCGCCGCCATCAGCATGTCGGGGAAGCCGCCTTCGCCCGAGCGCGCGGCGTTGTAGACGAGGGCGCGCGCAGCCGAGAGCTTGATCGACATGTCGGCCAGCTTCCATTGCAGGCCCTGGAACTCGTTGATCGGGCGGCCGAACTGCTCGCGCTTTTCCGACCAGGCGAGGGCGAGCTGGTACGCGCCCTCGGCGATGCCGAGGGCTACGGTGGCGGCGCCGACCCGCTGGCTGTTGTAGGCGGTCATCAGGTCGGCGAAGCCTTTCTTGAGGCCGCGCGGCGGGATCACGAGCGAGGAGGGCGGCACGTCCATGTCCTCGAAGTCGACCACGGCCTCGGGGATGCCGCGCAGGCCCATGGTCGGCTCGCGCTTGGTGATCTTGAGGCCCTTGGTCTCGTCGCGGATGGCGAGGAATCCGCCGATGCCCTCGAACTCGCCCTTCTCGTCGTAGACCTTGGCGAAGATCAGGTGCAGGCGCGAGACGCCGCCGCCGGTGATCCAGTGCTTGCGGCCGTTGATGACGTAGCGGTTGCCCTTCTTGTCGGCGCGCGTGGTCATGCCGTTGGCGTCGGAGCCCGCGTCGGGCTCGGTGATGCAGATCGCAGGCTTGTCACCGGCCAGCACCATGTCGGCCGCCATCTTCTTCTGCTCGTGCGAGCCGTAGGCCATCACCGCGCTGATCGCGCCCATGTTGGTTTCCACCGCGATGCGTCCGGTAACCGAGCAGGCGGCCGACAGCGCCTCGATCGTGAGCACGGCATCGAGCCAGTTCTTTCCCTGACCGCCGTACTGGGTCGGGATCGTCATGCCGAGCAGCTTCTCGTCTTTCAGCAGCTCGACATTGTCCCAGGGATACTGCTCGGTGCGGTCGATCTCGGCGGCGCGTTTGGTGACGGGACCGGCGGCGAGCTCGCGCACGCGGGCCTGGAGTTTCACCTGATCGGGGGACAGGCCGGAGAGGTTCATGGAGCGTTTCCTTGATCGTTGGGATCGACACTGAAGATGGCGATCGCTTCGCTGCGGCCGCGCACGGGGATCTGGCCGAGCGCGCCGAACGCGAACCGGCCGCCACAGGCGCCGTGCGTGCTTTGCGAGACCAGAATGCGCGTGCCGTGGTGCTTGTTCAACTCCTCCAGGCGCGCGGCGAGGTTCACCGTGTCGCCCAGCAGGGTGAAGCTCATGCGTTGGCCGGTGCCGATCGATCCGCCG
>CAIMEE010000027.1 GCA_903839865.1 Enhydrobacter aerosaccus | reverse complement strand
TGTCATCCCGAGCGCAGCGAGGGATCCTTAACGGCTGCCTGCTAAAGATCCCTCGCTGCGCTCGGGATGACAGGGTGCGGCAAAATCTAGTGCGCCATCTCCTCGACGGTCGCGATCAGGCGGGCGATGTCGGCGGGAGTGCTGAGGCGATGATCGCCGCCCTTCACGAAAGTGGTGATCACCTCGGGCGCGTCGAGATGCCGGGCGATCTGCAGCGAATATTCCCACGGCACGTCGGGATCGCTCTGCCCATGGAGCAATCGTACCGGGCAGGGCAAGGCGAGCTTCTTGTCGAGGACGAGATGATCGCGGCCTTCTTCTATCAGCTTCCAGGTGAAGACCGACGGCTCGGGTGAATATTGCGACGGCCGCTCCAGCCGCCCTTCCCGCTGCAAAGTCGCGCGATCCTCCGGCGAGAGGCCCTTCAGCAACATGCGCTCGGTGAAGTCGGGCGCTGCAGCGATCAGCACGAGGCCGGAGAGACGCTCGGGCCGCTTCAAGGCGACCAGCAGCGACAACCAGCCACCCATGCTCGATCCAACCAGCACCAGCTTCCCGATTGTCAGCGTATCGATGGCCGCCAGAGAATCGTCGAGCCAGCGTCCGATGGTGCCGTCTTCGAAACGACCGGACGACTGGCCGTGGCCGAGATAGTCGAAGCGCAGGAAGGCCCGGCCGTTCGCGCGTGCCCAGGCCTCCAGTGCAACCGCCTTGGTGCCCGTCATGTCGGAGCGGAAACCGCCCAGGAAGACGATCGTGGGTCCGCGGCCCTCGGTTCTTGCGTAGGCCACGAAATTACCGTCCGGCCGCGCCAATCGCTCGACGCTACTTTTGTTGTCCATGACGTGTTACGTGCCACGGCAGAAGCCCGCCGCCAACTCATTGTCCGCCATCACCCTTCTTCAGATCGTGCCGTCGCTTACCGGCAGCGGTCTTGCACGCGCGACGCTCGATACGGCGCAGGCCGTGATTGCCGCGGGCGGCCGCGCGATCGTGGCCTCGCCCGGTGGCGCGATGTTGCCCGACCTGTTGCGGCTTCGCGCCACGCACATCGACCTGCCGGAATGGGGAAGTCCCCTGTGGTCTCGCCTCCACCTGCCAGCAAGGCTCGCCTCGAATCTGCGCCACTCGAATGTGAACATCATCCAGTCGCGCTCGCCCGTCGCCGGCTGGGTCGCGGGCAGCCTGTCGCGCCGCCTCAAGGTGAAGTGGGTCACCACGCTTCACCGTCCGTTCGGCGCGAAGAGCCTCATCGAACGGCGCGCAGAACGCCGCCAACTCCAGGCCGATGCGGTGATCGCGGTCTCCGATCATCTCGCGCACGACATACGCGAACGCAGCCCGAGCGCTGCCGAGCGCCTGTACATGATCCCGCCCGGCATCAACCTCGACCGTTTCGATCCGGCACAGGTCCGGACCGATCGCGTGGTCCAGCTTGCGGGTGACTTGCGCGTGCCCGACGGCAGTCACGTCGTGCTCTGCCCCGCCCGCTTCGACCGCGATCGTGGCCAGAAACGTCTCGTGGAGGCCATCAAGCTCCTCGAACGCAAGGATGTGTTCTGCCTGTTGCTGGGGTCGGCCGGCGCGCCGACCGCCTTCGAAAGGGAAGTGGAACAAACGATCGCGACGGCAAGGCTGCACGGCCGCGTGCAGATCGGTCCTTATGTCGAGGACATGCCGTCGGCCTACATGCTGGCCGACGTCGTGGTCGCGATGGGCGGCAAGGGGCAGGGCTTCAGCCGCCCGCTGTTCGAGGCCCAGGCGATGGGCCGGCCTGTCGTGGCCGAAGACGGCGGAGCGGCAACCGAAGCCTTTCTTCCGGGCGTCACAGGCTGGGGCGCGGCGCCCGGCGATGCGGCCGCACTCGCGGGCGCGCTCGATACGGCCCTGTCCCTGTCGCCGCCGAGCCGAGGCGAGCTCGCCATCGCCGCCCGGAACCACGTCCGAAGCCGGTACGGCCTGGCTGAGACAAATCTGCAACTGCTTGAGCTTTTTCAGCTGATTACGGGCTGAAACTTGACTCCAAGGCCCGTGGGACCTATCTCCGGGCCGCATGGACCGGTTGTTTTTCCCCGCTCCCACGACACTGACCACCTTCCGAACTTGATTCGGCCGGGCGCGCGCACTCGTGCCGCTTCCCGGCCTTTGTCCACCGGCGTGCTCGGCCGGTCGATAGGTCGTGTTCGCATTGCTTCTTTCTAGGTGGTTTCGATGATCAATATTTCCCTTCCGGACGGTTCGGTCCGTCAATTCGACAAGCCGGTGAGCGGCGCCGAGATCGCGGCGTCGATCGGTCCAGGCCTCGCCAAGGCCGCCCTCGCCGTGCGCATCGACGGCAAGATGAAGGATCTCGGCACGGTCGTGGACCACGACGCCAAGATCGGCATCGTGACGTCCAGGGATCCCGACGCGCTCGAGCTGCTGCGTCACGACGCGGCGCATGTGCTGGCGCAGGCCGTCCAGGAACTCTTCCCCGGCACGCAGATCACGTTCGGCCCCGCGACCGAGGAAGGCTTCTACTACGACTTCGTCCGCGCCGAGCCGTTCTCGCCCGAAGACTTCGCCAAGATCGAACAGCGCATGGCCGAGATCGTCGACCGCGACCTGCCGATCGTGCGCGAGGTGTGGGACGGGCCGAAGATCAAGCAGTACTTCGTCGATCACGGCGAGAAATTCAAAGCCGAGTGGGCCGACGAGCTGCCGAAGGACGAGATCATCACGGTCTACAAGCAGGGCGACTGGCTCGACATGTGCCTCGGCCCGCACCTGCCCTCGACGGGCAAGCTCGGCAAGGCGTTCAAGCTCACGAAGGTGTCGGGCGCCTACTGGCGCGGCGACGCGACCAAGGCACAGCTCCAGCGCGTCTACGGCACGGTCTTCTTCTCCGACAAGGACCTCAAGGCCTACCTGCTGCGCATCGAGGAAGCCGAGAAGCGCGACCATCGCAAACTGGGCCGCGAGATGGGCCTCTTCCATCAGCAGGAAGAAGCCGCGGGCATGGTGTTCTGGCACCCCAAGGGCTGGACGTTCTGGCGCACGCTCGAGAACTACCTGCGCCGCAAGCTCGAGGCAGGTGGCTACGTCGAGGTGAAGACGCCGCAGCTGGTCGATCGCAAGCTCTGGGAAGCTTCGGGGCACTGGGAGAAGTTCCGCGAGAACATGTATCTCAGCGAGAACGAGGAAGGGCTGAAGGAATTCATCGCCGATGATGCCAATCGCATCTTCGCGCTGAAGCCGATGAACTGCCCGTGCCACGTTCAGATCTTCAATCAGGGCCTGCGCAGCTACCGCGAACTGCCGCTGCGCATGGCGGAGATGGGATCGTGCCACCGCTTCGAGCCCTCGGGCGCGCTGCACGGCATCCTGCGCGTCCGCAACTTCACGCAGGACGACGCGCACATCTTCTGCACCGAGGACCAGATCGAGAGCGAGACGATCCGTTTCTGCAAACTGCTGGGCGAGGTCTACAAGGACCTGGGCTTCGAGTATTTCGTGAAGTTCTCGTACCGGCCGCCCGTGCGCGCGGGTTCCGACGCGGTGTGGGACCAGGCCGAGGGCGCACTCAAGTCGGCATCGAAGGCCGCGGGCCTCGATCTCATCCTCAACCCGGGCGAAGGCGCCTTCTACGGTCCCAAGCTCGAATTCGTTCTGCGCGATGCGATCGGCCGCGACTGGCAGTGCGGCACCCTGCAGGTCGATTTCGTCCTGCCGGAACGACTCGATGCGAACTACGTTGCTGAAGACGGCTCGCGCAAGCGGCCGGTCATGCTGCACCGCGCCATTTTCGGCAGCTTCGAGCGCATGATCGGCGTGCTGATCGAGCACTATTCCGGGCGCTTCCCGCTGTGGCTGGCGCCGACGCAAGCAGTGGTGGCTACCATCGTCAACAGCGCCGACAGCTATGCCGACGAGGTCGCCGCAAGACTGCGGGCCGCCGGCATGCGGGTCGACGTCGACCGGCGCAACGAGAAGATCGGCTACAAGGTCCGCGAACATTCCCTGGCCCACGTCCCGCTCATCCTCGCCGTCGGCGAACGCGATATGGACAAGCAGACGGTCGCAGTGCGCCGTCTGGGGTCGGACAAGCAGGAGGTCCTTGAACTCGGGGCCGCCGTCACTACACTTTCAGCCGAGGCGCGGCCGCCCTTCTAGGGGTGGCCACCGTCTCGTTTCCGCCCCGGCACGGGGCTTCATAGAGGAGAAGTAAGCCATAGCTCGACCCGCACAACAGACCGCGCCGACCAAGGATGGCCCGCGCGTCAACGGCGAAATCAGAGCGCCGCAAGTCCGACTGATCGACGAAAACGGTGAGATGGTCGGCGTCGTCAGTTCCCGCGAAGCGTTGGAGATGGCCGAGGAGGCCAGCCTCGACCTGATCGAGATCTCCCCCAACGCCGTTCCGCCCGTCGCCAAGATCTCGGATTACGGCAAGTACAAATACGAAGCGCAGAAAAAAGCGCACGAGGCGCGCAAGCACCAGAAGGTCATCGAGGTCAAAGAGATCAAGATGCGCCCGAACATCGACGACCACGATTACGAAGTAAAGATGCGCGCCATGAAGCGCTTCATCGAGGAAGGCGACAAGGTGAAGGTCACCCTGCGCTTCCGTGGCCGCGAGATGGTGCACTCCGAACTCGGCCTGCAGGTCCTGAACCGCGTGCGCGGCGAGATGGATCCGCTGACCAAGATCGAATCGATGCCGCGCATGGAAGGCCGGCAGATGATCATGGTGCTGGCGCCCAAGTGATGAGAGCGGCCTTATGGATGGTGGCGCTTGCTGCCACCTGGGTCACCACCTGGGTCGCCTCCCCTGCATCGGCGCAACTCGGCGCCGATGCCCAACGAGCCTACGAAGACTTCCAAAGGCTGGGGCCGCATCGCGTGTTCATGCTGGCCCCGAATGGCAAGGGCTATTTATGGGCCGGCGCGGCGGGCGCCGATCCGAGTGGCGCCATCGAACGCGGACTGAAGTACTGCCAGGATAACGCCACGGCAGCGTGCACGGTCTACGCCGTCAACAACGTCGTGCTGAGCGGCCGCGACTGGAAAGCCGCGGCGCCACCGCTTCTGCCCACGATCGGCCGGTTGCGGCCGGAGCCCTATTGGCAAAACAAGGGGCCGCAGGGCGCCGCAGGCCTCATTGTATGGAGCCATGGCTACATGCAGGGCGTCGATGCCACGGTGTCGGCGCCGCAGGGCCAGGTCGCCAATTTCACCACGGCGGGCTACGATCTCTATCGCTTCGACCGGCAATGGATTCGCGACTGGCCGGGCGACGCGTCCGCGCTTGCCGACGCAGTACGGCAGGCCAAGTCGATGGGCTATCGCCGCGTCATCCTGGCCGGGCAATCCGCCGGTGCCTGGGTGTCGATGGCGGCGACCATGCGTGGCGCGCCGGTCGACGGGGTAATCTCGGTCTCTGCCGCCCACCATGGCGAAGTGGTGAACATGACCGACGCCAGTCGTGCACGGTCGGACTGGCAACAGGTTGTGCGAGGCATCAAACCGGGGCCGCGACTCGTCGTGGTGAATTTCGTCGACGACAGCTACGACGTCGGCGGCCGCATGGACGATGCCAAGGCAGCTTTCGCCGCTTCGGGGGTCGACGCCGTCGTCGTTTCGAATCCCGAGGGCTTCAAGGGCCATAGCGCAGCTGGCAACAACGCCTTTCCGCGAAAGTTTGGCGCCTGCATCTACAGCTTCATCGAGACCGGGACGCGCGCGGCGCCCTGCCTCTAACTAGGGCATGTACGACCCGCCGTTGACGTGCAGGATCTGGCCCGTCGTGGCGTCCGAATCGTCGGACGCCAGGAACACCGCCGTGCGCGCGATCTGCTCCGGCGTCAGCATCTTGCCGCCGAGCGGCATCGACGTCTTGGCCATCTCGACCAGCTCGTCTGTCGTGTTGCCGAAGCGCGGCTGCGCAGTGTCGGTGAGGCTGGGCGCGATCGCGTTGACGCGGATGTTGTAGGGCGCGAGCTCGAGCGCCAGCGCGCGCGTCATCGAGACCACGCCGCCCTTGCTTGCACTGTAGTGCACGCCGCGCACCGCGCCGCGGATCGCCGCCGACGAGAGGTTGATGATCGAGCCACCGGGCTTCTTGGCCGCGATCAGCGCCTTGGCCACCGCGATGGTGCCGAAGCAGCCGGCCTTGAGGTTGATGTCGAGCAGGAAGTCCCAGTCGCTCTCCTTCATCTCGAGCAACGGCACGCGCGGATAGACTCCGGCATTGTTGACCAGGATGTCGGGCGCCCCGAGCTGCTTCACGGTCTCGGCCACCATGGCGTCGATCTCCGGCACCTTGCCGACGTCGCCCTTGAGCAACAGCGCCTTGCGCCCCGCCGCCTTGACCTTGGCCGCGACCGCCTCGGCACCCTTCTGGTCGTCGAACCAGTTGATCGCGACGTCTGCGCCGGCTTCGGCCAGCGCCACTGCGATCGCCGCACCAATGCCCTGCTGCGCGCCGGTGACCAGCGCGACCTTCCCCTTAAGACGCATACGCCCTCCTCAGATGATCTTCTTCGCCTTGAAATCCGCGATCTCGGCGGCACTGTAACCCAGCCCTGCCAGAACCGTGCCGTTATGTTCGCCCAGTTCCGGCGCGATTCCGGGTTTGGCCGGCGTTTCGGAGAAGCGCCACGGCGTGCCGTGAACCTTGAGCTTTCCATGCCTGGGGTGCTCGACGTGAGTCACGTGGCCGTTGGCGATCACGTCGGGATCGTTGGACGCTTCGAGCATGGTGTTGATCGGCGCGGAGACGATATCGGCGCCGCGCAGCTTCGCCACCCAGTCCGCGCGCGTGCCGGTGGCAAAGAGATCGTCGAGCAGGCCCAGCAGCTCGGTACGCTTCTGCTCGCTGTCGATGATGCTGCCGATCGTCTCGAAGCCCGCGGCGCAGACGCGGTTCCAGAAGCCGCACGCTGTCATCGCGTCCTTCCAGTTGTCGGGACCGACCAGCTGGAACACCAGCGGCTTGCCGTCCCGGTCGTTGAAGCTCGCGCTGATGCCGGGCCGCTCGGCCGTGCCGGTGATGCGCGCCTGGCCCGTCACCGGATTCTGGTCGCGCCACATCGTCGTGGTGAAGGTCCAGCCCATCAGCCGCACCAG
This sequence comes from Enhydrobacter aerosaccus, assembly GCA_903839865.1. GTDB lineage: Bacteria > Pseudomonadota > Alphaproteobacteria > Reyranellales > Reyranellaceae > Reyranella > Reyranella aerosaccus_A. The sequence continues at coordinate 6,311 of CAIMEE010000027.1, read as the reverse complement.
CGAGCCCAGGAGCGACAGCTCGATCTTCTGGCCAACGCCCGTCGTGCGCGCATGATGAAGTGCCGCGAGCGCGCCGCCGAAGGCCAGCATCGCCGTCGACTCGTCGGCCACCGAGGCGATGCCGGTGCGCATCTTCTGGCCCGGCATTGAATAGGCCTCGGCAATGCCACCCAGTGCCTGCGCCATCGAGTCGGTGCCGGGCAGATGTCCGTTCGGGCCCTTGGTGCCGTAGCCCGAGATCGAGACATAGACGAGCTTGGGATTGATCTTGCGCAGCTCCTCCCAGCCGAAGCCGTTCTTCTCGGCGGCGCCCGGCCGGAAGTTCTGGCCGAAGATGTCGGCTTCGGCGACCAGCCGGTGCAGGATCGCCTTGCCCTCGGGAGTCTTGAGGTTGAGCGTCACGCTCTTCACGCCGCGATTGTTGGTCTCGAAGAAGGTGCTGCCCTTGCCCGGCAGGACGGTCATGCGGCGCGAGGGGTCGCCGCCATCCGGTGCCTCGATCTTGATCACATCGGCCCCGAGGTCGGCCATCAGCATGTACGGCACCGTGCCCGCCTGGGCGGTCGAACAGCTCACGACCTTGATGCCCTGGAGCGGGCCATGACCTTGCTTCGGCGACTGCGGCATGTGACTGAAACTCCTCGACAAAACCGCCCCAACCATAGCCTTTTTGGGGTCCGGGGGAGTGCTTGCACGGGCGGTGGCTCGCCGCTATAAACCCGCCTCCTTCGAGCGGCCTGGCCAATAAGGGCATTGCCTCGGCTGCTTTGTAAGGACTTTTCGGGCGTGAGCTCGGGACCCGCGCGCAAGCGCTAACCCTTTGAAAAGGAACAAAAATGCCCAAGATGAAGACGAAAAGTGGGGCCAAGAAGCGTTTTCGCTTCACCGCCTCCGGCAAGATCAAGCACGGCGTTGCTGGCAAACGCCACGGCATGACGAAGCGCGGGAACCGCTTCCTCCGCCAGCAGACCGGGATGACGATCGTGTCCGAGCCGGATACGCGCATCATCAAGCGCAACTTCTTCCCGTACGAGAGGTAGGCCATGGCACGCGTAAAGCGGGGCGTAACGGCACACGCTCGTCACAAGAAAGTTCTGAAGCTCGCCAAGGGCTATCGCGGCCGCGCCAAGGATGCGTTCCGCGTCGGCATCGAAAAGGTCGAGAAAGGCCTGCAGTACGCCTATCGCGATCGCCGCAACAAGAAGCGCGCGTTCCGCGGCCTGTGGATCCAGCGCATCAACGCTGCGGTCCGCGAGCACGGCATGACCTACTCGCAGTTCATGAACGGCATCCTGAAGTCCGGCGTTGAGGTCGACCGCAAGGTCATGGCCGATCTGGCCACGCGGGAGCCGGTGGCGTTTAAGGCCCTGGTCGATCAGGCCCAGGCCGCCCTCAAGTAAGATTTGCCGCGCCGATCGGCGCAGCAGATTGAAATGATCAAAGAGGGAGCCTGGACCACAGGCTCCCTTTTTTCGTGTTCGGATTCGAGAGTGAGAGAAATGGACGATCTTTCGACCATTCGCAGCGAGGCGCTCGACGCCGTCGGAAAGGCCGCGGATCTCGCGGCCCTCGATGCCGTGCGCGTGGCCGCGCTCGGCAAGAAGGGCAGTGTCACCGGCCTGATGAAGACCCTGGGCGCCATGGCGCCCGAGCAGCGCCGTGAGTTCGGCGCTCAGGTGAACCAGCTCAAGGCCGAGATCGAGGCCGCCCTCGACGAACGAAAGAGCACGCTGGGAAGTGCGGCACTCGCGGCCAAACTCGTGTCCGAGAAGATCGATGTCTCCCTGCCCGCTCGCCCCGAGGGCACCGGCACCCTGCATCCGATCGGCCAGGTGATGGACGAAGTCGCCGCGATCTTCGGCGAGATGGGCTTCACCTGGGCCGAAGGTCCGGACATCGAGGACGACTGGCACAACTTCTCCGCCCTCAACATTCCCCCCGATCATCCCGCGCGCCAGATGCAGGACACGTTCTATCTGCCGTCGCGCGCCGACGGCACCCCGATGGTGCTGCGCACGCACACGTCGCCGGTGCAGGCGCGCACGATGTTGAACAAGGACGTACAGAAGATGCTGGCCGACGGCGGGGCGCTCCGCATCATCGTGCCGGGCCGGACCTTCCGCATCGACAACGATGCCACCCACACGCCGATGTTCCACCAGGTCGAAGGCCTGGTGATCGACCGCACCACGCACATGGGCCATCTCAAGGGTTGCCTGGTCGATTTCTGCCGCGCCTTCTTCGAGGTCGACGACCTTCCGCTGCGTTTCCGCCCGTCCTACTTCCCGTTCACCGAGCCGTCGGCCGAGGTCGACATCGGCTGCTCGTGGAAGGGCGGCGAACTCAAGATCGGCGCGGGCGACTCGTGGCTCGAGATCCTGGGCTCCGGCATGGTGCATCCCAACGTGATCGCCAATTGCGGCCTCGACCCCGCCGTCTACCAGGGCTTCGCCTTCGGCATGGGCATCGATCGCATCGCCATGTTGAAGTACGGCATTCCCGACCTGCGCGCCTTCTTCGACTCCGACCTGCGCTGGCTGCGCCACTACGGCTTCTCCAGCCTGGAGGGCGTGCGATGAAATTCACGCTCAGCTGGCTCAAGGAGCATCTCGACACCACTGCCACCCTCACCGAGGTGCGCGATGCGCTCACCATGCTCGGCCTCGAGGTCGAGGGCATTGCCAATCCGGCCGAGACCCTGAAGGGCTTCGTCGTGGGCTACGTGGTCGAGGCCGTGCAGCACCCGAACGCCGACCGCCTGCGCGTCTGCAAGGTCGACACTGGTGCGGGCGTGGTCCAGGTCGTGTGCGGCGCGCCCAACGCGCGCACGGGCATGAAGGGCGTGTTCGCGCCTCCCGGCAGCTACATTCCCGGCACCGACATGCATCTCAAGATCGGCAAGATCCGCGGCGAAGAGAGCAACGGCATGCTCTGCTCGATGCGCGAGCTGGAGCTGAGCGACGACCACGACGGCATCATCGACCTGCCGGCCGAGACAAAGACTGGAATCCCGGCAGCCCAAGCGCTCGGCCTCGACGACCCTGTGATCGAGATCAAGGTGACGCCGAACCGCGGCGATTGCCTGGGCGTGCACGGCATCGCGCGCGATCTCGCCGCGGCGGGCCTCGGCACGCTCAAGCCGGTCAAGGCCGAGCGGATCAAGGGCAGCTATGCGAGCCCGATCAAGTGGACGCACGGCTACGAGGCCAGGCCCGACAGCCCCTGCCCCATCGTGGTCGGCCGCCATTTCCGCGGCGTGAAGAACGGCCCCTCGCCCGACTGGCTGCAGCGTCGCCTGAAGTCGATCGGCCTGCGCCCGATCTCGACCCTGGTCGACATCACCAATCTCGTGACCTTCGACCTCAACCGTCCGCTGCACGTGTTCGATGCCGCGAAGCTCTCGGGCGATCTCGTCATGCGCCAGGCGCGCGACGGCGAGAAGATCCTGGCGCTCGACGGCAAGACCTACGAGCTCGATCCCTCGATCTCCGTGATCGCCGACGCGAAGGCCGCACATGGCATCGGCGGCGTCATGGGCGGCGAGGAGACCGGCGTGCAGCCAGAGACTACCGAAGTGTTCCTCGAAGTCGCCTACTTCATGCCGATCAAGGTGGCCGCCACCGGCCGCAAGCTCGGTATTCTTTCGGACGCGCGCTATCGCTTCGAGCGCGGCCTCGATCCGCAGTCCGTGCAGTGGGGCACCGATGTCGCCACGCGCCTGATCCTCGAGCTGTGCGGCGGCGAGGCCAGCGAGATCACCTCGAGCGGCGTCATGCCGGACTGGGAGAAGAGCTTCACCTTGCGCGCCGATCGCGTGAAGACGCTGACGGCGATCGACGTGCCGGCCAACGACACCGCCGACATCCTCTCGAAACTGGGCTTCACCGTAGCGGGCAGCGGCCCGTGGACCGCTGCCGTGCCGTCGTGGCGTCCCGACATCGTGGGCGAAGCCGATCTCGTCGAGGAAGTCACGCGCGTCGCGGGCTTCGACAGGATCCCGACCACCTCGCTGACGCGCCTCTCCACCACGTCGAAGCCGGCGCGCGACGCCCTGCAGCGCCGCGTGCCGCTGGCGCGCCGCGCGCTCGCCCAACGCGGCATGAACGAGGTCGTGACCTGGTCGTTCCTGCCGCTCAAGAAAGCCGAGCGCTTCGGCGGTGGCGGCGCGGACGTGCGGCTGCTGAACTCGATCGATGCGACGCTCGACACGATGCGCCCCTCGATCCTGCCCAACCTGATCGACGCCGCCGCGCGCAACGAGGCGCGCGGTCTTGCCGATCCCGCCCTGTTCGAGGTCGGCCCGCAGTACAAGGATGCAACGCCCACCGGTCAGGCGCGCGTTGCCGCCGGCCTGCGCCACAACATGGCGATCCCGCGCAACTGGGCGGCCCCTGCCCGGACCGTCGATGCGTTCGACGCCAAGGCCGATGCCCTGGCCGTGCTGGCTGCCATTGGCGCGCCGGTCGAGAACATGTCGGCTCAATCCGGCGCCCCCGACTGGTATCACCCCGGCCGCTCCGGCGTGATCAAGCTCGGCGACCGCGTGATGGCGAACTTCGGCGAGCTGCATCCCGAGCTCACTGCCGGCGCCGACCTCAAGGGCCCGGTTGCGGCGTTCGAGGTATTCCTCGACGCCCCGCCGCCGCCCAAGGCGAAAGCGACCAAGGCACGCTCCAAGCTCGTCCTGTCGGCCTTCCAGCCGGTCGAGCGCGACTTCGCCTTCCTTGTGGATACCGCCGTCGACGCGGAGAAACTGGTGCGCGCCGCGCGCAACTCGGACAAGGCGCTGATCGCGGGCGCACGCGTGTTCGACGTTTATGCCGGCAAGGGCGTACCCGAGGGCAAGAAGTCGCTCGCCATCGCGGTGACCCTGCAGCCGGTCGAGCGCACCCTCACGGATGCGGAGATCGAAGCGGTGTGCAACAAGATCGTCGCCGCCGTCACTAAGGCGACGAATGCCGTGTTGCGTGGTTAGAGTGAAATGACCGACCTGTCGCTGATCCGTAACTTCTCGATCATCGCCCATATCGACCACGGCAAGAGCACCCTTGCCGATCGGTTGCTGATGGCGTGCGGCGCTGTGACGGAGCGCGAGTTCCACGACCAGATGCTCGATTCGATGGATATCGAGCGCGAGCGCGGCATCACCATCAAGGCGCAGACCGTCCGGCTCAACTACAAGGCCAAGGACGGCAAGACCTACATCCTGAACCTGATGGACACGCCCGGCCACGTCGACTTCGCCTACGAGGTGAGCCGCTCTCTCGCCGCCTGCGAAGGCTCGCTGCTGGTGGTCGATGCCAGCCAGGGCGTCGAGGCGCAGACCTTGGCCAACGCCTACCATGCGATCGAAGCCAATCACGAGATCATCCCGGTCCTGAACAAGATCGACCTGCCGTCGGCCGATCCCGAGCGCGTCTGCACCGAGATCGAGGATGTGATCGGCATCGACACGTCGGAAGCCGTCAAGGTTTCGGCCAAGACCGGCTTCGGCATCGACGACCTGCTCGAGGCGATGGTGAAGCGCCTGCCGCCGCCCAAGGGCAGCCGCGAAGCGCCGCTGAAGGCCCTGCTGGTCGACAGCTGGTACGACCCGTACCTCGGTGTCGTCACGCTCGTGCGCGTGCAGGACGGCGTGCTGAAGCGGGGCATGAAGATCCGAATGATGGCGGCCGCCGCGGCCTACGATCTCGACAAGGTCGGCATCTTCGCGCCCAAGGCCACCGACGTGGCCGAACTCGGCCCCGGCGAGATCGGCTTCATCATTGCCGGCATCAAGACGATCGCCGACTGCAAGGTCGGCGACACGATCACCGACGACCGCAAGCCCGCCGCCGAGATGCTCGCGGGCTTCAAGCCCAGCGTGCCGGTGGTGTTCTGCGGCCTGTTCCCGGCCGATGCCGCCGAGTTCGAGGTCCTGCGCGAATCGCTCAGCAAGCTGCGCCTCAACGACTCCTCGTTTCACTTCGAGCCCGAGTCGAGCGCGGCGCTGGGCTTCGGCTTCCGCTGCGGCTTCCTGGGCCTGCTGCATCTCGAGATCGTGCAGGAGCGGCTGGAGCGCGAGTTCAACCTCGACCTCGTCACGACGGCGCCCTCGGTGGTCTACAAGGTGACGATGACCGACGGTACGCAGATGGAACTGCACAATCCGGCGGACTATCCCGATCCGATCAAGATCCAGACGATGCAGGAGCCGTGGATCAAGGCCACGATCATCACGCCCGACGAGCACCTGGGCTCGGTGCTGACGCTCTGCCAGGAGCGCCGCGGCCAGCAGATTGAGCTCACCTATGCCGGCACGCGCGCCATGG
>CAIMEE010000026.1 GCA_903839865.1 Enhydrobacter aerosaccus | reverse complement strand
TCGCGGCCTAACGATGGACCGCAGCGGCCGCCCCCTGGCGGCAGGGCTGGCAGGACAGTTTGGGCGCCACCTTGAGACCATCCTGGCGCGGCCGGGCGACCGCGTGACCGCAGGCGTTGCAGCCGTCGATTTCGAAGTGGACGTAGTGCGTGGGACGGCCGCAGCCGCCGCATGGCAATCCGCGCCGTGAATCGATGTGCCCGAAGCCCGGCGCGCCGCACTTCGGGCAGAGATGCGCCAGCCGCGCCGCCAGTTTCCAACCAAGCGCCCGCAGCACCTTCATGCGCGTGGGATTCCTGTGCGCGCGCATGTCCGCGATCATCAGCGCCAGCCCGTCATCCGAGCGGTTCGCCTCCCGATCGACGGCCGACACGATCTCGTCGACGGTCTCGAGGCCTTTCACCGGCTGGCTGTAGTCCGAGTTCTTCATCACGAAAACGCCGTACTCGGGAAAGCGCAGCGCCTTCGCCGCCGCCGGCACCAGCGGATCTCCCGCCTTGAAGCGCCACATCCGCCAATTGGTGCGATGGGTCAGCAATGTCTCGACGATCTTGACGCCGCGCTTGCGGTCGACGAACGCCATGATCTCGACGCCACCGGCGTTCAGCGGCACCCGGTCGATCGGGCCGTAGCTGCCCTCGCTGGCGAGTGCGCAATCGACATCCAGCGTGGCGAAGGCCATCTCGGCCTTGATCACCGCGGTGAAGGTCAGCTCGTCGTTGCGCTGGATCTCGCCGGAGAAGGTGCCGAGACTGTCGGTGTCGATCTCGGGCGCCACGACGACGTTCGCGGCCAGCAGCCGCCGGAACGGCGGCGCGATCGCCTGCTCCTTGGAGTGGATGGTCGCGAGGCCGATACGCGTATTGGCGTAAGGATGCGCCGGAGGGGACACGACGAACGCTGCCGACTGGCTGCCGGGCCTACTCTGCGGCTTTGGGCAGGGCCTGACGGCCGAGTTGCTGTTCGACCAGTGTCGCCCAATAGGACGCCCCGATCGGCAGGATCTCGTCGTTGAAGTCGTAGCCCGGGTTGTGGACCATGCAGCTGCCTTCACCGTCGCCGTTGCCGATCCAGATGTAGCAGCCCGGCTTCTTGAGCAGCATCCAGGCGAAATCCTCGCTGCCCATGGCGGGCGTCGGGTTGCGGTTGACGTTGTCGAGGCCGACCAGGGCGGATGCCGCATGGGCCGCGAACTCGGTCTCCTGCACGCTGTTCACTGTCGCGGGATAGCGGCGCTCGTAGCGCCACTTCACGACTTCGGCGCCGAAGCCTGCCGCGACATTGCGCGAGATCTTCTCGATGTTCTTCTCGATCATGTCCTGGACCGGCTTCTTGAAGGTCCGGACGGTGCCGCGCAGCACGCATTCCTGCGGGATCACGTTCCAGGCGTCACCGGCATGGATCTGCGTCGTCGAGACGACGGCGGTGTCCATGGGATCGACATTGCGCGCCACGATCGACTGCAGCGCCGTCACGATGTGCGCGCCCACGACCACCGGATCGATCGTGTGATGCGGCATCGCGCCGTGTCCGCCGACGCCCTTCAGCGCGATCTCGAAGATGTCGTATGCCGCCATCATCGGGCCGGGACGCACGGCAAACTTGCCGACGCCGATGCCCGGGATGTTGTGCATGCCGTAGACGCCGTCGACGGGAAACTTCTCGAACAGCCCCTCCTCGACCATGACCCGGCCGCCGCCTTCGTTTTCCTCGGCCGGCTGGAAGATGAAGTAGACGGTGCCGTCGAAGTTCCTCGTCTCGGCGAGGTACTTGGCCGCGCCCAGTAGCATCACGGTATGGCCGTCATGACCGCAGGCGTGCATTTTTCCGGGGATCGTCGATTTGTGGTCGAAGCTGTTGGTCTCGTGCACATCGAGTGCGTCCATGTCGGCGCGCAGGCCAATGGCGCGATTGGAGGTACCGGCCTTCAGGACGCCGACGACTCCGGTCTTGGCCAGGCCGCGGTGGATCTCGATGCCGAAGGACTTGAGTTTTTCCGCGACGACGTCCGCCGTCCGCACTTCCTCGAAGGCTGTCTCCGGGTGGCTGTGAATGTCATGGCGCCACGCGGTCATGTCCTTGTGAAACGAGGCAATGCGGTTAATGACCGGCATGGAATCTCTCCAATCGCACAAAAATTAAGCGCCGGATGGTACGGCAGCGGTGCGATGGGTCAAGAGAAGTCGCCCTGCAGCAATGCACACCACGACTTTAACGGGAACTTGCATTACCCACGCGCGGTATAGCTTCGGTCCTCGATCGGGATGCGGCCTTCCTCGATCCCGTGGCACGCGACCGTCCCGCCTTCGATGGGCAGGGCCTTGGGACGCTCGATTTTGCAGCGTTCATTCGCAAACGGGCAGCGTGGATGGAAACTGCAGCCCGACGGGGGATTGAGAGGGCTCGGCACCTCGCCCGCGACCGGGGCGCGCTGGCGGCCCGTCATGTCGAGGTCGGGGATCGTGTCGAGGAGCATGCGCGTGTACGGATGCTTGGGGCGCCGGAACAAGGTGTCGGTCGGCGCCTGCTCGACCAGACGGCCGAGGTACATCACGCCCACCCGCGTGGAGATGTGATAGACGACGGCGAGATTGTGGCTGATGAACAGATAGGTGAGCTTCAGCCGGCGCTGCAGGTCCATCATCAGGTTCAGGATCTGGGCCTGCACCGATACATCGAGCGCCGACGTC
>CAIMEE010000025.1 GCA_903839865.1 Enhydrobacter aerosaccus | reverse complement strand
GTCCGAGTACCAGTTCGACCAGTGCTCGCGCGTATAGTCCTTGAGATCGATCTTGCCGTTCAGCGCGATGAACTCATCGCAGTAGCGACCGACCTCGGTTACGGTGTTCTTCCCGCGAGTCTTTTTCGCCGGCTTCCAGCATTTCTCGTACGCATCCTTGAGCGTGAACGCGTTCGCGGCGTTCGGAATGACGATGCGCGGATGGATCGGGCCCGCCTTGAGGAGTTCCGCGTGCTGGCCGTTGATCTCCTCTTGTGCCCGCCTGAGCGCGGCACTCTCGCGCACGTGAAGCATCGCGTTGATCCGCTCATGCACGGCCATGCGATCCCGAAAGGGCACATTGGCCCGGAAGAAGTCCGGCTCTTTCGTCATCATGAACTGATAGACCGCCGCGAACTCGTCGTCGGTGTAGCCGAGTCCCTTGGGGGCGTACTCCGGCTTTGGCATGCAGTACCAAAAGATCAGGCCGCCCATATGGCTGACCTGACCATCGTCGAGTGTCAGGCCCGCGCGGAGGCGCTCAAAATACGCCTCTGCCTCAGCGTGCTTCTCCGGCCACAACTTCCAAACGACTCGCTTGTCCTTGGTCTTGAACGAGCGAATGAACGCCGCGCCTTTCACTCCCGTGGGAGGGCGGCGGTAGTATTGGTAGTTCCCCGATCCACTGTCTTTGTTGACGTACTGGGGCAGGCCATTCTCGGCTGGCATCCTTCCCACTATAGCCTCTTCCCAATCGCCTTTTGTTAGGTCGATTGTTAGGTCCCTCAGAAATGAAAATGCCCGAACCATAAGGGTCCGTTTGGTTTCGGGCTTTTCCTACTGAGTTGGCGCTCCCTACGGGATTCGAACCCGTGTTTTAGCCTTGAGAGGGCCACGTCCTAGGCCTCTAGACGAAGGGAGCAAGAGGCAGGCGGGACAGATAATCCATGAGGTGCCCGCGCGCAACCCCGCGAATCGGCCGGGTCGGGGCCGCCAAGAATGACTTCAGCCTGGTTTGCGGCCGGCCACGCGGCTCAGCACGCCGGGCACGAAGGGATGCACCTCGACGCCCGTGAAGCCTGCGTCGCGCAGGTAGCCTTTCACTTCCGATTCGGTGTGCGCCACGCCCGTGCTGCCATAGACGCCCTCGTTGAGGCCCCACAGGGCCGCCGACAGCGGGCCGTTCCGGTCGTCGTGCAGGGTCTCGCCGACGAGATGCATCTCGCCGCCGGGCACGAGGGCGGCAAAGGCCTTGCGGACCACCAGCCGGATCAGGTCCGGCTCGTACTGCGGCAGGTTGCTCGCCATCACCACGACGTCGACGCCTTTGGGAAACTCGCTCTCGGTGAAATCGCCAGCGATCGCGCTCACGCGATCGCTGGCGCCATTGGCGTCGATGTATTCGCGCGCCACGACGACCACCGGCGGCAGGTCGAGCACGATCGCCTTCAGGCCGGGATATGTATTGGTTGCCACGATGCTGTAGGCGCCTGAGCCGCCGCCGAGGTCGAGCAGCAGCTTGCGGCCGGTGAGGTCGACCTGGCGGCTGAACAGGCGGGCCGCGCCCATGCCGATCGAGTAGGTGGCGCCGTGATAGCGCCGCGCGTCTTCGACCGTGAATTCCGTATAGGCGCCCAGCTTGTTCACTTCGGTGCTGCGCAACCGCTCGCTCATCTTGCCGTAGGCTTCCCAGCGCGGCTTGGTGAACAGGATCCAGGGACCGGCATAGCGGTCGCTGTCCTTGACCAGGAAGCGCTCGACGTCGGCGGCGTTGGTGAAGTGCTCGCCGTCTCGGCTCAGCAGCGTCATGGCGGAAAGGGCCGTGAGCAGCCGCTCGGCGTTGCGCTCGCCGATGCCGGCGGCTTTGGCGACGGCGGGGATCGTGTCCTGGCCGCGGGCAATCGCGGTGAATATCTCGAGCTCTACGGCGGCCATCAGGGCAGCACTTTCCCAATAGGCCTGGGCCATCTTCTGCAGACGGGTCGTATCGAGGCGCGGTTTTTCCGCCATGGACCTTTCCTCCCGGTTGGCCGATCATACCGCCAGTTCTCCGGGAGGAACCGTCATGGACATGCACATCGCAGCCGACAAGCCGCTGACCGGAATCGATATCCAGGCCTTGCCGCCCGCCGAAGGCGAGGCCGTGCTGCGGCGCCAGCTCGCCGCGGCCTACCGGCTGGTCGACTATTTCGGCTGGACCGAGCTGATCTACGGCCATCTCACCGCGCGCGTGCCGGGCGAGGCGGCGCACTTCCTCATCAACCCCTTCGGCCTCAACTACGACGAGGTCACGGCCTCGAACCTGGTGAAGATCGACGTCGACGGCAATGTCATCGGCAAGTCCGACTATCCGGTGAACTACGCGGGCTTCGTCATTCATTCGGCAATCCACATGGCCCATCAGGCGCGTCATCGTGTGGTGATGCACACCCACACGCGCGCCGGCATGGCGATCTCCGCCACCAGCGAGGGCCTGCTGCCAATCTCCATGAACGCCACCGCGTTCCACGGCGCGCTTGCCTATCACGACTACGAAGGCGTGAGCCTGGAACTCGATGAGCGGCCACGACTTGTAAAGGATCTCGGCGACTACACGGCGATGATGCTGCGCAATCACGGCCTGCTCACCACCGGGCGGACGGTGGCCGAGGCGTTCCTGCGGCTCTACCGGCTGGAGCGCGCCTGCCAGATCCAGATCGATGCCGGCGCCGCCGGCACGATCAGCGTCATGGGCGACAACGTGGCCGGCAAGTCGCGCGCCCAGCTCGAAGGCTTCGGCGAGAAGGATACCGCAGGGGGAGACCTCGAGTTCGCCGCGCTGATCCGCAAGATCGACAAGATCGACACGAGCTGGCGCAACTAGTTCTCTAGAAGAACGTCCAGAAGACGAAGACCATCGCCGCGTAGGCCGCCAGCACGGCGCCGGCTCCCATGGCGCTCGTGCGCGCCGAACCCTTGGGCGACGATGGGAACCACCAGGCGAGAACATACTTGGCTGTCCACGGGACCAGGAACGCCGTAGCGCTCACGCTGAAGATGTTGCCGATGAACAGGGCCAACGCGAAATTCATCTGCAGCCGGGTGGCCAGGATCGGCAGGCCGAACCAGACGCTCCACAGGAACACGACCGGATAGAGCGTCAGCAGGACGATCATGTTCATCTTCCACGCCGCAAGCGGCGGCCCACCCGGCGGCGCGGCTTCGCGGAACCACTGCTCGAAGCCCGACTGGGCCAGGCGGGTGTGGAACTCTACGGTGAGCGGCGCAGCCTCCTCGACCAGCTTCTTGCGCTCGGCCGAATTGAGCCAGGCATCGAGGTTTGCCTGGCTGTCGAAGCGCAGGATGGCGACATGGTCCTCCTGCACGCCCGGCACCGGTGGTTCGAAACGGTAGCCCTTGAGGCCCGCCGCCTTGGACTGCGCGGCGGCGATCCTGCGCTCCCATGCCCGATATTCGGCTTCGAGGCCGGGCTTCACGCGCGTGCTGATGACGGCGGAGACCGGCGCGACACGTGCGGCACTCGCGTCGTCCTGCACGAGATGGACATCGTCGCGGCCCACCAGCATCGGCCCAACACCCTCGATGCGCTTGTGACGCTGTGGCGATGCGAGCCAGGCCTGGGCCCCGGCAAGGGACTCGAAGCGTTGCAGGATTACCCAGTCGACCTGCAGCGGCGGGTTGGGCGGCAGCAGGCGCTGCTCGATGAAGCCCGGGAAGGTGGAGACGATCGTGCTGGTTTCGCCCTGCCAACGCGCAAAATCCTCCGCACGCTCGGGTCGCACGGAGGTTTGCGTAACGATGCTGACGGTCATGGCCGCGTCGCAAGCTTTGCGTAAAGCCGGTCCGGCGTGAACGGCAGGTGGGCGAAGCGCACGCCGGTCGCGTTGGCCAGGGCGTTGGAGACCGCAGGCGCGATCGGATTGATGCCGCACTCGCCCTGGGACTTTGCGCCGAGCGGTCCGATCGAGTCGATGGTATCGGCGAAGAAGATGTCGGTGTGCGGCGTGTCGGCGAAGGTGGGAATGCGGCAGTTGCGCAACTGCGGATTCACCATATGGCCGTGCTCGTCGTGCACCATGTTCTCGACCAGCGCCCAGCCGTAGCCCATGGCGACCGCGCCATCGAGTTGGCCACGGCACTGCATCGGGTTGATCGCCTTGCCGATGTCGGCGGCGTGCACGCTGTGCAGGATTTGGATCTCGCCGGTCACGCGGTGGACGGCCAGCCGCACGCCCTGCACGTTGAAGGCGACGGTGCGCGGCGACAGATAGGCCCGGCGACTCACTGTGAAGCGGTGGTTGACCTTGGCACCGGCGGCGTGGAGTTTGCTCAGAAGAATGCGCTTGTTGCCGCAGATCACCGCGTCGTTGTCGATGCGGCATTGGTCCTTGGGCAATCCGGTATGGCGCGAGGCGAAGCTGATGATGTCGTCGCGCATCGCCTCGGCCGTCTCGTTCACGGCCTTGCCGCCCACCACGGTGCCGGTGCTGGCGAAGGTGCCGGTATCGTAGGGCGTGCGGTCGGTGTCGGCGTTGATGATGTCGATGTCGCTGGCACGCGTGCCCATGATCGCCGCCGCGATCTGTTTGTGCGCGGTGGTGATGCCGTTGCCCATCTCGGTCGAGCCGCAGGCGAGATGGTAGGTGCCGTCTGGCTTGAGATGCATCTCCGCACCCGAGCGATGCTCGGTCGGTGGGCCGCACTCCAGCATGGCCAGGGCAAGGCCGGTGCCCTCGGCCCACTCCGCGCCTGCGGGCTTGGCAACGCCATTGCCCTTTTTGAGTTCTCGCTCGACGATGTCGAGGCACTGGTCGATGCCGTAGCTGCCGAAGCTCGCGTCGCTGGGCTCTTTCCAGATCGACTCGATATTGTCGCCCGGCTTCACCACGTTCTTGCGGCGCATCGCGATGGGGTCGATGCCGAGCAATGCCGCCAACTCGTCGATCGCGCACTCCATGGCGAAGGTCGTCTGCGAGGCACCGTAGCCGCGAAAGCCGCCGGCCGGCGTCATGTTGGTATAGACCGCGTGGCCGATGCCGCGCTTGTTCTCGCTGCGATAGGCCGCGAACGGGCTCGCCATCGCGGCACCCAGCGTCTCGCCACCATGGCCGCCGTAGGCACCGGTGTTGGATACGACCTGCACATCGAGGGCGGTGATCGTGCCGTCCTTCTTGGCGCCGATCTTCACCTTGGTTGTCATCGGATGGCGCGTCGTGGCGCCGATGAATTCCTCTTCGCGGGTCCACTCCCACTTCACGGGCCGGCCGAGCTTGACCGCGGCGAACAGCACGAGGTCTTCGGAAACCATTTCCTGCTTGCCGCCGAAGCCGCCACCCACGCGCTCGGTGAAGACGTGGATGTCGCGGACTGACATGCCCATGATGTAGGCGAGTTTCTTCTGGACGGCGAACGGTGCCTGGGAACTGGTGCGGACGTGCCAGCGATGGTCGTCGCCCTTCCAGACGATCGAGCCGTGCGTCTCGAGATGGACGTGCTGCACGCGTGTCGTCGAGTAGGTCTGCTCGTGGATGGCGTCGGCGTCGCCGAAGCCCTTGGCGACGTCGCCGATCTCGCCCTGCAGGGTCAGGAAGATGTTGCCGGTGTTCGACAGCGCCTCCTTGTTGTGCAGCCGGGGAGCGCCGGGCTCCATCGCCACCACCGGATCGAACACGGCAGGCAGGATCTCGTAGTCGACCTCGAGCGCGCGGCAGGCGGCTTCAGCGGCACCCTCGCTCTCGGCGACGACGGCCGCCAGGCGCTGGCCGACAAAGCGCACGACATTGTCGAGCAGCAGAATGTCGTCGGGGTCGACCAGATGATCCTCGTGCAATGCGGAGCTGAAGTGCCGCTTGGGCACATCCTCATGGGTGTAGATGGCGACCACGCCCGGCACGGCCAGCGCCTTGGTCTTGTCGATCTTCGTAATGCGGGCGTGCGCATGCGGCGAGCGCAGCACCTTGAGATGCAGCAGGCCC
>CAIMEE010000024.1 GCA_903839865.1 Enhydrobacter aerosaccus | reverse complement strand
CGCCAAACTGCCAGTGTTCCTCGAGAATGCCAAGCGCGGCAAGTACAAGGTCCACCTCGATCCCGGATTCAACGGCGCCGATTCCGAGTTGAAGTTCAACTTCGCCTACAAGGCGGATCCCGAAATCCAGAAATGGTTCGCCAACCGCGACTTCCGCCGCGCCCTGGCGCTCGGCATCGACCGCGAACAGATCAACCAGGCTTTCTTCCTGGGCCTCGCGGTCAACGGTACGCCGATCCCGAGCGACGTCATCCCGCAAAGCCCCGGCAAGGAATGGCGCGATAAATGGGCGGTGCTCGACGTCGCCAAGGCGAATGCCCTGCTCGACAGCATTGGCCTCAAGAAGAAGGACGCCGAGGGCTTCCGTGTGCGCAGCGACAACGGCGAGCGCCTGCGCATCCAGATCGACGTGGTGCAAAGCCTGTCGCCGACCTGGCCGCAACAGACCGAGATGATCGTCCAGCAGTGGCGCGCCATCGGCATCGCCGGCGACATGCGCCTGTTCGAGCGCAGCCTGTTCTACACGCGCGTGCGCAACGACCAGAACCAGATGGTGCTGTTCAGCAACAACGGTTCGGAAAGCCTGTACCTGTACACCGTCCCGGTGATGCCGGTGGATCCGCAGTCGAGCTTCCAGGGTGCGGCCTATGCGCAATGGTACGCCAGCAACGGCGCCTCGGGCACGGCGCCGACCGATCCGGCGCTGCTCAAGGGCTTCGATCTGCTGCGCGGCGCTGCCGGCCAGACCGAGGAGCAGCGAACCGAAACGGCGAAGGAATTGTGGCGCATGCTGGTCGATGAGGTCTGGTCGATCGGGCTGGTCGGCCAGTCTCCTGCCTACATGGGAACACGTGTGGTGAACGAGAAGCTGGAGAATGTGCCGGCCCGCACCTGCACTTCGCAGCACTGCCGCACGCCGTGGAGTGGCCATCCCGAGCAGTGGTTCTACAAATGAGCGATCTCCGCCTTGTCGTGCCGGGCGAGGCACGGATCGGCGAAGGGCCGGTCTGGGCCGCCGATGAACGCGCGCTCTACTGGACGGAGATCCACGGTTTTCGGCTCCATCGTCTCGACACGGTGACGGGTAAGGTCCGCACTTGGCCCGTGAAGGAGAAGGTCGCGAGCTTCGCGCTGTGCGAGGGCGGTGGCTTGGTCGCGTCGCTGCATGGCGGTTTCGCCCTGATCGACCTGGAGAGGAATGAGCTAATCCGTCTGGCCAAACCCTTCGGACCGGAACTCGAAGTCCATCTGAACGACGGGCGCTGCGACCGCTCGGGCCGGTGCTTCTGGTCCGGCACGCTACATGAGCCGCGTACCAAGAAAAACAGTGCGCTATTCCGGCTGTCGGGCGATGGCACCGCAAAGGAGATGGCAGGCGGGATTATCGCCTCCAACGGCATCGCCTTTTCCCCCGACAATCGTGTGCTGTACTATGCTGACAGCCGCGGCCCGGTCGTGTGGGCGTTCGATCACGATGAAAACACAGGCGCCGTATCCAATCGCCGGCTGTTCGCAAAGGTGCCGGCGGGTGAGGGGCTGCCCGACGGCGCCGCGGTCGATTCTGAGGGTTTTTACTGGAGCGCCCGCTTCTTGGGCCGGCGAATCGTTCGCTACGGAGCCGACGGCAGTATCGACCGAGAGATCCCCATGCCGGTCACCAACGCCACGATGGTGGCGTTCGGCGGACCGGACTTTCGCACGCTCTACATCACGACCGGACGCGGCGCGCTCGATGCGGCGGCGCTGGCTAAAGAGCCCTGGGCAGGTGGCATCTTGGCAATGACGGTGGACGTGCCGGGCTTGCCCGAGCCTAGCTTCCGGCCCGATGCATCACTCTGGGCACGGCCGCGCGAGAGCCTCACCTAGTGCGGTAAAGGCGCCGAAAGCTCTGGCAACCTGTTGGCAGTCAGGGTGATACGCCGGTCTTCCGGTCGCCTCCGGAACGACGCCCGCGAACCCAAGGGCCCCCAACTCCAGCTCCTCGACGAACACGTCGATCTTGTCGGGCACCGACAGGAAGATCCAGAGCGCGACCGCGAGCGTGACGCCGCACAGGACCCAGAAGACGCCGCGCCAGCCGAGCGTCGGTAGCAGGGCCTGCACCGGCACGGTTGTGACCGTGCTCCCGACCGCAGCGATTGCCGTCGAGATGCCGATCACCTGGGCGACGCGGCTGCGCTCGAACCAGTCGGCATTGCCCTTGAGCACCGCCATCAGGCCGGCCGAGATGCCGATGCCCAGCAGGACCCGGCCCAGCGCCAGCCCCGCGAATCCCGGCGACAGCGCGAAGATGGCGAACCCCAGCGCCGCCAGAGCCATCAGCACAACCTGGACGCGCCGCGCGCCGAAGGCGTCGAGCGCGACACCGAGCGGCAGCTGCGTCACGGCATAGGCGGCGAACATGCAGGCGGCCAGCGTCCCCAGCTCTACCGCCGACAGGCCAAGCTCTACGGCCAGAACCGGCCCGACGATCGCCATCACCGTGCGCGCGGCCTGGTTCACGAAGTGCGCCGCGGCGAACGGGAACGTCACTCTCAACAACATTGGGAAACAGTATGGCAGGCATTGAAGTCGCGTGTCGCCTAGGGCCTGCGGCGACGGCGCGACCGGCGGGCGGGCGACAGCACTTCGGCAAAGTAGGCCCGCTCCTCGCACATTCTTTCCTTCAGTATTTCAATGAAGTCCTGCACCAAGCGGTTCTGAGGCCGTTGTCTCGGCTTCAAAATGAAGCTGTGCAGTGCGATCTCCGGCACAAAGCGCCTGATGTGGATCGCGCGGTGCGCAAACTCACGAATCGGGATGGGATTGGCGATGCTGACGCCGATCCCTTCCGACACCAGGGCGTAAATGGCGGCGCTGTACTGGGTTTCCATGATGAGGCGGCGCGGGATGCGGCGCTCTTCGAAGACCCCGTCGATGCGCTTTCGCATGCTGTCATCGACGGTGAAGGAGATGAAAGGCTCGTTGCGAAGGTCTTCGGGGCGAATCGTGGCCTTGGCAGCAAGCGGATGGGCCGGCGGCAGGACGCAAACGCCGGGAAACGTCAGGAGCGGCTCGATGTCGACTTCCGGCACCTCGGAGACGTTCCACGCGAGGCCGACATCGCACTGCTGGGCGGCCGCCCATTGCAGAATGGTGGCGCTCGACCGCACCTGCAGGGAAACGACGGCGGCGGGATAGCGGTCGCGCAATTGGCGGATGGCCGATGGCAGGAAGCTGCCGGTGAAGGAGAAGGTGGCGGCGATGCGCAGGCTGCCGCGGCCGGAGACCTTGATGTCGGTCGCGGCCTGCTTGAGGCTGTCTAGCCCGCCGAACAGGCGCTCCACCTCGGAGTGGAAGGCGCTGCCGTCCGCGGTCGCCAGCAGGCGGCCGGCGCGCCGCTCGAATAGCTGTAGTTCGGTGGAGGCCTCGAGTTCGGCGATCAACCGGCTGACGTTGGGCTGCGAGATGCCCATCGTACGGGCCGCAGTCGTCATCGATCCGCAATCCATGACCGCCCGAAAGGCCGCGATTTGGCGCAAGTTCATGAGGAGACCATATCATTTATGAATAGCCTCGTCGATTTTTGGTATTTGATTGATGACAGACCGTGCGCGAGGATTTGCCCCTTCTTGCAGGGGAGTATGCGCGGGATGATCGCCGACATCGTTTACGTCAACGGCTCGTTCGTTAAGAAGGAAGACGCCAAGGTCAGCGTCTTCGATCACGGCTTCATCTACGGCGACGGCGCCTTCGAGGGGCTGCAGATCGTCAACGGGCACGTCTTCCAGCTTGCCGCCCATCTCGATCGGCTGGAGGACAGCGTTCACTATCTAGGCTTCTCGATGCCCATGACCCAGGCCGAACTGCAGGAACTGATCCTCGAGACGGCGCGGCGCAACAAGATCGACAATGGCTACGTCCGTCCGATCATCACGCGCGGCTCGGGCCCGCTTGGCATACGCAACATGAGCGAGCTCGGCAAACCCACTGTCGTGATCATGTGCCAGTTTGAGAAGATCGAGGCGCGGCGCGCGAAGTGGGACAAGGGAATTACCGCCCAGGTCGTCTCGGTACGCCGGATCCCCGCGGCGAGCATGGATACGCGCGCCAAGACCTGCAACTACATCAACAACATCCTGGCTTACCTGGAGGCGCAGGCCGCCGGCGCGGAGACGGCAATCATGCTCGACGCCGAAGGTAACGTCGCGGAGGCCTATTCGAGCAACCTGTTCGTTGTAAAGGACGGCAAGGTGGTCACGCCAAGCCTGGGCAGCATCCTGAACGGCGTCACGCGGCGCCTGTTGCTGGACCTCTGCCACCAGAACAACCTGCCCGCGACGGAAGGCCGTCTGTCGACCTACGACCTGGTGACCGCCGACGAGGTGTTCGAGTGCGGCACGATGGCGGAGGTGCGGCCGCTGGTCACGATCAACGGCCGGACGATCGGCGGCGGCAAGCCGGGACCGATCACCAAGCAGCTTCACGGGTTGCTGCGTGACATGATGGAATCCGGCAAGCACGGCGAGCCGATCGGCTTGGCCGCCTAATTGCTACGGCAGCTGCAGGGAACGAGGGGGCGCAGATGAAATACGTTTCGACAATCTTGGCCGCGGCACTGTTCGCGGGACTGCAATCCGTTTCTCCCGCGCCTGCCGCCGCCGAGCAGATCCTGCGGATTGGCATTCACGGCGCCGAGGCGGGATCCTTCGATCCGTCGATGTCCGCCGAGACGATCGATAACATCCTCACCGCCTGGATGTATGGCGGTCTCGTCCGCTTTCCGCCGGGCACCATCGATCCCAGCAAGATCGAGCCGGACTTGGCCGAATCCTGGACGCACAGCGATAACGGGCTGGTCTGGACGTTCAAGCTCCGCCCCAACGTTGCCTTCCATCACAACTACGGCAAGCTGGCGGCGGAGGACGTCGTCTATTCGCTGATGCGCGCGTCTACTCCGAAGACGTCGATCTTCGCCAGCGACTTCGCGGCGTTCGAGAAGGTCGAGGCACCCGATCCCGCGACCGTCAGGATCACGCTCAAGCATCCGGTTCCTTCGCTGCTCGCCATCGTAACCGCCCAGCGCGGCGCCCTGATCATCAGCAAGAAGGCCGATGAGGAATCCAAGGGCGAGTACTCCAAGAATCCAGTCGGCACCGGCCCGTTCCAGTTCGAGGAATACAAGGCCAAGCAGTATGTCCGGCTGACGGCCAACCCCGACTATTATCGTGGCCGGCCGAAGATCGACCAGATCTACTATCGCTACATCCCCTCGAACGAGAGCCGTGACCTCGCTTTCCGGGCGGGTGAACTCGACCTCTTCTACGGCCGTAAGGAGCAGAAGTGGGCGGAGCGCATGAAGTCGACGCCCGGCATCATCATCGACGTGTTCGGTCCGGGCGAGCTGCGCCTGATCAACCTCAACGAGTCCATGAAGCCGCTCGACGACATCCGCGTCCGCCAGGCCATCGCCCATGCGATCAACCACGAACAGTTCGTCAAGTTCGTCGGGGCCGACGTGGTCGCGGCCAACCCGTCGGTCGTGCCGATCGGCTATCTCGGCTACACCAAGGACGTGCCGCGCCTGGACTACGACGTCGCCAAGGCCAAGCAGCTTCTCAAAGAGGCGGGCTATCCCAACGGGCTGACGCTGAAGGTCCTGGGGTCCAATCGCTCCTTCGTCGAGCCCTATCAGTTGCTGCAGGCGCAGCTGG
>CAIMEE010000023.1 GCA_903839865.1 Enhydrobacter aerosaccus | reverse complement strand
TCGTGGTCTTGCCGCAGCCCGAATGGCCGATCAGGCAGCAGAACTCGCCGCGCTCGACGCCGAACCAGATGTCCTCGAACACAGGCGGCCCGGTATCGCCGAAGCGCCGCGCCAGTCCTTCGACGCTGATCAGGGGGCGCGCAGGTATCGTCATTGGGTCATCGTCATTCCGGATAGGTGACGAGCTTGGTGAGACTGGCCAGCGCCTGGTCGAGCAGCAGGCCCACCACGCCGATCAGCAGGATTGCCGTCACGATGTTGGCGATCGAGAGGTTGTTCCATTCGTTCCAGACGAAGTAGCCGATGCCGGTGCCGCCCACGAGCATCTCGGCTGCCACGATCACCAGCCAGGCGATGCCGATCGAAATGCGCATGCCGGTCATGATGGTGGGCGCGGCGGCCGGCAGGATCACGCGCAACGCCGTGCGCAGGGGACCCACTTCCAGCGTACGCGCCACGTTCAGCCATTCCTTGCGCACGCTCGCCACGCCGAACGCGGTGTTGATCAGCATCGGCCAGACCGAGCAGATGAAGATCACGAAGATCGAGGACACGGCGCTGTCCTTGATCGTGTAGAGCGCGAGCGGCATCCAGGCGAGCGGCGACACCGGCTTCAGCACCTGGATGAAGGGATCGAGCGCGCTGTGCACGAGCGGCGACATGCCGATCAGGAAGCCCAGCGGCACCGCGGCGATGGCGGCGAGGAAGAAGCCCAGCAGCACGCGCCCCAGCGAGTAGGCGAGCTGGATGCCGATGCCCTTGTCGTTGGAGCCGCGCACGTAGAACGGATCCTGGAGATGCTTCCAGATCGTGGCGCCGATGTCGGCCGGCGTCGGCATCGCCGACTTCTGGCCGGTCGCCGCCGCGGCGCCGACCAGCTTGGCGTATTCCGGGTCGACGGCCGGGCCGCTGACCGCGGCCGGCTGCACGGCGATCTGCCAGACCAGCACGATCGCGGCGAAGATCAGCAGCGACAGCAGCCCCGCGCGCAGGCCGAGCGAGGCTTTCACGGAAAATCCTCACCCTGAGGAGCAGCCCGCAGGGCTGCGTCTCGAAGGGTAGGAACGAGCACCACGTCTGTTGCCCATCCTTCGAGACGCCACGCTGCGCGCGGCGCCTCAGGATGAGGACGTTGCCATGTCCCCGAGTTCATCAGCGCTTGATGGCGAAGCTGTCGACGTAGGCCTGCGGCTTGGTGGGATCGAAGGGCTTGCCCATCACCACGATCGTCTTCTTCGACGGATCGGGCGGCGTGTAGCCCAGCTCCTTCATCATGGCCGTGGTGTCGGTGGCGAGGAACACGTCGGCGGCGACCTTGGCATAGTCGACGTCGGCCTTGAGCTGACCCCAGCGCTTCATCTGCGACAGCATCCACACGGCGAACTGGTTCCAGGGGAACGGATCGAAGTCGATGCGGTTGGGCTCCTTCTTCACCGCGCCGAGGCCATCGGCATAGGTGCCGGTCAGGATCTGCTCCAGCACCGTCTCGGGCTGGTTGAGGTAGTTGGCGGGCGCGATCGCCTTGGCGATCTCCTTGCGATTGTCCTGCTTGGACGCATAGGCCGTGGCGTCGATGATCGCCTTCAGCATCGCCTTGTAGGAATTGGGGTTCTGGCCCGCGAATTCCTTGCTCACGCCGAAGGCGCAGCACGGATGGCCGTCCCACAGTTCCTTGGTCAGCAGGTGGATGTAGCCCACGCCGTCATAGACAGCGCGCTGGTTGAACGGATCGGGCCCGAGGAAGCCGTCGATATTGTCGGCGCGCAGGTTGGCCACCATTTCCGGCGGCGGCACCGAGCGGATCGAGATGTCCTTGTCGGGATCGAGCCCGTGCTCGGCCACGTAGTAGCGCAGCAGATAATTGTGCATCGAGTAGTCGAAGGGAACGGCGAACTTGAAGCCCTTCCAGTCCTTGGGATCGCGCTTGTCCTTGTGCTTGGTCGCCAAGGTGATCGCCTGGCCGTTGATGTTCTCGATCGCGGGAATCGTCCACGGCGTGGCAGCAGAACCGACACCGAGCGAGATCGCGAGCGGCATGGGCGAGAGCATGTGGGCGGCGTCGTATTCCTTGGCCAGCGCCTTGTCGCGGATCACCGCCCAGCCGGCCGTCTTCACCACTTCGACGTCGAGACCCTGCTTGGCGTAGAAGCCCATCGGATGGGCCATGATGATCGGCGTGGCGCAGGTGATGGGAATGAAGCCGATCTTCAGGCTCTTCTTCTCGGGCGCGCCGCCCTGGGCGAAGGCCTCGCGCGCCGCGCCGAGGGGCAGCACCGAGCCGATGGCAGCCAGCGCGGTCGACGCGCCGACGGTTTTCAGGAATTGCCGGCGCGCCGCGTCGGCGGGAAAGACCGCGCGCAGCACGGCGGCATCGACGACGCGGTTCCAGCGCTCTTCCTCTCCGGAGGGGACCGCCGAAGCGGTAAGCCGGGGATGATCCGCCGCGAGATGGTCCCCGCCGCAGGCGCAGCGCTGCCCCAGCCGCAACTTGGGATCGAACGGGTCCTTAAACATCGACATGACGCCTCCCTTGGCCTTTCGGCCGGTCGGCGAAACTCACGCAAGGCGTATGCCAGCGGAGGTGTAAAATCCGCGACGCGATGGGGGAATTGCCCCAAAAATGTGCACCTATCGCGATTCGTTCAGCGGAATTCCGCGACTCGAATCTGAGCGCTGGGGATTAAAATCATGGAATCGCTGACTCTTTTCCCAGTTCAAGCGCCATTTGTTATTGCAGAGCGAGTCAACGTTGTGGCAGGCTACAGCTTGTGGGTAGTTGGGTGCCCACCACGATATGTCGGCCGCCGCGACGAGAACGGTTCCGCCGGGAACTGCAGAGCGGAAGAGCTGGGGAGTGGGTGGATGGCGTTATCGCGACATGAGCGGATCAGAGAGAAGCCCGATCTGAACCCGCTCGAGATGATCGAGAAAGTCGTCTCGGCCAACGATTGGCCCTTCGATCGCACATCCGACCGTGAAATCGCTGTCGAGGTTGCCGGCCGCTGGTGCGACTATCGCATGTTCTTCAGCTGGCGCGACGATGTCGAGGCGCTGCACTTCACCTGCGCCTACGACGTCCGCATCCCGGCCGAGCGCCATTCCGACATCCATGGCCTGTTGGCCCTGATCAACGAAAAGATGTGGCTCGGCCACTTCGACCTCTGGACCGAGGAAGGCCTGCCGATGTTCCGGCATTCCATTCCGCTCCGGGGCACCGAAGGCCTGTGCGCCGAGCAGCTGAACGACCTCGTCGAGGTGGCCGTCACCGAAAGCGAGCGCTTCTATCCCGCCTTCCAGTACGTCGTCTGGGCGGGCAAGTCGCCCGCCGACGCTATGACGGCTGCCATTCTCGAGACTGTCGGCGAAGCCTGAGCCGACCACGAAAAAGGACCCTCCGACGCCCCCTCTCTAAGACCAATAAAAGCTACTGTTCGGATCGTCCTCCAGCGGCGCCGTTCCCCCCAGGGACGGCGCCGCGACCAATTTGACGGCATGCAATCTTCCAACGCGATTGCGCGTTATAACCGTCGCACATGACCTCCCTCCTCATTCCCTATCCCGAGATCGATCCGGTGCTGCTGCAGCTCGGGCCGTTCGCCATCCGCTGGTACGCGCTCGCCTATATCGCGGGGCTGATCATCGGCTGGCGCATCATGCGCCGCGTCTGCCAGCGGCCGCCGGCGATCCTTTCGCCGGAGAAGATCGACGACTTCCTGCTGTGGGCGGCGCTGGGCGTGATCCTGGGCGGGCGCATCGGCTACGTGCTGTTCTACAAGCCCAGCGATTTCCTGCACGACCCCAAGCAGATCTTCCTGATCTGGGAAGGCGGCATGTCCTTCCACGGCGGCCTGCTGGGCGTGATCACCGCGATCGTCGCCTACGCGCTGCGCAACCGGACCAGCCCGTTCATGCTCTCGGACATGGTGGCGATCGTGGCGCCAATCGGACTGTTCTTCGGACGCATCGCCAACTTCATCAACGGCGAGCTGTGGGGCCGCGCGAGCGACGTGCCGTGGGCAATGATCTTTCCGCGCGGCGGGCCGATGCCGCGCCATCCCAGCCAGCTCTACCAGGCCTTCTTCGAAGGCGTCGTGCTGTTCGCGATCGTCAATCTCGTCTGGCACTACACCGACGGTCGCCGCCGGCCGGGCCTGCTGACCGGCGTGTTCTGCGCCGGCTACGGCATGGCGCGCATCACCGGCGAGTTCTTCCGCGAGCCTGACTCCTTTCTGGGGTTCATCCTCGGCACGAACTGGCTCAGCATGGGCATGGTGCTGTCGCTGCCGATGGTGCTGTTCGGCGCGGCGTTGATCATCCGCGCGTATCGCCGACCTGCGCTGCCGTGACGTCCCTCTTCCATGACTAGCGAGCTCGGCCGCCGCATCGCGCGCCGCATCGCGATCTCCGGGCCGATTTCCGTCGCCGACTTCATGGCCGAGGCCCTGGGCCATCCGACCCTGGGCTACTATCGCCGCGCCATGCCGCTCGGCGCCGCGGGCGACTTCACCACCGCGCCGGAAATCTCGCAGATGTTCGGCGAGCTCGTGGGCGCCTGGCTGGCCGAGCGCTGGCAGGCGATGGGACACCCCGGGCCGGTGCGCCTCGTCGAGCTGGGGCCGGGCCGCGGTACGTTGATGGCCGATGCCTTGCGCGCGACACGCAGCGTTCCGGGCTTTCATGCCGCGATCGACCTCCATCTCGTCGAGACCAACGAGACGCTGATGGCCCAGCAGGCGACGACGCTGTCCGCCGTCCAGCCGTCGTGGCACGAACGCTTCGACCAGGTGCCGGCCGGGCCGTTGCTGCTGGTCGCCAACGAATTCTTCGACGCGCTTCCGGTGCGCCAGTTCCACAAGACCGCACGCGGCTGGAGCGAGCGCATGGTGGGCCTTGCATCCGACGGCGAATCGCTCGCTTTCGCACTCGCGCCCGGATCGACGCCGTTCGCAGCGTTCCTGCCCGAGGCCGCCGAGGGTGCCGAAGCCGAACTCTGCGAGCAGGGCCGCGCGCTCGCCGCCGACATCGGCACGCGGGTGATGCGCGACGGCGGCTGGGCGCTGCTGGTCGACTACGGCCGCGACGTCTCGGGACCGGGCTCGTCCCTGCAGGCCGTGCGCGCCCATCGCGGCGCCGACGTGCTCGACAGGCCGGGCGAGACCGACCTCAGCGCGCACGTCAATTTCGCGGCCCTTGCCGCTTCAGTGAGGGCTGCTGCGTCAAAGGCGCGCGTTTTCGGACCGACGGGCCAGGGCGATTTTTTGCAGCAGCTGGGAATCAGGCAGCGCGCCGACATGTTGATGGCGCGTGCATTGCCGGCGCAGCGCCATGCCGTCGACGCAGCACTGCAGCGCTTGATCGCCCCCGGCCAAATGGGCACCTTGTTCCGCGTAATGGCGGTGGGCGACGATAGAAGCGCTGCGCCGGTTGGCTTTGAGCCAGGTATTTCGGGCGTGACATGATTCAGGCAAGACCGCTCGCCGACCTCTCCGGCGTGCAGCACCGGTTCTTCACCCGCAAGGGCGGCATCAGCGCCGGACTCTATTCGTCGCTGAACTGCGGCTACGGCTCGGGCGACAGTCCCGACAACGTGCGCGAGAACCGCCGCCGCGTCGCGGAGGTGTTCGGGCTCCGCGAGCCCGACCTTCTGACCTTGCACCAGATCCATTCGACCGACGTGATGACCGTCGCCGCCGACCGCTGGACCTCGCCCGGCGCGCCCAAGGCGGACGGGCTGGTGACCGACCGGCCGGGCGTCGTGCTGGGCGTGATGGCTGCAGACTGCGCGCCGGTCCTGTTTGCCGACGGCGAGGCGCGGGTGATCGGCGCCGCGCACGCCGGCTGGAAAGGCGCCCTGGGCGGCGTGGCCGAAGCCACGATCGCGGCGATGGAAAAGCTCGGCGCCAGGCGGGAGCGGCTCAAGGTCGTGGTCGGCCCCTGCATCGGCCGCGACTCCTACGAAGTGGGCCCCGAGTTTCCCGCGCCTTTCCTGGCGCAGGACGAGGCCAACAAGGATTTCTTCAAGCCGTCGCCGCGCGCCGGCCATTTCATCTTCGATCTCGC
Organism: Enhydrobacter aerosaccus; assembly: GCA_903839865.1. Classification (GTDB taxonomy): domain Bacteria; phylum Pseudomonadota; class Alphaproteobacteria; order Reyranellales; family Reyranellaceae; genus Reyranella; species Reyranella aerosaccus_A. The sequence goes on along the minus strand of CAIMEE010000023.1, from coordinate 32,193 downwards.
GGGCTATATCGTGCGCCGCATCGCGCGTGTCGGCGTCGCGGCCACCGCGACCGGCCACGACACGCTGACCGCGACCGACGACTTCTTCTCCTATCGGCGCAACACGCTCGACGGCGTGCGCGACTACGGCCGGGGCCTGTCGGCGATCGCGCTCGAGAAGTGACGTGCCCTATTTTATCATCCTGGTGTTCTGCTGTTTGCTTGGCCTGGTCGCGACATGCGCCTTGATGTAGCGCCGCTGGTGGCATTGGCGGTGGCGACGATGTCGGTCCTCGGGGGCTGCATCAGCCCGCCACGGCCGTTCGAGCACGACATCACCGACGTCCCGGTCTTTCGCCCGGACCGCTCGGCGCGCGACGTGGCCGAGGTCACCATCGAGACGCCCGCGAACATGCCGCAACAGATGGCCGAGCGACTGGCCGCTGCGCTCGCGATCGAGCTACAGGCCTACGGCATCGTAGCGGCGCTCCAGCCCGCGCGTTCGCCGGTCAAGATCACCGGCGCCATGACCTCACGCGATGCCGACTCCGGTACCGGCATCGAGATCGCGATCGACTGGTACCTGCTGGCCGGAGGCAAGGTCCAGGGACCGATCGTCAGCAAGACCACCACCCAGCCCAGCGACTATGCCGAAGCCAGCGACGCGCTGGTGTCGCGCATGGCGCAGCAGGCGGCCCCGCGGGTCGCCACCCTGATGGGCCGCACGCCCAGTGCGGGCTCGCGCTCGGTGGGCGCCGTCGCCGCCGGCGTCACCGTGCCCGAGAACCCGGCCGACGCCGCCGTCCAGGCCGCGGCCGCGACGCCCGGTGCCGGCGTGCCGCGCGATCCCAAGGCCGGGCCAGCCCCCCCGCCTCCGCCGCCGCAGGTCAAGGTGATGGTGGCGCCGATCACAGGCGCGCCCTCCGATGGCAACCAGCAGCTTTTTTCCGGCATGCGTCGTGCTCTGGGCTCGAGCAAGATCGTGGTCATCGACAAGGCCGGCAGCGACACCTTCACCGTGACGGGCGTCGTGACCCTGGCGCCAATCGACGATCGCTCCCAGCAACTTGCGATCAAGTGGACGCTCCGCGACCCCGGCGGCAAGGAAGTCGGCAATATCGAGCAGTCCAATGCGGTGCCGGTTGCCGCCACGCGCGGCAGCTGGGCCGGCTTCGGCGACATCGTGGCGTCGGCCGCCGTCGACGGCGTCCTCGAACTCCTTGAAAAAGCTCTGACCAAAGCGCGTTAGTCGCGCTTTCGCACGACCTTGCGCACGACGTTGCGCACGGCCTGAATCGGCTTGTCAGAGGGGGGCCTTCGGCTGCTACTGTCGGTCGGGGGACGGCTCGAATTTTGCTGAGACAAACGAGGACAAGGGAGAGGCACTCGATGATCGATGTCAGGAAGTCGGTTGCGGCATTGGCCGTTGCCGCCAGCGTTGGCGGCCTGCTGGGCGCCATCGCGGCGCCAGCCCAAGCGCAGACCATCAAGGCGGTGATGCACTCGGACGTGAAGATTCTGGACCCGATCTGGACCACGGCCTACATCCAGCGAAACTTCGGCTACATGGTGTGGGACACGCTCTTCGCCATGGACGAGAAGTTCGACGTCAAGCCGCAGATGGTCGACAAGTACGAGGTCTCGGCGGACAAACTCACCTGGACTTTTACGCTCCGTGACGGCCTCGTCTGGACGGACGGCAAGCCGGTCACCTCGGACGACTGCATCGCCTCGATCAAGCGCTGGGCGGCCCGCGACTCGATGGGCCAGAAGATGATGGGCTCGGTCGCCAGCCTCGAGAAGGTCGACGACAAGACCTTCAAGATGATGATGAAGGAGCCCTACGGCCTGGTGCTGCAGTCGCTCGGCAAGCCGTCGTCGAACGTGCCCTTCATGATGCCCAAGCACACCGCCGAGACCGACCCCAACACCCAGATCAAGATCGAGGACGTGATCGGCTCCGGACCGTTCGTGTTCGAGGCCAAGGAATGGAAGCCCGGCGAGAAGGTCGTGTTCACCAAGAACAAGGCCTACAAGCCGCGCACCGAGCCCGCGTCCGGCCTGGCCGGCGGCAAGGTCGTGAAGGTCGATCGCGTCGAGTGGATCGCAATGCCCGACCAGCAGACGCAGGTCGCGGCCCTGCAGAACGGCGAGGTCGACATGCTCGAGCAGCCCTCCACCGACCTGCTGCCGCTCCTGTCCAAGGACAAGAACGTCAAGCTGGTCGAGTTCAATCCGCTCGGCAACCAGTACGTCATGCGCTTCAACCAGATCCAGAAGCCGTTCGACAACGCCAAGATCCGCCACGCGGTGATGGTCGCGTTCGGCCAGGAGGACTTCCTCAAGGCCACGATCGGCGATGCGAAATACTACAAGGTCTGCAAGGCCGTGTTCATCTGCGGCACGCCGCTGGCGAGCGAAGAGGGCATGGCCGACGTGCTGAACCAGAACGCAGCCAAGGCCAAGGAGCTGCTGAAGGAAGCTGGCTACGACGGCACGCCGATCGTGCTGCTGCAGTCGACCGACCTGCAGGTGCTGACCAACCTCGCGCCGGTCGCCAAGTCGCAGCTCGAGGCCGCGGGCTTCAAGGTCGACATGCAGTCGAGCGACTGGCAGTCGGTCGTGGCGCGTCGCGTCAAGAAGGACGCGCCGGACAAGGGCGGCTGGAACCTGATGCTGACCTCGTGGGTCGCCGCCGACATCCTCAATCCGGTGATGGCGGGCTTCTTCAACGCCTCGTGCGACAAGGCGATGTTCGGCTGGCCGTGCGACGAGACGATCGAGAAGATGCGCGACGGCTACGCCAAGGAGAGCGATCCCGCCAAGCAGAAGCAGATCGCCATCGACCTGCAGAAGTACTGGGTCAATCATCCGACCCACGTCATCCTCGGCCAGTGGTACCAGCCGGCCGTGCTGCGCACGAGCCTCGACGGCATGATGGTGGCGCCGGCGCCGGTGTTCTGGAACATGACCAAGAAGTAGCGACGACGGCGCGCGGGGCTCCTGAAAAGGGCCCCGCGCGTCCATCGACGAGAGCGGGCTGGGGGCCTGCTTTCCTCGATGGAAGAACATAAAGACTGGAGGGGCGTTATGAAGAAGACAGGAATCAAGCGGCGTACGTTCGGTGCATTGACCGCGGGCGCCGTGGTCGCGGCAGGCGGCGCCACGACGACCAGAAAGGCCCACGCAGCCGACAAGGTCCTGAAGTTCGTGCAGAACGGCAACATGACGATCCTCGATCCGATCTGGACGACGGCCTACGTCACGCGCACGCACGGCTACTTCATCTACGACACGCTGTTCTCGATGGACGCGAACAACGAAGTGAAGCCTCAGATGGTCGACAAGTACGAAGTGTCGGCCGACAAGACGCTGTGGACCTTCACGCTCCGCGACGGTCTCGAATGGCATGACGGCACGCCGGTCACGTCGGAGGACTGCATTCCCTCGATCCAGCGCTGGGGCAAGCGAGACCCGATGGGCCTCAAGCTCATGGACTTCGTGGCGGAGTTCAAGGCCGTCGACGCCAAGACCTTCACCATGAAGCTGAAAGAGCCGTACGGCCTGGTGCTCGAATCACTCGGCAAGCCGTCGTCGAACGTGCCCTTCATGATGCCGAAGAAGGTCGCAGAGACCGATGCATTCAAGCAGATCGACAGCCAGATGGGCTCGGGCCCCTTCATCTACGTGAACGCCGAATCAAAGCCCGGCGAGAAGCACGTCTACGTCAAGAACGCCAAGTACAAGCCGCGTGCCGAGGCGCCTTCGGGCCTCTCCGGCGGCAAGGTGGTGAAGGTCGACAGGGTCGAGATCATCGAAATGGCCGACCCCCAACAGCAGGTGAACGCGATCATCGCAGGCGAGATCGACCTGATCGAGCAGCCGCCGCATGATCTGATCCCGGTCATGAAGAAGGAGAAAACCCTTCAGATGGTCGACTGGAATCCGCTCGGACAGCAGTTCGTATATCGCATGAATCACGTGGTCCCACCGTTCAACAACCCGAAGATTCGCCAGGCTGCGTTGCTCTGCATCGAGCAGGAGGAATACCTCAAGGCGACGGTGGGCGAGCCCCAGTACTACAAGGTGAGCTCGGCCGCCTTCATCGCCGGCACGCCCAATGCGTTCGAAGCGCCGGATGGATTGTTCATCAAGCCGAATTACGAAAAAGCCAAGGCGCTGCTGAAAGAAGCCGGCTACGATGGCACGCCTATCGTGCTGATGCAGTCGACGACCCTGCCGGTGCTCACCAATATGGCACCCGTCACGAAATCCCAGCTCGAGAAGGGTGGCTTCAAGGTCGACATGCAGTCGATGGACTGGCAGACCGTCGTCACACGCCGCACCAAGAAGGAGCCGGCCAACCAGGGCGGCTGGAACCTCTTCCACACCTTCACCGTGGCGGCCGACATCCTGAATCCGATCTCCAACAGCTACATGGTGGCCCTGGGCGACAAGTCGTGGTTTGGCTGGCCGACCGATCCGGAGATCGAAAAGCTACGCGACAGCTACGCCAAGGAAACCGACCCTGCTAAGGCCAAGAAGTTGGCCGAAGCCGTGCAGAACCGCGCCATCGAGACGGCGCAGTACGGCTGGGTCGGCCAGTGGTACGGGCCGGGCGCGGCGCGCACTGCCATCAAGGGCTGGCTGAAGGCGCCGGTCCCCGTGATGTGGAATATCGAAAAGGCCTGATCTTTGCACCGCCGTCCCGGATTGCCGGGACGGCGGCCTTATTCTGGAGACTCATGCTCGATTTCATTGCCCGACGCCTGATCGCCATCATTCCCGTCCTCGCGGTGGTGGCTGTGTTCGTCTTCCTGATGCTGCGGCTGACGCCCGGCGATCCCGCCGCAGTCATTGCGGGCGACAATGCGACGTCCGACCAGATCGCGATGATCCGCGAGAAGCTGGGACTCACCCTGCCGATCTGGCAACAGTTCGCGATCTGGATGGGCGACATCCTGCAGGGCAATTTCGGCGAGAGCTACTTCTTCAAGAAGACGGTGGCCGAACTGATCGCCCAGCGCGTCGAGCCGACCCTGGCGTTGGCCGTCTGCACCCTGGTCGTGGCGCTGAGCGCCGCCATTCCGCTGGGCGTGATCGCGGCCTACAAGCAGGGCTCGATCCTCGACCGCTTCGTCATGGGCCTGTCTGTGCTGGGCTTCTCGGTGCCCTCCTTCGTGATCGGCTACTGCCTGATCTACGTCTTCGCGATCGAGCTCGGCTGGCTGCCGGTGCAGGGCTATATCCGCATCGGCGTCGACTTCTGGGGCTTCCTCGAGCGCATGATCCTGCCCAGCACGACCCTGGGCGTCATCTACATCGCGCTGGTCGCCCGCATTACCCGCGCCTCCGTGCTTGAGGTGCTGAACGAGGATTACATCCGCACCGCCCGCGCCAAGGGCCTCTCCAACCGGGTCGTGCTGATGCGCCATGCCTTGCGCAACGCCGCGGTGCCGATCCTGACCGTGATCGGCATCGGCATCGCGCTGCTGATGGGCGGCGCGGTGGTGACGGAAAGCGTGTTCGGCCTGCCCGGCCTCGGCCGCCTTACCGTCGAGGCGGTGCTGAGCCGTGACTTCCCGACCATCCAGACGGTGATCCTGCTGTTCTCCGTCGTCTACGTGGTGGTCAATCTCCTGATCGACATCAGCTACACCCTGTTCGACCCGAGGATCCGCTATTGAGCGCGATAGTTCCTGACGACATCGTCGATTCCGCCTCGATCGCCGCGGCGTCGACCAAGCGCCGCCCCCTATGGCAGCTCGCCATCCGCAACACGTCCGTCATCTTCGGCGGCGTCATCCTGCTGGTGATGCTGTTTATCGCCGTCGCAGCGCCGGTGCTGGGTACCGTCGATCCGACGCGCATTGACCCCGCCTCGCGCAACAAGAAGCCCGGCACCGAAATCACCTACAAGCTCGAGGACGGCACGCAAGCCAAGCGCACCGTCATCATGGGCACCGACAGCCTCGGCCGCGACGTCTACAGCCGCGTCCTCTACGGCACGCGCGTGTCGCTGATGGTGGGCGTCTCGGTCGCCATCTGCGCCGTGGGCATGGGCCTCGTGATCGGCCTGATCTCTGGATACGTGAGGTGGGCTGACAGCATCATCATGCGCATCATGGACGGGTTGATGGCGATCCCGGGCATCTTGCTCGCCATCGCGCTGGTCTCGATCTGGCGCGCCGGCCTCATCACCGTGATCTTCGCCATCGTCATTCCCGACGTGCCCCGCGTTGTGCGCCTGGTGCGCTCGATCGTGCTCACCGTGCGCGAGGAGCCCTATGTCGAAGGCGCCATCTCGGTCGGCACGCCGACCTGGATCCTGCTGTTCCGCCACATCCTGCCCAACACCATCGCACCGCTGATCGTGCAGGCGACCTTCACCGCCGCCGCCGCGATCCTGACCGAGGCGATCCTGAGCTTCCTGGGCATCGGCATCCCGCCGGAAACGCCGAGCTGGGGCAACATCATGGCCGAGGGCCGCACCCTGTTCCGCGTGTTCCCGCACAACATCCTCTATCCCGGCATCTTCCTTGCTTTCACGGTGCTGGCGATCAACATCATGGGCGACGGTCTGCGCGACACGCTCGATCCAAAGATGAGCAAAAAGGTCTGATGAGCGTGGCAGTCCAACCGGTTCTCGAAGTCCGCAATCTCTCCGTCGCGTTGCCCAAGGGCGCCGACCGCGAGCACGCCGTCGAAAAAGTAAGCTTCACCGTCAATCCGGGCGAGATCGTCTGCCTGGTGGGCGAATCGGGCTCGGGCAAGTCGGTCATCGCCTTTACGGTGATGGGCCTGCTGGCCAAGGCACTGAAGCCGACCTCCGGCGAGATCCTGCTGCAGGGCGAGAACATCCTGACGGCGCCCGAGTCGCGCCTGCGCGAACTGCGCTGCACGCGCATGTCGATGATCTTCCAGGAGCCGATGACCGCGCTCAACCCGGTCATGACCTGCGGCGAGCAGATCGATGAGGTGCTGAGCACCCACACCAAGCTCGACCAGGCCGCGCGCAAGGCCAAGATCATCGCCATCCTGAACCGCGTGAAGCTACCCGAGCCCGAACGCATCTACGCCTCCTTCCCGCACCAGCTCTCGGGTGGCCAGCGCCAGCGCATCATGATCGCCATGGCGCTGGTGCTCGATCCCGTGCTGCTGATCGCCGACGAGCCCACGACCGCGCTCGACGTGACAACACAGGCCGAGATCCTGAAGCTGGTCGCCGAGCTGCAGGCGGGCCAGGGCACGGGCGTGCTGTTCATCACCCACGACTTCGGCGTGGTCGCCGAAATCGCCCATCGCGTGGCCGTGCTGCGCTGGGGCGAGCTGGTCGAGATGGGGCCGATGGAGCAGATACTGTCGCGCCCGTCGCAGCCCTACACGAAGATGCTGATCTCCTCGGTGCCCTCGATCCACCCGGTGCATCGTGGCGTGCGCCTGGACGGCGCCACCGTGCTGCGCACCGACAAGCTCGGCAAGACCTACAGCGGCAAGTCGTTCTTCCAGAAGGCGCGCATCGTGAAGGCGGCGGCCGACGTCGATCTCGACATCCGCCGCGGCGAGACGCTCGGCATCGTGGGCGAGTCGGGCTCGGGCAAGTCGACGGTGGCGCGCTGCATCGCCCGCCTGATCGACCCGACCGAGGGCCGGATCTATCTCGGCGACACCGAGATCGCCACCATGTCGGCGCGCAAGCTGCGGCCGCACCGCCGCCGCGTGCAGATCGTGTTCCAGGATCCCTATCGCTCGATGAACCCGCGCATCACGGTGGGCGAATCGATCATCGAGGGTCCGATGAACTTCGGCCTCAGCCGCGACGAGGCGCTGGCCCGCGCCCGCAGCCTGATGGAAACCGTGCGGCTCGATCCCAACTCGCTCGACCGCTATCCGCACCAGTTCTCCGGCGGACAGCGCCAGCGAATCTGCATCGCCCGCGCCCTCGCCATGGAGCCCGAGCTGCTGATCGCCGACGAGGCGGTCTCCGCCCTCGACGTGTCGGTGCAGAAGCAGGTGCTGCAGCTGCTTGACGAAATCCGCGTGCGCCTGAACCTCGCGGTCCTGTTCATCACCCACGACCTGCGCGTCGCCGCGCAGATCTGCGATTACGTGGCCGTCATGAGCAAGGGCCGTGTCGTCGAATACGGCTCCGCCGAGCAGGTCTTCGGCTCGCCCAAGGACGAGTACACCAAGGCGCTGTTCGCCGCAGCGCCGGGCCGCAACTGGGATTTCGGCAAGGCCAGCGCCGCCTAGACGAGGTACGATTGGGCCCTGGAGGCCTGACGTCATGCTTGATTGGTCGACACTCGCGCTCTTTTCGGTGGCCTGCCTCGCGCTGACCGCGACGCCCGGACCGGACATGCTGCTGATCGCCTCGCGCAGCGCGACGCAGGGCAAGGGCTCGGGCTTCGCGACCCTGGCCGGCATCCAGGCCGGCACCTACTGCCACGCGCTTGCTGCCGCCTTCGGCCTGTCGCAGCTCTTCCTCGCGGTGCCGCCCGCCTACGATGCGGTGCGCTATGCCGGCGCTGCGTACCTTCTCTTCCTCGCGTGGAAGGCCTTCCGGTCGCCCGGCACGAGTCTCGCCACGACCACCGGCCTGCCGCGCTATTCGATCGTCACGGCGTTCCGCCAGGGCCTGCTCACCAACCTGCTCAATCCGAAGATGGCGCTCTTCGTGCTGGCGCTGTTCCCGCAGTTCGTGCGGCCCGAGGCGGGATCGGTTGGGCTGCAGATCATGCTGCTGGCCACCGTCCTCAACGCGATCGGTCTCGCGGTCAACGGCGCAGTCATCCTGACGGCAAGCCGCCTGCGGCACGCGCTCTCCGGCCACGACCGCCCAAGCCGCTGGCCGCAATATTTCCTGGGAACGGTGTTCGGCGGACTGGCCGCCAAACTCGCCTTCGACAGCGGACACTGATGGGGCAGGAGGTCGGCCAATCGCTCGATTGGGCGCTGCGCGGCGGCACTGTTGCGTTGACGGTGCTGACGGCGACGGCGTTGCTGCGCGCGTATCCCGCCGTCGTGTCGGCGCGGCTTGGTGCCCTGTTCGCCCTCGGCGCGGCGGCGTATGCGATCGTGTCGGCAAGCGCCTTTCACGGCGGCGGCGCACCTTGGCAGATTCCCCTGCTCGCCGTGTCGGCCGGCAACAACACCATCTTCTGGCTGTTCGCCAGCGTGCTGTTCGACGACACGTTCCGCCTGCGCTGGTGGCACGGCGCGGTCTGGCTGGTGTTCGTCGTCCTGGGCACGGTCGACTGCTTCTTTCCCAGTCTTCCGCTCGGCCTGACGCTCACTGTTTCCTCGCTCGTGTTCGCGGGTCTGGCGATTGCGCGAACAGTGACGACCTGGCGCGCCGACCTGGTCGAGCGCCGCCGGCGCCTGCGGCTGTTCATCGTCGGTGCGTCGGGACTTTACATCGGCGCGATCGCACTGCTTCAGCTTGCCGGCGCGCCGGCCGGCCGTGAGACCGGCGCGCCGAACATCGCCGCGTCGCTCGGCCTGCTTACCATCGCCGGCACCGTCGCCTGGTCGCTGCTGCGGCTCGATACTGGCCAGGCGCTGTTCGTTTCTGCGCCGCTGGGCGCCACCGGGCCCCCCGCCGCCGCCGAACCGGTCGACAAGGAGCTTCTCGCCGCCCTCGAGCGCAGCATGGCGATCGACAAAGCCCACCGGCAGGAGGGGTTGACCATCGGCGGGCTGGCCGAGAAGCTCGGCGTGCCGGAATACCGCCTGCGCCGGCTGATCAACCAGGCGCTGGGCTATCGCAACTTCAACAGCTTCCTGAACGACCACCGCATTGCGGAAGTGAAGGCCGCCCTGATCGATCCCACCCAGGCCGAGGTACCGGTGCTGACCCTTGCGCTGGACGCAGGCTTCAGTTCGCTCGGCCCGTTCAATCGCGCCTTCAAGGCGGATACCGGCATGACGCCCAGCCAATTCAGGCGATCAGGAGAGAAAAACCCGCCGATTCCGGAATCAGCGAGCGGGTTTTCGACTTCGGCGAGAAGGATTTCGCCCGCTCCCTAGGGTGGCGGCGGCATTTCCGCCGTCCCCGAGGAGCCTTCCATGCCCCGTTCCCTGCTTCCGCTCGCCGCCCTGCCCTTTCTGCTCGCCGGCTGCGGCTCGATCGACCGCGCCACCCATGTCGCCACCGGCTTCGTGAGCCACCAGCTCTGTTCCGCCACCTTCGTTACCGGCGTCGATCCCGAGACCTTCTATCGCGAGGCGGTGGCGCCCACGATGGGGCCGGCCAACTTCCTGCTCGGCCACACCGTCGACCGCGACAAGGGCGAGGTGACGGCGACCTTCGCCGGCATGGCGGAGAGCCGAGCCGCCTACCGCGGCCCGCTGGGCTGTATCGTGCTGAAGGATCCTGTGGCGCCGGCCGAACGGATCGCCCTCGGCGAAGCAGCCCCCAGCCTGCTGCCGGAGATCGCGGGGCCAACGCCGGTCGAGCCGACGGATCCCGCGCTGAAGGCGGCCCTCGACCGTCTGTTCGAGGAACCCGGCACACCGCAGCGCGGCACCAAGGCCGTCGTGGTCGTGAAGGGCGGCAAGGTCATCGCCGAACGCTACGCGCCGGGCTACGGCATCGAGAGCAAAATCATCGGCTGGTCGATGACCAAATCGGTGACCAACGCGCTGCTCGGCATCCTGGTGCGCCAGGGCCGGATCTCGATGCAGGGTCCCGCCCCGATCGCCGCCTGGTCCGACCCGAGCGACCCACGCCATGCGATCACACTCGATAACCTGCTGCGCATGAACAGCGGCCTCGACATCGGCCAGTCGCTGACGGCCAGCGCCACGGACGCCTTCGATCCCTCGGCACGGATGGTCTTCGTCGAGCGCGACATGGCGGGCTTCGCGGAGAAAGTCCCGCTGAAGTTCGCGCCGGGCAGCGACTGGAACTACACCAACGGCAACACGCTGCTGCTCTCCCGCGTGATCCGCGACCAGGCGGGCGGCACGGCCGCAGCGACGCTGGCCTTCGCGCATCGCGAACTGTTCGACAAGCTCGGCATGCGCCGTGTCACCCTGGAGTTCGACGCCACCGGCACCCCGATCGGGTCCAGCCACATTCTGGCCTCGGCGCGCGACTGGGCCCGCTTCGGGCTGCTCTATCTGCATGACGGCGTGGTCGGCGGCGAGCGCCTCCTGCCCGAAGGCTGGGTCGACTACTCGGCGAAATACACGCCGCACAGCGACGAGTACGGCTATGCTGCGGGCTTCTGGACCAACCGCGGCGACAGCGGCGGCGCGCGCTATCGCATCGGGCGCGGCATGCCGGCCGATGCCTTCATGGCGCGCGGTGCCTACGGACAATATGTCGTGGTCGTGCCCTCGCTCGACCTGGTCGTCGTCCGGATGGGCATGTCGTTCGAGCGGCGAAACGACCTCGATTCGGTGGCGCGCCTGATCGCCGATGTCGCGACGCTGAAATAACGCTACAGTCGGGGCATGACCAAGATATTCACGGCGTGCCTCGGCACCGAGACCAACACCTTCGCCTCCATCCCGACCGGCCATCAGCTGTTCGAGGACACCTGTCTCTTCCGCAAGGGAAGCTACGGCAAGAATGTGCCGATGTTCGGCGCGCCGCTGGCCGTCTGGCGCCAGCGCGCCGAGGCCAAGGGCTGGGAGGTTGTCGAAAGCCTCTGCGCCTTCGCGATGCCCGCCGGCAAGACGGTGAAGAAGGTCTACGAGGGCTTCCGCGACGAGATCGTGGCCGACCTGAAAGCTGCCATGCCGGTCGATGCGGTGTTCCTGTCCTGCCACGGCGCCATGGTGGCCGAAGGCTACGACGACTGCGAAAGCGACCTGCTCGCCCATGTGCGCAAGGTCGTCGGTCCCGACATTCCCGTGGGCGTCGAGTTCGACCTTCACTGCAACATCGGCGACGGCACGATGCGCGACGCCACCGTGCTGGTGCTGTTCAAGGAATATCCGCACGTCGACGTCTCGGACCGCGCCGACGATCTTTTCAACGTGATGGAAGGCGCCATCGAGGGGCGCACCAAGCCGGTGATGGCCTCCTACGACTGCCGCATGATCGGCGTGTTCCACACCACGCGCGAGCCGATGCGCGGCTTTGTCGACAAGCTCTCCGCGATGGAAGGCAAGGACGGCGTGCTGTCGCTCTCGATCGCGCACGGCTTTCCATGGTCGGACATCAAGGAGATGAGCAGCAAGATCATTGCCATCACCGACAACGACAGGCCCAAGGCCCAGAAGATCGCCAGGGAACTGGCGATGGAATTCTTCGAGCTACGCCACCAGACCCAGCCGCCCTATGTCGAGCTGAACACGGCGATAGCGCGCGCGAGCTCGCACAATCTGCCCAAGCCCATGGTGCTGGCAGACGTGTCGGACAACGCCGGCGGCGGTGCTGCTTCCGACTCGACCTTCATCCTGCGCGAACTTCTGGACAAGAAGGTACAGGACGCCGCGATCGCCATGTTCTGGGATCCGGGCGTCGTGAAGCTCGCCTTCGAGGTCGGCGAGGGCGCCGAGTTCGACATTCGCCTGGGCGGCAAACTCGGGCCGCAGTCCGGTCCGCCGATCGACGCGCGCGCCAAGGTGCTGAAGCTCGAGAAGGACGTGTTCATCAAGTTCGGCGGCTCGCGCAAGGGCACCAACCCGATCGGTGACGCCGTGGCCTTGCAACTCGACAACGTGACGGTGATCGTCAACACCAAGCGCAGCCAGTGCCACAGCCTCGACTGCTTCACCAAGCTGGGCGTCGATCCCTCGACAAAAAAGGTCGTGGTGGTGAAATCGATGCAGCACTTTCACGCCGCCTACGCGCCGATCGCCTCAGAGGTCGTCTACGTGGCCGCCCCTGGCGCGCTGGTGCCGGACTGGGCGCTGCTGCCCTACACCAAGGCCGACAAGACGCAGTGGCCGTTCGTGGCGAACCCGCACGCCGCGTGAGCTAGCGCTTCGCGACGCAGTCGATTTCGATCAATGCGTCGCGCACCAGATCGGTAACGCCGACGCAGGTCCGGACCGGACGTGCGGCGGCCGGGAAGAAGCCGGCGTAGACGTCGTTCATGGCGTCGTAGTCGCGCTTGAAGTGGGTCAGGAACACGCGCACCCGCAACACCTGCCCCATCGTGAGGTCGAGCGCACCCAGCACGCGGCGCATATTGGACAGGGTGCGTTCGGTCTGCGCGCGGATGCCGTCAGGCAGCGGCCTGGCCGGGTCGTCGAGGTCGCGGCCGAACTGGCCGGTCAGGTAGACGAAGCCGTCGGCTTCGGTGGCGTGGCTCGACGGCGAGACGGACCTCGGCAGTCCGTCGATCATGTGGAACTTGATGGCGCTCATGGCCCGAGCCTAACGCGGCAGGGCGGCCTGTTCCACGGCCGCTGCGACCTTGGGCCTCTCGCCGCGATTGAAGCGCTTCTCGAGGCGCTTCTGCACCTGGTCCCACAGGGTCGTCAGGATGAGATAGTCGACGGCGGCGGCGGCAAAGACCTCGAGCACGTCGAACTTGAGCTGCATGATCATCTCACTGCGTCGCATCAGCTCTTCCATCGAAATGACGGAGGCGATGGAAGTGGCTTTCAGCAGCCCGTTCACCGAATTGCCGACGGCCGGCAGGATGATCCGCACTGCCTGCGGCAACTGGATCTTGGTCAGCGTCTGCCAGCGGTTTAGTCCCAGCGCCTTCGCGGCATCGGTCTGGCCGGGCGGAATGGCGAGGAAGCCGCCGCGGATGATCTCGGCCATGTAGGCCGCCTCGTTGGAGATGAGCGCCACCATCACCGACGTGAAGACGCCGAACTTGATGCCGACCTGCGGCAGGCCGGAATAGATCGCCACCATCTGGATCAGGAGCGGCGTGCCGCGGAAGAACCAGATGTAGACCTGCGCGAAGCGCGAGAGCACGCGGTAGGATGACGACCGCAGAACGGCGACCAGCAGGCCGAACACGAAGCCACCGGTCAGGCCGGCCACGGTCAGGCCTGCCGTGACCAGCGCGCCCATCAGCAGGAACGGGTTGACCAGCGCATCGAGGAAGTTCTGGACGGCAAAGCCTTGCATGACGCGCCTTCTATATGGGCGCCGCCGGCGTTACTTCGGACCGGGCCCGCGGATGGTGAAGACCGACTCGGGCGCCTTGGTGATCCCGAATTTGTCGAACAGTTTATCGTAGGTGCCATCGGCCTTCATTGCGGTCAACGTCGCCGCGACTTTTTCCGCGACGGCGCGATTCCGATACATCATCGTGGTCGGCGCGCCACCCAGGCCCGTCGCGGTGACCTCGACCACGCCGCGCCGCTCGATCTCCTTCGCGGTCTGGTCGATCAGGATCGCGGCCTCGACCTGCCCGGCCCGCAGCGCCGCGATCACGTCGGTCTGGGTCGTGAAGGTGAGGATCTCGATCGGCTTTGCGCCCTTGGCGGTTGCTTCCTTGTCGGCGCCGCGCAGCCAGCGCTCCTGGTAGGAGTTCACCTCGACGCCCGCCTTCTTGCCACCGATAGCCTCCATCGACGCGAGCTTCGGCTTGCCCTTGGCGACGGTGATGCTGATCGTCTGCTGGGCGTACGGCACGGTGTAGGCGATCTTCGAGCGCTCCTCCGTCCAAAACATGCCGGTGTCGATGCCATCGAAGCGGCCTGCCGTCAGTGCCGGCACCATCGGCGGGAAGTCCATGCGGATGAATTCCAGCGGAATGCACAGACGCTTGGCAATCTCCTTCATGAGTTCGACGTTCAAACCCTGCAGCTCACCCTTCTCGTCGATGAACTGCTGCGGCGGCAAAGTGGGGTTGATGGACATCTGGATCTTGCCCGGCGCGACGAGGTCGGAATCGGGAATGGCGGACTTGCAGGTCTGCGCGGCCGCCGGCAGGACGCTAAAACACACAAGCGCCACGGAAAGAGAGAGCCAACGAGTACGCATGGGAGACCTTCCTTTATCGGCATAAAGCTTGCTTTAATGGCGTGCAATAACGGTGCCACCAAGGAGGGTGCGATGGAGCAGTTCAACTGGCGCTCGGCCGCTGCGGCGCGCGGTCTCAAGGTCACCGATCTTGCCGAGAATGTTGCCACCCGCATCGACGGCGTCGATCTCAGTGAAGAGCTCGATGCCGAGATGGTCGGGATCATCCGCGCCGCGTGCGTGGAGCGTACCCTGCTGCTGTTCCGGGGGCAGGAGCACGTGACGCCCGGCGAATATCTTGCCTTCGCCAACCGCTTCGGCGGACGGCCCGACCTGCACTCGCTGCGGCACTATTGCCTGCCCGAGCATCACGAGATCTTCGTCGTCGGCAACGTGCACGAGAAGGAAGCCAAGGTCGGCTCGCCCAAGGTCGGCCTCAACTGGCACACCGATCACTATCACCTGCCGGAGCCCGGCCTGTTCACCTACCTCCACGCGATCCAGGTGCCGAAGGACCAGGGCGACACGCGCTACGCCAACGGCATCGCGGCCTATGAAGCGCTGTCCGCCGAAAAGCGCGCCGAGATTGAGGGGCTGAAGGTGCTGCATTCGCGCGCGCGCCTGTTCAAGAACCTCTTCCCCGAAGCCACGAAGGAAGAGATGGAAGCCGAGCGCAAGAAGATCCCCGATGTCGTGCATCCGCTGGTTCGCACGCATCCGGAGATCAAGAAGCGTGGGCTTTATCTCGGCGGCGAGTGGGGCTCGGCCATCGACGGCATGGAACCGGCTGCGGCGCAGGAACTCTACGACGAGCTATTGCAGCACATGATCCAGGATCGCTTTTCCTATCAGCACCGCTGGCTGCCCGGCGACGTGCTGATGTCGGACAATCGCTGCTCGATCCATCGCGCCAGCGAATGGGACGAGTCGAGCGCGGTGCGGCGCCTGCACCGTATCATCACGATCGACGACAAGGCGCCCTACTAGAGTCGGGAACCCGGCAATAACCTCATCCTGAGGAGCGACGCGCAGCGGCGCGTCTCGAGGGATGGGAACGAGCACCGCGTCTGTTGCCCATCCTTCGAGACGGCCCTGGGGGCCTCCTCAGGATGAGGTCGTGCGTGCAGAAAGACCTTAAAGCGCAGCGGTGATGATGATCTCGATGAGGTCGCCCTCGGGCATCACCGACTCCACGAACGAGCGTACCGGCCCGTACTTGTCGGGCATCCAGGTGGCCCATGCCTCATCGAAGGCGGGCTTGTTGTCGTGGTCCGTGACGACGACCTCCGCCTTCACGATGCGCGTGCGATCGAGGCCCGCATCCTTCAAGTAACCGTCGATCACGCCGAGGCATCCCAAGGTCTGCGCCTTGATGTCCTGCGTCCGGTCGGGCGAGGTCGCCACCGCCCACATGAATCCGCCGCCGCCCGGCAGCCGGTAGATCGCCACCGACGACTTGCTGGGCAGCTTCTTGTTGGGAACGCGCTCGATATCTGTTGTCATCCCGGCAGGATAGGCGATCATGCCGTGCAAGCCTCTGAAATCTCAGTATTTCAGGGCGTTTACAGCCCCTCGACTCATTGGTATGTTCCGCCCCGTCGCGGCCAGGGGAATGGCCGTTTTCTCGTTTGAGATCAACGGCTTAAGCATGAAAATCCTCACCGGCAACAGCAATAAACCGCTGGCGGAAGCCATTTCCGCCAAGCTGGCCTTGCCGTTGGTGAAAGCCAACATCCGCCGCTTCTCGGATAACGAGATATTTGTCGAGATCCTCGAGAACGTGCGCGGCGAGGACATGTTCGTCCTGCAGTCGACCAGCTACCCGGCGAACGACCATCTGATGGAGCTTCTGATCACCATCGATGCGCTGCGCCGCAGCTCGGCGCGCCGCATCACCGCGGTGATGCCCTACTTCGGTTACGCCCGTCAGGATCGCCGCACCGGACCGCGCACGCCCATTTCGGCCAAGCTGGTCGCCAATCTCCTGACGCATGCCGGCGCCAATCGCGTGCTGACCCTCGACCTGCACGCCAGCCAGATCCAGGGCTTCTTCGACATCCCCGTCGACAACCTGTTCGCGGGCCCCGTGATGTCGAGCGACATCACGGCCACGATGAAGGACCGCAACATCACGATCGTTTCGCCCGACGTCGGCGGCGTGGTGCGCGCCCGCGCGCTCGCCAAGCGCATCAACGCCGACCTCGCCATCATCGACAAGCGCCGCGAGGCCGCGGGCGTCAGCGAAGTGATGAACGTAATCGGCGACGTGCAGGACCGCGACTGCGTGCTGATCGACGACATCGTCGATTCGGGCGGCACGCTGTGCAACGCCGCCGTCGCGCTGATGGACCAAGGCGCCAAGTCGGTCTGCGCCTACATCACGCACGGCGTCCTGTCCGGCGGCGCCGTCGCCCGTATCGCGGCCTCGCCGATGGAAAAGCTGGTGATCACCGATTCGATCATGCCGACGGAAGCCGTGCGTGTGTCGCCCAACATCAAGCCGATGAGCATCGCGACGCTGATGGCCGAAGCGGTGAAGCGCATTTCGGAGGAGACGTCGGTCTCGAGCCTCTTTGACTGAAAGAATGGTCGACTAAAAGGAATTCAAGAGATCCGGCGATTGGCACCCCTGGAGGCCACGCCGCGATGAGCGAGAACTGAACACTTAACGTTAGGAGAAGTTGAAATGGCAGAGACGTCAAAGGTCATCGCGAAGAAGCGGGACCGGGCCGGCAAAGGGGGCGCCCGTTCCAGCCGTCGCGAAGGACTGATTCCCGCCGTGATCTACGGTGACAAGCAGGCCCCCCTGATGATCGCGGTCGAACCGAAGTCGGTCGAGCGGATCATGCACAGAGAGGGCTACTTCAACCACACCCTCAAGGTCGAAGTCGACGGAACGTCCATCGACGTGCTGCCGCGCGACATTCAGGTCGATCCGGTGACGGACAAGCCTCTGCATCTCGACTTCCTGCGAGTCGGCCCCGAGTCGATCATCTCGGTGCAGGTCCCCGTGCACTTCAAGAACGAAGCGGCCTCGCCCGGCATCAAGCGCGGCGGCGTGCTGAACATCGTCCTGCACGAGATCACCGTGCGCACCAAGCCGGCATCGATCCCCGAGTACTTCGAGGTCGACCTGACCGGCCTCGAGATCGGCCATTCGGTCCATCTCGAGACGCTCAAGGTGCCGGACGGCGTGCGCGTCGTGGCCCGCGACAAGAACCAGACGGTGGCCTCGATCGCGCCCCCGACGGTCGTGCGCGAAGTCGAACCGACCGCGGCGGCTGCCGACGGTGCGGCTCCGGCTGCGGGCGCGGCTCCGGCGGCGGGTGCGGCGCCGGCCGCGGGTGCAGCTCCAGCTGCTGGCGCTGCGGCGCCGGCGGCGGGTGGCAAGGCGCCGGCTCCGGGCAAGAAGTAAGCGTCCCCGGTGCTTTTGCTGGTCGGCCTCGGCAATCCCGGGCCGCGCTATGCGGGGCACCGGCACAATGTGGGATTCATGGCGGTGGGCGAGATTGCCCGCCGCCGTGTCTTCTCTTCCTGGCGCGAGCGCTTCAACGGCGAGGTGGCCGAGGGCCATCTCGGCGGCGAGAAGACGCTCCTGCTCAAACCCATGACCTTCATGAACGAATCGAGCCGCGCCGTGGGCGAGGCCGTGCGCTTCCTGAAGATTCCGCTCGAACGGGTCGTGGTGTTCCACGACGAGCTCGACATCGCGCCCGGTAGGGTGCGCATGAAGAAGGGCGGCGGCGCCGGCGGCCACAACGGCCTGCGCGACATCGACGCCCATGTCGGCAAGGACTACCGCCGCGTCCGCATCGGCATCGGCCATCCCGGCCACAAGGACCTGGTGCTGCACTGGGTGCTGCGCGACTTCGAGCCGGACGAGCGCGACGAGAAGACCGGCTGGCTGCCCAGGCTGCTGGGCGCACTGGCCGATGAATCGGCGCTGTTGGCCGAAGGCGGCCAGAAGGCCGACGAAAAATACATGAGCCGGGTGGCGTCTCTCGCGCCTCCTCCCGATCTGCCGGCCCGGCTGGATATCAAAAAAGAGTAAGAAAATGGGTTTCAATTGCGGAATTGTCGGCCTGCCCAACGTCGGCAAGTCGACCCTGTTCAACGCGCTGACGGCCACGCAGGCAGCGCAGGCCGCCAACTATCCGTTCTGCACCATCGAGCCCAACGTGGGCCGCGTCGCCGTGCCCGATCCGCGCCTCGACGCGCTGGCCGGCATCGCAGGCTCCGCCAAGATCATCGCGACCCAGCTCGAGTTCGTCGACATCGCGGGTCTCGTGAAGGGCGCGTCGAAGGGCGAGGGACTGGGCAACCAGTTCCTCGGCAACATCCGCGAGGTCGACGCGATCGCCCATGTGCTGCGTTGCTTCGAGGACGGCGACGTCACGCACGTGAGCGGCAAGGTCGATCCGGTGAGCGACGCCGAAGTGGTCGAGACCGAGCTGATGCTGGCCGACCTCGACAGCCTCGAGAAGCGCCTGCCCAACCTCGAGAAGCGCGCCAAGAGCGGCGACAAGGAAGCCGCCGCCGAAGCGCCGGTGGTGAAGAAGGCGCTCGACGTGTTGCGCGAGGGCAGGCCCGCGCGCGAGGCGCCGATCACCGCCGACGAACGCCCGGTATTCCAGCGCCTGCAGCTCATCACCGCCAAGCCGATGATGTACGTGCTCAACGTCGAGGAAGGCGCGGCGGCAACGGGCAACGCGCACAGCGCCAAGGCCGAGGCGTTCGCCAAGGCGCGCGGCATGCCATCGGTCGTGATCTCCGCGGCGATCGAGGCCGAGGTGGCCCAGCTGCCGCCCGGGGACCAGGCCGAATACCTCACCTCGCTCGGCCTCAAGGAAACCGGCCTCGCCCGCGTCGTCCATGCGGGCTACGGGCTGCTCGACCTCGTGACCTTCTTCACCGTCGGTCCCAAGGAAGCGCGCGCCTGGACGGTGCGCCGCGAGGCCCGTGCGCCCGAGGCCGCCGGCGTCATCCACACCGACTTCGAAAAGGGATTTATTCGCGCGGAGACGATCGCGTACGATGATTACATCAGCCTTAAGGGTGAATCCGGCGCGCGCGACGCCGGCAAGCTTCGCCTCGAGGGCAAGGAGTACATGGTGCAGGACGGCGACGTCTTTCACTTCCGCTTCAACGTTTGATGCGGGCAATTCGCTGGGGCCTGTTGCTCTTGGGAGTTCTGGCAGAATCCGGCTGCACTCGTAGCCTGGCGCAACAGGACATCGAATCGTTTCAACCGCCGATCGTCACCGAGGCGGCCCCGGCACGGCCGCTGCGCGGGTCCTGGGATCTTGCAAACAATACCAGGCGGGTTGGGCTCGCGGACATGGCGCCGCTGGTTCCGGCGTATGACGGCAAGGGACGGCTGCTGGCGAGCTGGAACCCCCATCCCGACGGCGCTGCCGGGCGGCCGACTTTTGTGATCGTGCATGGCGGGCACGGCCTCGTCCCGACCAATTTCGCGACAGCCCTGTGGCTGCGCGAGAGTCTGGGCGCGAACACTCTGATCCTCGACAGCTTCTGGAGCCGTGGCCGCGAAGAGAATTGGCTCACCGCCACCCGCTTCGGCGCCAACATGCGGGCGCTCGACGCCTTCGCCGCGGCACGCTGGCTCCGCGATACGCAGCACACCGACCCGGCCAGCACATTCCTCTACGGCGACAGCCAGGGAGGCTGGACGGTGTTGCGTACCTTCACTGACGAGCCGTTTCTACGCATGGAGGCGTCCGCGCTCTATCGCGGCGGAATAGCGCTCTATCCGGTCTGCACCGCTGATGGCACTCCCTACCGCCCAACGCTCGGGCCCTATTCGGCACCGATCATCGTTTTCACGGGTGGCAAGGACACCGCGACACCATCCGGCGAATGCGCGCGACGTGTGTTCACCGCAGCGCAGACCTGGCAGCACTACCCCGACCAGACCCATGCCTGGGATACCGCCAATCGCGGCGCACGCTTGCCCGCTCTCGATGGCAAATGCGATTATGCCATGAACAGCTATAATCACTTCGCCGTCTGCCGGAGCGATGCCACCACGAGCGACATGCGGCAGCGCATCATCGCCTTCGTGCAGGCCGGGATGGCACGCCAATAAAGGGAATACGCGCAGGACGACGACGTCTTCCACTTCCGCGTCAACGCCTTGGCATCCCGGGCCAGCCTCTCTGGCGTGCCCTGCAATAAATCTGCAATGATTGGCGCGGCATATGCGGACGGCTGGCACCCTTGGGCCGGCATTCGCAACCGGTAACGAGGAACCGACCATGAAGCGCATCGCAACGGTCTGTCTGACAGGGGCCATGGCCCTGATGTCGATTCCCACGCAGGCCCAGACGATCTACCCGCTCAACCGCGCCGAGATCCTTGCCGGTGCCAAATTCGACTTCAAGGTCGAGTTCCCCGGGGCGCCCGAGCAAGCCGCCGTGAAAGTAACCATCGACGGCCAGGACGCCGCGACCGTTCTCGGCAAGGGCGCAACCTTCGTCCAGCGCGAGGATGGCGGCGAGTTCTCGGCCTTCTGGATCCGCGACGCCGTCCTGCCCAAGGCCGGCAAGTACGCAGTCGAGGCAACGGCTGGCGACCGCAAGGCCAGCGTCGCCTGGGAGGTGTTCGACACCGGCGCGCCCAAGGCCAAGAACGTCATCCTGTTCATCGGCGACGGCATGTCGATCGCGCATCGCACTGCCGCGCGCATCCTGTCCAAGGGCATCGTCGAAGGCCGCTACGGCGGCGAGCTCGCGATCGACGACATGCCCTACATGGCACTGGTCTCGACCTCCGGCACCGACTCCGTGGTGACCGACAGCGCCAACAGCATGTCGGCCTATACGACCGGCCATAAGTCCTGCGTCAACGCGCTGGGCGTCTACTGCGCCCGCAACAAGAACACGCTCGAGCATCCCAAGGTCGAGACCATCTCCGAACTGGTCAAGCGCACGCGCGGCATGTCCGTGGGCATCGTCACCAACACCGAGATCGAGGACGCGACGCCAGCCGGCATGGTGGCGCATACGCGCCGCCGCTCCGACTACAACGACATCGTGAAGATGTTCTTCGACGTGAAGCCCGACGTGATCCTGGGCGGCGGCTCGCCCAATTTCCTCGCCAAGGCGACACCCGGCTCCAAGCGCACCGACGAAGAGGACTACATCAAGAAGTTCGAGGGCGCAGGTTACAAGTTCGTCTCGACCAAAACGGAACTCGCTGCAGCGGCCTCGTCGGACAAGCTGTTGGGCCTCTTCAATACCGGCAACATGGACGGCGCGCTCGACCGCATGGTCCTGAAAAAGGGCAGCGTCGGCAAGTTCCCCGACCAGCCCGACCTCACCGACCAGGTGCGGGCGGCGCTGGGCGCCCTCTCGAAAAACGACAAGGGCTTCGTCCTCATGGTCGAGTCGGGCCGCATCGACAAGTACAGCCACTCGCTCGACTGGGAGCGCGCGGCGTTCGACACGATCATGCTCGACAACGCCGTGAAGGTCGCCAAGGAGTTCGCCGGCACCCGCAACGACACGCTGATCATCGTCGTGCCCGATCATACCCACCCGATCTCGATCGTCGGCACCTACGACGACGAGCGGCCGGGCCAGCAGCTGCGCGACAAGCTCGGCGTCTACAGCGAATCGCGCTTCCCGAACTATCCGGCGGCCAATGCCGACGGCTATCCGGAGAAGGTCGACGTGTCGCGCCGCCTCGCGCTGTCGTTCGGCGCCGTGCCGGACAACTGCGAGACCGGCCATCCCTATCTCGAGGGCGAGAACGTGCCGGCCGTCGCGGGCGCGACCAAGGACGTGTTCGTTGCCAACGAGAAGAACTGCACCGTGGCAGGCGCCTTCCGCCGCACCGGCAACCTGCCGCTCGAAGCCAGCCAGGGCGTGCACTCGGGTGACGACGCCCTGCTGACCGCGATGGGCCCGGGCTCCGAGCAGTTCCATGGCCGCATCGACAACACGCGCGTCTTCCGCTTCATGGCGACCGCGCTCGGCCTGGCCCCGGCCAAGTGATGACAGAGCGGCGATCCCTCCATCGGAGGACGATGCTGGGCGTCGCCGCTCTTTTTCTCAGCCCCGCCGCCCGGGCAGCCGAGCCTGCGACGCTGAAGTTCGACCAGCTCTACAAGAGCGTCGGCGTTCGCGGGCTGGTGTTCTCCGACACCGTCATCGGCCTGAAGGGCAAGCCGGTGCTGATGCACGGCTTCATGGCCCCGCCGCTCAAGCCCGAGAGCCAGTTCTTCGTGCTCACGAACGAGCCGCTGGCGCTCTGCCCCTTCTGCCAGTCCGATGCCGACTGGCCGGCCGATATCGTGGTCGTTTATCTCAAGAGGGTCGCGCCGCTGGTCAGCGGCGGCGATCCGGTCGTCGTCACGGGACGTCTCGAGGTCGGATCTTGGACCGATCCCGAGACCGGTTTCGTGAGCCAGGTCCGCCTTGTCGACGCAGCCTTCCGCAGCGCCTGAACCGTCGAGGTCCGGACCGCGAACAGTCGTCCTTCGGGGGCTGTCGATCGAGCGAGACGACACGGCCGGCGGCACCCGCCGCATCCTCGACAGCATCAGCTTCGCGATCGCGCCGTGCGCGGTCGTCGCCGTGACCGGCCCGTCGGGCGCGGGCAAGACCTCCCTGCTGCACGCCATCGCGGGGCTTGTGACGCCAGAGGCGGGAACGGTGTCCTGGGGCGATCTCGACATCACTGCCCTGCCCGAAACCGCGCGAGATCGCTGGCGCCGCGACACGGTCGGCCTGGTGTTCCAGGACTTCCACCTCCTCGACGAGCTGAGCGTCCTCGAGAACATCCTGTTGCCCACCCGCTTCGATCGCTGGTGGAGTTCCGCCGTCACGGTCGCGAAGGCCAAACGGCTGGCCGCCGGGGTCGGACTCGACCGGCCCGATCAGCGCACCGGCGCCTTGTCGCGCGGCGAGCAACAGCGCGTCGCCATCGCGCGCGCCTTGATGCGCGACCCGCAGCTCGTCCTCGCCGACGAACCGACCGCGAACCTCGACACAGTGAACGGCACGCGCGTCATGGATTTGCTGATCGGCGCGGCCCGCCGGGCCCAGGCCAGTGTCGTCGTGGTGTCGCACGATCCCGCGGCGCTGGCGCGGGCGGACATCGTGCTGCGCCTCGAGGCGGGGAAACTCGCGCCGTGAGTCGCGGCATGAACCCGTGGCCGGTCGTCAAAGCCGATCTGCGCGCGCTGCGCTGGGTCGCCTGGGTGACGCCGCTGGTGATCGCCATCGCGGTCGCCGTCGGCATTGCCGTCAGCGCGCAGGAAGCGGCATTGCGTCATGCCGCCACCTCGGCGGCCGACGATTTCGACCTGCTGATCGGCGCGCCCGGAAGCAACACGCAGCTCGCGCTGACGACCATCTACCTGCAGCCCGAGGCGCTGCCCCTGATGGACGGCGCCCTCCTCAACGCGCTGGCCGGCGACGAACGTGTCGCGGCGGCCGCGCCCATCGTGTTCGGCGATTCGGTGCGTGGCTATCCGCTGGTCGGCACGAACGCCGCGTTCGCCTCCCGCTGGGGCCGTCTGTCGCCCACGGAAGGTCGGCTGTTCACCCGCGAGGGCGAGGCCGTGATCGGCGCCGACGTGCAATTGAGGCTGGGCGACGCCATCACCCCGTCGCACGGCCTGCCGATCGGGCGCGCGGCCGATGCCGCCACCGAACAGCAGCATCGCCATGAAGGCGTTCAGTATGCCGTCGTCGGCCGGTTGCCGCGGCTGGGCACTGCCTGGGACAGGGCGATCCTGGTTCCGATCGAGAGCGTGTGGGAGACGCACGGCTTCGGCAACGGTCACGCCTCCGACGGCGCCGCGCTGGGGCCGCCGTTCGATGCGCGCAAAGTTCCGGGCATTCCCGCCATCGTGGTGAAGCCGCGCGCCGTGGCCGATGCCTATGCGCTGCGGTCGCAGTACCGGCAGAAGGGCACCGTGGCCTTCTTCCCCGCCGAGATCCTGGTCGGCCTCTACCGCACGCTGGGCGACGTACGCGATGTGCTGGTGGTCGCGACGGCGCTGAACGACGTGCTGATCTTCGTTACCACGACCATGCTGCTGCTCGCTCTCGCCGGACTCCGGCGCAGACGCTACGCGGTCCTGCGGGCGCTCGGTGCCTCGCGGGTCTACATCCTGCTGTCGGTCTGGCTGGGCGGGGCGCTGATCCTGGGGGCGGGATGCCTGGGAGGCCTCGCCCTGGGCGGACTGGCGGCTGGACTGGCCGGATATCTGGTCGAGCAGAGAACGGGCCTTGCGCTGGCCGTCGACATAGGCCTGCCCGAAATTCTCGGCGTCGCGGTACTGCTCGCCACGGGAAGCCTGATGGCGCTGTTGCCGGCTCTCGCCAGTTTTCGCAAGCCGGTCAGCGACGCCTTGCGTTAACCTCCCGCACCGATCTCAAGGAGCTGCCATGCCCGTCACCTTCTCCGTTCCCTCGACCATGGCCAAGCGCGGCTATTCGCAGATCGCCTGTGTCACCAGCGGGAAGCTGGTGCTGATCGCGGGACAGGTGCCGCACGACGCGAACGACAAGATGGTGGGCGAAGGCAACTTCGAGGCCCAGGTCGAGCAGGTCTTCCGCAACCTCGGCCTGGCGCTGCAGGCTGCGGGCGGTGATTGGAAGAATCTGGTGAAGATCAACAACTACTGCCACATCTCGGTGGGCCAGGAGCAGCGCAACGGCTATCGCGCCATTCGCGACCGCTTCATCAACACCGCCGCGCCGCCGGTCAGCACCTTCATTTATGTGCCCCGTCTCGCCCAGCCCAACTGGCTGTTCGAGATGGATGCGATGGCCGTGATCGACGGCTGAGGCGCTTCTCCACAGACGGAGTCGCCAAACCGTAGTGTTGTGCCGCTACGAGGCGGTATGCGCACCCTTCCGATCGGCCTCGCCGCCGTCACCCTCGCCGTTCTCGCCTCCGCGACGCCGGCGCTCGCCCAGACCAAGTTCCCGGCTGTCCTGGAAGGACACGCCATCCTGCCGGCCCAGACCTTCGTGCCGGCGCCAGCCGATGCGCCGCCCGAGCTGCAGATCTCCGGCCGCTATGCCGGCCCGACGCCGCAGCGCGTCGACACGCCCGAGAGCGTGCCCGGCATCTCGGCCCTCTCCGACAAGGCAGCGCCGCGGCCGATCGGTATCTCGCTGCCCTTCAAGGGCCAGCCGGTGCAGGGTCTCTCGGGCATCAAGAACCTCAAGGACGGCACCTTCCTCACGCTTACCGACAACGGCTTCGGCTCGAAGGCCAACTCGCCCGACGCCATGCTGATGTTCCACATCGTCAAGCCGGACTGGAAGAGCGGCAAACTGGAGCATGTCTCGACGACCTTCCTCAGCGATCCCGACCGCAAGGTCCCGTTCCGCATCGTCAACGAGAACACGCCGAAGCGTTATCTCACCGGTTCCGACTTCGACATCGAGTCCATCCAGCCGATCGGCGACGCGCTGTGGTTCGGCGACGAACTCGGCCCGTTCCTGCTGAAGACCGACCGCAGCGGCAAGGTGCTGGCGGTGTTCGACACCAAGGTCGACGGCAAGATCGTGCGCTCGCCCGACAACCCCTATCTCGTGGCGCCCGGTTCGCCCGGCATGATGAAATTCGAGGTCAAGCGCAGCAAGGGCTTCGAGGGCATGGCACAGTCGCCCGACGGCAAGTTTCTCTACGGCCTGCTGGAGGGCCCGCTCTGGGTCGAGGCGAGCAACAGTTTCGAGAACAAGGACGGCAAGACCTTCCTGCGCATCCTCGAGTTCGACGTCGCCAAGGGCGAGTTCACGGGCAAGGGCTACAAGTACCCGCTCGAGCTGCCGACCAACGCGATCGGCGACTTCAACCTGATCGATGCCACGACGGGTCTGATCATCGAGCGCGATGACACTGAAGGCGACGTCCACTCGGCCTGCGCCGCGGGCGCGCCCAAGCCCGACTGCTTCAACGTGCCGGCCAAGTTCAAGCGGGTCTACAAGATCGACATGGCCCAGGCCGACACCGACGGCTTCGTGAAGAAGGTCGGCTACATCGACCTGATGGACATCGACGACCCCAACAAGGTCGCGCGCCAGGGCGGGCATGACGGCAAGCTCACCTTCCCGTTCTTCACCATAGAGAATGTCGACATCGTCGACGCCGACCACATCATCGTGGGCAACGACAACAACCTGCCCTTCTCGTCGGGCCGCGCGTTGGGCAAGTCCGACGACAACGAGATGATCCTGCTCAAGGTGCCGGAGCTGCTGCGCGCGAAGTAGGCTATGATCTCTCGGTGGACGAGACCGAGAGCCTCGAGCAACGCGCCGACCGCCTGACTGCCGCCTACCGGCGGCAGACCTGGGCCCGCTTCGCGGCGGTCTTCTTCCCGGTCCCGTTCACGGTGCTGCTGCTCCGCTTCGAACTCGAGCCCTGGCACTATTACGTGGCGGGTGCCGCCTATCTGATCTTCTCGGCCGCGCTGTTTCACTACGACACCGTGCAATCGGCCAGGGTCGATGCGGCCGTGAAGGCCGCTGCCGCCACGCAAAGCGCGGCAAAGGCACAGGGTAATCGGGCCGACGCGGGCGGAATTCCTTAGGTCGGCTATTCCTTCGGCGGCGTCTCGCCAAGCTCCGCCTTGGCGCGCTCGCGGGCCTCTTTCTCGGCTGCTTTCACGGCGGCCTTTTCGGCGTTCTTGATGGCCTTGAGACGATCGCGCTCGCGACGTTCGAATTCGTAGTTCGGCTTGCGGGCCATTGTTGGCTTTCCTTGGCTGGGAGCAGCGCCCATTCATATCGACAGACACGCCGAGGCACCAGCAGCCATCTACTGCAGGCCGTACCCTTCGGAAACGCCCCGCGACGGCGGAATGAGGGCCAGGCGGAGGCCTAGTCGGCGGCGCCTTCCCCGATGCGGCCGGCCTTTGCAGCGCCTCGGAGCACGGGGAGAGTTGAGCGGATCGGCCGCGAACGTCGCGGCAACGGGAATGCAAGCGGGCAGTACCGTCGCCGCGATATATGGACAAGGCCCGACAGCGGATAGATCCGGTCGATCAGGGATCTATGACGATCGCGTCATCGACCATCGTGACGCCCGGCGCGTCCCAGGCGGCGGACTCTGCTTCCTGCCGCTCGTGCCAGGTGCGGACGCTTCCGGTCAGGCGCACGTTGCCGCCGTCAGCGGACACCTTGATCTTCACCGGCTCGTACCACGAGCGGTGAAGCGCGGTCATGATCTTCTCGTGGATGTTGGAGGCGTTGACCCGCGGCTTGATCGCGATCTGGTTGAGAACGGACACGACCCCCTGCATCTGCCGGCACGCGTCCTCGGCGGCATGGCTCTGGAAGTTCCAGTCGACGTCGCCCGTCAGGGTGATCCAGCCGTTCTCGACCTTCACCTTGACCCTGTCCTGGGGAACCACGACGTCCCAGGCGAGACGCTCCAGAACCGCCGCGGCGATCTGGCTGTCCATCCGCTTCATCGCGAACGGGAGCTTGACCTCGATATTCTCGACCACGGCCTTCACACCGCTCACCCGGCCGACCGCGGCCTCGGCAGCGCGCCGTTCGGCGAAATTCTCGACGTGCCCGGTCAGCGTCACGACCCCGTTGTCGGCGCTCACGCCGATGTGGCTCGCCGTCACCCTCGGCTCCCAGTTGAGTTCGGCGAGCACGGCCTGCTGCAGCAAAGTATCCTTGGTCATGTGATTTTTCCCGTGGAGGTTAATGTAAAAATAGCTCGGCCTTGCGTCGTCACGGGGCGACTCACCGTGGCGATCCCGTCGTGCGAGACGTCGACTCTTTACCGAGCGACGCCATTGCGGACGTCGTCATCGGCGGCGAGCGCCTTCATCTCAGTGGGACACGAAGGCGCAGCTTTCAGGCCGCGTCAGGAGATCGTGCGTGACGCCCCCCAGCATCCACTCGCGCACGCGATTGTGGCCGTAGGCGCCGGCCACCATCAGATCGACCTTCTGCTCGCGGCCAATCTCAGCCAGGTGCCTGGAATCCCTGCCGAGCGAGGCGCCGACGAGGGACTGCGCGACGACGCCGTGGCGCCCCAGCCATTCGACGACCTGGTCGAGATGCCGCCGGGCCTGATCCTTCTCACTTTCGGGCGCGATCTCGACCACGCTCACGAAAGTGGCCTTCTGCAGCAGCGGCAGCGCATCGGCGACGGCGCGCCGGGTCTCGCGTGTGTCCTTCCAGCCGACGAGAACGCGATCGAAGCCGATTTTGCCGACCGCCTCGGGCACCACCAGGACCGGCCGGCCGATCCGCATCACGAGGTCGCCCAGCTCGACGTGCCGGGAGCCGTCGAACATGGACGAGTTGTGGTCGACACCGGTGATGACGAAATCGGCACTGCGCGCCTCGCAGGCGATGAAGTCGGAGAGCGGATCGATCGTGACCGTCGACCGCCACTCGAGGGCGTTGGGACGCTTCTGGAAGGCGCCGCGGAATTCGGCCTCGGCCGCCGCGATCTCCTTTTCCTTGGCTTTGACGTCGTCCTCGATCATCTCGCCGGAGACATAGCCGTCGGCGTAGACGACCTGCATCGGCTGGCAGCCCGCGATGCCGACGACGCTGGCTTGAAAGCGGTCGGCAAGATCGGCGGCCACCTGGAGACGGCCTGCATTCGAGCTGCCGACGTCGAGATGCACCATCAGCGTGGAGTAGGTCATGATTTTCCTGTCCGGGACGTCATCCCGAAAAAACGGAGATGGAGTTCGCGTCTAGCCTTCGCGGACGAGAGCGCCGATCTTCGGTTCCGCCGCCAGGCTCGGGTGCATGTCGAGACTCGCGGCGCTGGTGGTTCCCAGGACGGCCTTGGCGCGCGCCATTTCCTCGGCAGTGCCGTGCGCCACCACCATGAAGCCGTCGGCTTTCAGCGCGGCCTCATACTTGATCACGCTGTCCTTCGGAATGCCGATGCCGTAGAGCGCCGCACTGAGGGCGCTCAAGCCACCGACGACGGCGGCGGTCTCGAGCGCGCCGATTGCCATCGTCGCCAGGTAGCCCAGGACGACGACCTGGCCCACGACCGGCACGGTCACGAAAAGTCCGCCGACGAACAGGCCCCAGAGTCCGCCCCAGAACGCGCCGCGCTTTCCCCAGAACTTGATGCGGTCCCCGGTATTGTAGAAGCCCACGACCTTCTCTTCGGTGTGATAGCCCTTGCCGACGACGCTCAGCTTCTTGATGTCGAAGCCGGCATCGCCGAGCTTCTTGACGGCTGCCTCGGCGGCCACATGATCGTCGTACACGGCAACGACCGAGTTTTGGCTTTCCATTTTAGGTGATCCTTCAGGCCGGGTCGGACCCGGCGATTGTATTTGCGTCCAGCGACACGCTGGAACACGTCGTCGTCTCGTCAACCGTTGACGGGCTTCATCTTGTCGGCGGCCTTGAAGAAGCGGCGTGCATGGTCGACCAGTTCGCCATCGGTCGGATGGTCCATCGGCTCGATACCGATCAGCTGGCTCTTGAGCTGCGGCGCGTGCTTCTCGACGTAGCTCGCCAGTTCGTTCTTGGTTGCGGCCGGCCCGGTGACCAGCCAGCCCTTCGTGCCCGCCAGGGCCTCGACGATGCTCTTGAAGTAGGCGTTGTCGTCGTGCGCGTGACCCGATCCCACGACGCCGGCCTTCTGGTGAACCTTGTGGGAGGGGGCGTGCGCCTTGATCTGCTTGCGCTCCACGTCTTCGGCATTGAACAGGAAGATGTGCGCTTCCTTGAAGTCGAGCCAGACGACGGCATGGGTATGGGACATTGGTGCTCCGGCAACTCTAACGATTGCTGGAAAAACGCCTTTTCCCGGAACGGGTTCCTGCCGGCGACCGATCTCTATTTTTCGAAAAGTGGTCAATTGGAACCAGACAAGAGCCGGTTCGGGCCCTACGCATTGAGGTTTCCTGCGAGGCTGCGCCAGTAGACTCCATCCAACCCAATTCGGCAGTTCTCGCCGCACAGTTTGGCGACCTGCTGGATGACATGCCCGACGCCATCGTTCTGGCAAACCCCGGCGGGCGGATCGTGTTGGCGACCAGGCTTGCGGAAGACTTGTTCGGCTACCGGCGAAACGAGCTGAACGGCAGGCTCGTGGAAGAGCTCATGCCGGCGCGCTTTCGCACCAGTCACCTCGGACTGAGATCGGGCTACGCCGCACAGCCGAGAAAGAGGGCCATGGGCGCGGGCATCGAGCTGTTCGGGCTGCGCAAGGACGGCTCGGAGTTTCCCGTCGAGATCAGCTTGAGCCCCTTCCGGAGCGGCCAGGGTTCGCTGGTGCTGACCGCAATCCGCGACGTCACCCTGCGCAAGCAGACCGAACAGGCGCTGCAGAAGCTGTCGGACGAGAATGCGATCCTGCTGCAGGAAATGCAGCATCGCATCGCCAACAGCCTGCAGGTCATCGCCAGCATTCTTTCGTTGAAGTCGGGTGCCGCGCAATCGGAAGAGACGCGCGCGAGCCTGCGCGACGCCCACCAGCGCGTCCTCGCGGTCGCCGCCGTGCAAAAGCACCTTCTCAAGGCCGGCGGCGGCGACGTGATCCCGGTCGCGCCCTACATGACGGAACTCTGCGCCAACCTCGCCTCGTCGATGATCGGCGACAAGCGGCCCCTCACGCTCAGCGTCAGGGCGAACGGCAACGAAACCGGCTCGAAGCATGCCGTGAGCCTGGGGTTGATCGTCACCGAACTCGTCATCAACGCCGTGAAGTACGCCTTCCCCGCTCAAGACCGCGGGGGCCATATCGTCGTGAGCTACGAGGCGACGGGCGCAGACTGGAAACTGGAAGTCACCGATGACGGTGTCGGATATGCCCGGCATGCCCCGGCGCCGCGGCCGGGCGGCGGCCTTGGCACCAACCTCGTCAAGGCGCTTGCCCAGCAGCTTGGCGCCCAGGTCACGGTGACGAGCAGCCCGGTAGGAACCTGCGTTTCGATTGCGCCGAAATCCGCGCTCAGCCCTCCGGAATTCTCCCCTCAGCGCCCGATCGAGGCCGGATTCCCGTCCGCGGCGAGACCAGATAGTTCAAGCCCGCCAACACTATATCGCCAGTAACGACCGTAATTCGCGATTCGCCCGCCATGCCCTAGAAAATGGCGGTGGCGCCCCGCCGGCCCTCCTTCGTGCACTTCAAGCACCGCGACATTCCCGACCGCGAGCTGGTCCGGGACCTGCGCCGCGTCGCGCGCGCGGCCGGCCGGCGCCGCGTGACCTCCGCCTTCTATGCCGAGCACGGCACCTTCCGCCCCAACACGCTGGCGCGCCGCTTTGGCTCGTGGAACGCAGCCCTCGGCGCGGCGGGCCTCAAGGTGACGCAGCACTGGGGCGTGCCGGACGCGGTGCTGC
>CAIMEE010000022.1 GCA_903839865.1 Enhydrobacter aerosaccus | reverse complement strand
GGTTGTTCATCGCGGGAGACCGTACGCCGATCGGCGGCGGCAACCGCTTCAGCGTGGTGCCCTTCCTGGGGGCCAATGCCGAATTTTCGCAAGGGCCCTACCTCATCGCGGCCGTGCTCGATTGTCCGGTCTATCTGTTCTTCTGCCAGCGCGAGAAGGGCCCCTATGCCCTGCGTGTTGAGCGGCTGGCCGAACGCATATCCCTGCCGCGCGGCCAGCGTCCGCAGGCGCTGGCCGGCTACATCGCGGCCTACGCCCAGCGCCTCGAGAAGCATGTGCTGGCCGATCCGTTCCAGTGGTACAACTTTTACGATTTCTGGCGCCCGTCCCAACCCGCAGCAAAGTCATGATCAGCGCAGAAGTAACGATCCAGACCCAGTTCTACGATCTCGACCCGATGAAGATCGTCTGGCACGGCAACTACGTGCGCTATCTCGAACAGGCGCGCGCTGCCCTGCTGGCGGGGATCGGCTACGGCTATCGGGAAATGGAAGCCTCGGGCTTTGCCTGGCCGATTGTCGATCTCTCGATCAAGTATGTGCGGCCGTTGAAGCTCGCGCAAAAGTTCGTCGTGCGCGCGACCCTGACGGAATACGAGAACCGGATCTGCGTGACCTACCTGGTGCGCGATGCCGAGTCGGGCCAGACGCTGACGAAGGCGCGGACCGTGCAGCTTGCCGTGTCGATCGAGACCGGCGAGATGGCGTTCCAGTCGCCTCTCGAATTGATCGCCTGCGTGCGGAGTCACCTGTGATTGGCCGGCGCCGCGCGATGGCGGCAACGCTGGGCGTTCTGCTCGCGCCGCGCCTCTCCGGGGCCCAGAGCCTGTCGCTTGGCAAAGGCGAGGTATTGCTCGGACGCTTCACCCAGCAGCGCTATCTGCAGGGGTTCAACGCGCCGCTGGCGAGTACCGGTTCCTTCATCCTCGCGCCCGAGCGCGGATTGATCTGGCGGGGGGAGACGCCGTTTGCCGTGCTGACGGCCATGGGCACCGGGGGACTGGTCCAGCGCGTCGTCGGAGGCGCCACGACGCGATATACGGCCGCGAAACTCCCGTTGCTGGCCCAGCTTTACGAAGTGTTCAGTGCGGCGCTCGAAGGCGATTGGGCGAAGCTCAACAGCATCTTCGAGGTCGAACGCAAGGGCACGCCGGCCGAATGGCAGGTGATGTTGATCCCGCGCAAGAAAGACGGTGGCATGGCGCTGCAGCACGTTTCTGTCCGCGGCGGCCGTTTCGTCAATGGGGTCGAGGTGGCGCGTGTCAACGGCGACCGCGACGCGATCGAATTCAGCGGGCAGGTGGTCTCGCGCGATCCGCTCGACGGCGAGGTCGGCGAACTTCTCGGGATGGTCAGCCATCCATGAGGCGTGCGCTGGCGCTGGCCTGGCTTGCGATCGTGGCGGCGGGAGTGGCCTGGCTCGCGTTGACGGTTCGCACGGGCCTTCCCATCCAGACCGACCTGCTTGCCCTGCTGCCACGGGAGGAACGCGACCCCGTCGTTCAACAAGCCAACGAGGCTGTTTCGCGCAGCATAGGCCGTCGCATCTTCCTGACTTTCGGCGATACCGACCGCGATCGTGCGCGCGCCGCCGCGCAACAGGCGGTCGCCGCGATAGAAGTCACCGGCCGCGCTGACCCTCTCGACAGCGGTGCCTTGCAGGACATCGGGCGCAAGATGGCGGTCTTCTATTTTCCTCACGGCGGGATCGGCGGCGTGCTGAGTGCCACCGACCGGGCGCTGCTGGAAAGCGGACACGCGGACGACATTGCCAATCGCGCGATCGCGCAGGCCTTCGGTTTCGGCAGTCCGGTAGACGCGGGCTTGCTGGTGGCC
>CAIMEE010000021.1 GCA_903839865.1 Enhydrobacter aerosaccus | reverse complement strand
CGCGCTCGCCGCGAACATCGCCGCCAACTTCTTCTCTGGCGTGAACCCGACGGCGGGCTTCATCTTTACCCTGCTGGGCTTTGCCGCCGGCTTCGCGGTCCGTCCGTTCGGCGCGCTGTTCTTCGGCAGCCTGGGTGACCTGATCGGCCGCAAGTACACCTTCCTCGTCACCATGACCCTGATGGGCGTCGCCACTTTCGTGGTCGGCCTGCTGCCGAGCTATGCCTCGATCGGCTTTGCCGCTCCGGTGCTCTTCATTCTCTGCCGTCTGATTCAAGGTCTCGCGCTGGGCGGCGAATATGGCGGTGCAGCCACCTACGTCGCGGAGCACGCGCCGGCCGGCCGTCGCGGCTTCTACACCTCGTGGATCCAGACAACGGCGACCGTCGGCCTGTTCCTCTCGCTGCTCGTCGTTGTGGGGCTGCGCCTTTGGCTTACGCCAGAGCAATTCGCCGTCTGGGGTTGGAGGGTACCGTTCCTGCTGTCGATCGTGCTGCTGGGCGTGTCCATCTGGATCCGGCTGCAGTTGGAAGAGTCTCCCGCCTTCCTGCGCATCAAGGCGGAAGGCACGCACTCCAAGACCCCGCTGCGCGAGGCTTTCGGCCGCTGGGAGAATGCCAAGGTGGCTCTCCTTGCCCTGTTCGGCGGCACCGCCGGCCAGGCCGCTGTTTGGTACTGCGGACAGTTCTACGCGCTGTTCTTCCTCACCCAGACGCTGAAGCTCGATGCCACGACCTCGAACATCGTGATCGCGGTGGCGCTCGGCATCGGCACGCCGTTCTTCATCCTCTTCGGCTGGCTGTCCGACAAGATCGGCCGCAAGCCGATCATCCTCGCGGGCTTGTTGCTCGCCTGCGTCACATACTTCCCGCTGTTCGGCGCTCTTACCAACGCGGTGAACCCGGTACTCGAACAGGCCCTCGAGAAGTCGCCGGTCACCGTGACCGCCGATCCGAAGGAATGCTCCTTCCAGTTCAACCCGACCGGCACGGCGAGTTTCACGACCTCTTGCGACGTGGCCAAGTCGTTCCTGGCGACAAACTCGGTGAACTACGCCAACGTCGCGGCTCCGGCCGGCACGGTGGCCAGCATCAAGGTGGGTGACAAGGTCGTTGCCTCCTTCGACAAGGGCAAGGCCGGCGCCGACGCGGCGGCCAAGACCAAGGCCTTCACCGACCAGGCGACGGCCGCCATTCGTGCCGCCGGTTATCCGGCTTCGGCGGACAAGACCAAGGTCAACATGCCGGTGGTGATCCTGATCCTGACCATCCTCGTCATCTACGTGACGATGGTCTACGCGCCGATCGCGGCCCTGCTGGTCGAACTCTTCCCGACCCGCATCCGCTACTCCGGCATGTCGCTGCCGTACCATA
This sequence comes from Enhydrobacter aerosaccus, assembly GCA_903839865.1. Taxonomy (GTDB): domain Bacteria; phylum Pseudomonadota; class Alphaproteobacteria; order Reyranellales; family Reyranellaceae; genus Reyranella; species Reyranella aerosaccus_A. The sequence goes on along the minus strand of CAIMEE010000021.1, from coordinate 1,356 downwards.
TCGGCAACGGCTGGTTCGGCGGCTTCCTGCCGCCGACCGCCTTCGCCATCGTGGCGGCGACCGGCAACATCTACTCGGGTCTCTGGTATCCGATCGCGATCGCAGGCATGACCTTCGTCATCGGTCTGCTCTTCATGCCCGAGACGAAGGATCGCGACATCTACAAGAACGACTGATCACAGGTCTCCATACGACCCAAGTCATCGGCGGCTCGCTCAGGGATCTGGGCGGCCGCCGGTTTCGTTTGAGGAGAGTGCGGTCGGCACTGTAGATGATCGGCGGATCAGGCCTTGGATTGCGTTGAGCCTTCGCAAGGCATGTCGCTGGCGCCGCTCCCGAGTTTGGCATGGGGCGCGTGAACCATGCGGGCAGGGCGGCGGCGCTATTCGAAGGTGAATACATTCGCCGCTGCGGGCGTTCCCAAGGGCTACGGACCGGCCGCACGGCGCAGTGCACGGCTTTGCGCTGGCCTTCGAAGGCGCACTCGACTGGACGCTGTCCGGTATCTGGTTGACCATGCTGCTCAACCGCCCTAGCGGGGAAATGCTGCGGGTGAAGGGCATCTTGAACATCGAAGGGTCGGACACGCCGGTCGTGGTCCATGGCGTGCAACATCTCGTGCACCCGCCGAGTTATATGGCGGCATGGCCGGATGACGACCGACGCTCGCACCTTGTCTTTATCGTCGATGGCCTGGAACGCGCCGTCGTCGAGCGGTCGTTGGAGGTATTCATGGGGTGTGGGGTGAGGCAATGAAATTGAAAGACAAGGTCGCGATCGTCACTGGCGCCGCTTCGGGCATTGGCGCCGAAGTCGCGCGTGTCTTCGCGCGCGAGGGCGCAAGAGTGGCGCTCGTGGATCGCGACAGGATCGACGCGCCGCCAGTCGACGCGAAGGTTTTCCAGGGCGACGTGTCCGATGCGGCCTTCGCGGCGATGACCGTCGCCGAGGTCGCGAAGGCTTGGGGACGGCTTGACGTCGTGCTCACCGCGGCCGGCATGTCGGTCGGCAAGAAGCTCGCGGACACCACCGAGGAAGAATGGGACCGCGTGTTTGCGGTCAATGCCAAGGGCACCTTCCTGTGGTTGAAGGCCTGCCTCGCGCCAATGATCGCAAGTGGCGGCGGATCGATGATTACGGTGGCGTCGCAGATTCCGCTGAGCGGCGGCCGCAATACGGCAAGCTATGCCTCGTCCAAGGGCGCAGTCATCGCGCTCACCAAGTCGGTGGCGCTCGACTATGCCGCGGACAAGGTGCGCGCGAATGCCCTGGCGCCCAGCGCGATCGACACGCCATTCCTGCATCGTTCGTTCACTCGCGCGTCCGATCCGGCGGCGGCACGGCAGGCCTCGATCG
>CAIMEE010000020.1 GCA_903839865.1 Enhydrobacter aerosaccus | reverse complement strand
TGAACGTGAGTCGGCGATCAGTGCACCAGAATCGTCCGCAACCGCGAGATAATGTTGAAAATCCGTGCAGATTGCCTGAATCGACGACGTGGATAAGCGCTCCAAGCACGTCTGCTGTCCGAACTTCCCGACCACATCCGACCTCCGCCATAGCCGACCTCGCCCAAACGCACCGCCAAGGTCGAGTCTACGCCGCCCGATCAGCGCGTCAAGCGCTCAGATCGGGCGATTTTGCTGCAAAACTTCGAGGCTTGGCATCCGCGGCCGGCTTCTCGCCAGTCCACACGTCTGCTCGCGCTTGCGCCTGAGCGCGCACCCGGTGACTGCCGCGCCTGACTCGATGTCGCCTGCAGTATTCGGCGACGGTCAGGCTTGCCCGTCGTCAAAGAACGGCAGATCCTCACTGGGGTCGTCATCGACGTAGTCGTCGTTGCCCGCGAGCATCGCCTCCACGAACGGGTCCCACGGTGGCGCGCGGATCGGCAGGAAGCCTTGGGCGTCCACGGGAAGCTTCAAGTGGGCGAGGATGCGCGTCGCGATGTCACCTTCTGGAATCAAGGCGATGACTTCGCGTCGGCCGTCACAGCGGTCGCAGTGCAGGACGTCCAGCTTGAAGGTCCGCTTCATCGCCTCCGACCACGTGAGCCGCGAGACTGCATGGCCCGGCTGGATGTCGTCGGGCTTGGGTGCCTGCTTGTCGTGCGCGCACGTCTCTTCCGGTTGTACTTCCTTCTGGCGCCTTGGCGGCTTCGGCCGACGCACGACCTCGCGGCGCCACTTCGCGCCCGGGGCGAACACGCCAAAGTAGCGGATCTGCTTCTTCATGGGCGCCGGAATCAGCGCCAGCAGCCGCATCACGAAGTCTGGCGCCGGCATGTGGACGTGCGTCGTCCCGTCCCGCCATGGTGACTTCAGTCGGAGGCGGACGGTCTCGTCGTTGTCCAGTAGCTCTACCCGTTCGGTCGCCAGGGCGGGCCGGCACAGGTAGCGAATCATCGACTCCAAGCCTGTCCGCGATTGGGCCAGAATCCGCGAGTTCGCATGGAGCGTGAATTGGTTGAGCGCTTCGCAGTTCTTGCCGTGCGTGTGCTTGGCCAGGATGCGCGGTCCTTCGGCGTGGATCGGCGGCTGGCTCGCTTCCTCGCTCAGCAGGTTCTTGCCGAAGAGCGATGCCTGGAGGATCGCCGCCATGGCTGGGTTCTTCTCGGCGAAGGTGTCCGGCGGTGGCTGACCGTCGGGCGTTTCGTGCAGCAGGCCACGGCGCTTGAGGAGCTTCATCACGCGGCGCTCGACGTGCGCGAGGACTGCGGGAACGTCAGCGGATGCGAGCGCGTCCGCGGGCAGGAAGCGCACGCGCCCCGGCGCCCCCTTGCGCCCGCGCGTGCGGATGAACACGCCGTCGGCGAGCAGGAGGTGCCAGTGCACGTCGACCTTGAGCGCAGAGTCGAAGCGATGTTCGACGGCGATGCCGCCACACTTGGCGAGCTTCTGGCCGGCGCGACGCACGTAGAACTGCTGGGTGCAGTCGGTCACGATGCGCTGGATGGCGTCGCGAAGCGAGATGTTCCACGCCATCACGTAGCGGAGCCAGAACGGAAAGGTGAAGACCCATTGGCG
>CAIMEE010000019.1 GCA_903839865.1 Enhydrobacter aerosaccus | reverse complement strand
GCTACCCGCGTTCTCACACAGCCTCGACCCGGAACGGACTTGGCGGCCCTGCGTCCTTGATCACCTCACCGGCGCGGGCGGCAATCAACAGAGAGAGCAAGCGCTGCCCGGGTGAACGTGAAGCGCGCAACGGCTCCGGTGCGGCTTCGAGGCCAGGGATGAAAGCGCCCGGATCCGGCGAAGTGTTGTTATAGGTTTCAAGTCATTCAAGGAGTAACATCGGACTGGCAGCATTCTTCAATTTTCAGCTACCGGCTTCCCGACATGAAGGTCTTCGTAATGAGCTGCGTGCCACGCACAGCCTGCGCCCTGGCTATTGTGTTGGCGATCTGCGCGCCGGGTGCCTGGCCTTCAGTCCTGGCCCAAAATGCCGGTCAAACCGAAGGCGCTGCGAAAGTCGCCAGACTCTACGAAACCGAGTTGATCGTCCGAACGGTCAAAAACCTGCGTGACCATGCAGAGGTAATCTCCTTTCTTGACATGGCCGCCCGGCACGGCGTCGCCCTGATCAATCTCGCCGTAAAGCAGGATGAGGACGACGAGGTCCCGTCGGGCGCCGTCTTTTATGCAAGTAACCTTGCACCGCGGGCGAAAGGCTACCAGACCTTCGACGCTTTACGGGACACGATCGCGGAGGCGCACCGGCGGGGCATCAAGGTCCGCGCCTGGGTGCCCCAATTCCATGACCAGATGGCTGTCCGCAAGAATCCGGTGTGGCAGATGCATGTCTACATCGACGGCCATGCGGTACCGTTCCGCGGCACGAAGGGAGGAGAATACTTCGTCAATCCCCTCAATCCCGATGTGCAGACCTATGAGCGCTCGATCGTGGCCGAAATCGTGGGCAACTACGATGTCGACGGCATCGTGCTAGATTGGCTGCGCTTCGACGACTACCCCATGGATGCCGGCCCCGATACGCAGGCCCGCTTCAAGGAAGCCTTCGGCTACGACCCGGGGGGCATCGACTTCTCGACCGACAATGAGCGACGCCGACAATGGAATGACTGGCGCAGCGCCCGGATCGGCGACTACGTGAAGAGCGTGCGGCAGGCGATCGATGAGCTCAAGCCCGGTCTCCCGCTCGGCGTCTACATGCTGCCGCCCGCCTTTATCGAAGTCGGGCAGGATGCCGCCCGATTTTCCCGGTCCGTGAGCTTTCTGTCGCCCATGGCGTATTTCAGGGACTGGGGATTCCCGCCGGGCTGGGTGTACCGCGACGTACTGCCCGGCACTCTCCTGAAGGCCAATGGCACTCCCGTGATTCCCGTCTTCGATACCGATTGGGCCGACGCCGACTACCGGGAGATCTTGCCAAACGTCAGGCGCGATTTTCCGTCGATCACCAGGCTTTCCTGGTTCGTATACGGCGAATGGACCGAGACGATCTTGGAGCGAATTGGAATGCTTCGGTCCTGGTGAGCATTGTGGGGCTCTGTCACGTAATCGCGGGGTTATCCTGACTCGCCTCGCCGAGGATATTTCCTATGGAGTGGAGGCGCTCAAAAGGGCGCATGAACCCGCATCGGCATTGCGCCTGCGGACGTGCCGCCACTGCCGGATTTGTCCCGAAGCGGACGCTAGCTGTTGGCGAGGGCCTCAAACGAGGCCGCCCCGATGTCTGCTCTTGAGTGCAGAGCGGACATGACGCCGACCGCCTGTCACTTCAGTTCTTGAGCCAACTGAGACATCGGCGACGAGTGCCGTTGTTAAGACTGCATTGCAGCTGGCACCTACATTTTGCCATCGGTTAAGCTGTAAACGGCTTACTATTTGGCACGAAGTCACGATGGCAATCAGGATTGGCGCTCGATGATCATGGGAAATTACCTCCAGAATTTCCTTCGCTATTTTTCAGTGTCCGCAACAATAGTGATTCTATTTGGCGCGGGGGTCTTCGTCTTTGCGTCGCTGCCGCCACGCACCATATCAATGGCTACGGGCGCGGAAGGCCGTTGGTGTTCTCGTTCGAGCCGCGCTGCCATGGGCTTTGCGGATCACAAAAATAGACGTCGATGTTGGTCGCCAACGTAAAGCGCCGATGATCCGTGAGCTCCTTGCCCCGGTCCCAGGTCAGGGATTTGTACAGCTCCCTTGGTAGCTTCTTCGCCTGCTTGATGAGCGCAGAGACGACCGTCTGGGTGTCCTTGCCGGCCACCTTGGCCAACATCACGTAACGCGTATGACGCTCGACCAACGTGGCGATGTAGCTGTTGTTCGGCCCGGACAGCAGATCGCCTTCCCAATGACCGGGCACTGCCCGATCTTCAACCGCCGCCGGTCGCTGGCGTATCGAGACGATATTCTTGATATGTCCGCGCCTATCGCCGGTCGGATCAACCGGCCTGGAGCGCCGCATCGAGCGCCTCGATCGAAGATGACCAAGCAGCTCTTTCTTGAGCACGCCGCGCGCCTGGACGAACAGGCTACGGTAGATCGTCTCGTGTGACACCTGATTGCATTCGTCTTCAGGATGCATTCTCTTCAGCCAACCGGCTATCTGCTCGGGCGACCAATCCAACCTGAGCTTCCCCGCCACTGCTTGCCGCAACCGCGGACTGTTCGCCAGTTTACAACGTTTTGGGCGACGAGCCCGCGCCCAGGCATTCTCATCCGCGAGCGCTGCCCGGTAACGATCATGGCCGCCATTGCGCCTAGGTTCCCGGCTCACCGTCGGGGCCGAGCGGCCAAGCAATTTGGCGATCGATCGTGCCGACCGATGTGTCGTGATGCCTCTGGAGATCTCCTCGCGCTCCGACAGCGTCAACGCCAGCCTCGAACGACGCCGCTCCGCGGGACGGATCCCACCATGCGGCGCCACTAGAAAATAGATTGATGATGACGGTTTGCCAAAAGCCCGACCGATTGCCTTCAGCGACTCTCCACGCTTCCAGCGGTCCCACAATTCCTTCTTCTCGGACGCTGTAAACCCTCGATGAAATCTCCGCTCCATCCCACACTCCATCTTTTCCTCTAAGATAAAGTGTTGTGGCGACCGGTTGAGACCGCCAAGGCAAAGCGGACATCAACTCCCCATGCCGGCATCACTCTGATTGCGCTGCTTGAATCCTTCACTCACGGCAGCAAGCCTTTTTCAAGGATTCGATCGCGCAGCCGATAGGCGTAGGACCGCGCGATCCCGGTCGCTCGGCTGCCCTGGGAGTGCTCAGCCCTTCTTTGAGCAGGGCGGCGACGCGGCTCACCAGACTCTCCTGCGCCGGCCGCCACTGCCAGCGGGCGACGCCCACCCTATCGGTCTCGAACTGTGCCTCGATCGGCTCGACGGCGTCGCCGTGCAGGCCGCGCGCCTTGTCGAAGTGGATTTCGAAGCGCGCGCCCTCGCGGGCTGCGTAGTCGAGGGGGCGGCGCAGCGACATCACGATGTCGAGCACGTCCTCGCGCCGGTTGGTGCCGCGCTGAAGTCCCTTCTTGTTGGCATGATGCACCATCAGCACCGCCCGGCCGAAGCGCCGCTGGAGCATGAGGAAGCGCTGCAGATGTTGCCAGCGGTCGGGATCGCCGGAGAAGCCCGCGAGGCTCGACAGATTGTCGAGCACCACCAGCTCTGGATGGCCCCAGGCTTCCATCAGGCGTAGCTGGCCGTGCGGGGTGGCGATGTCCGGCGGGCCGGCCTCCTGCATGTCGGAGAGCATGAAGTCGAGCGTCGCAGGCGCGGATCCGAACAGGGCGAGGCGCTTCTTCATGTCGACCGCTGCCATCTCGCCGTCGACATAAACGACGTGGTGCGGGCGATGGGCGCGCCAGTTCAGGAAGCTGCCGCCCGAGGCGGCGGCCCAGGCGATGCCCAAAGCCACGAAGGTCTTGCCCAGCCCGCGCGGCCCGTAGAGCAGTACCAGGCTCTTGGCGGCGAGGATCGGATCGAGGAACGGCTCGCGTTCGGGCAGGTCGGCCACCATCAGATCGGTGGCGGGAAGGCGGGGCGGGAAGGTGGCGTCGGTCATGCCGACTGTATATGCGTATAACGCAATTTAAGCAATGCGAAAAACGCTTGCGCGAAATGCCGCGCAGAGAGGGTGGCGAATCAGGGGACGAATCGAAAAAGGAGCCTATGCCATAGGCATCAAAGCCGTCCCCTCGGGCAGGGGACGGTTGAGGCTACGCGGCGCCTGCCAGCATATGCTGCGCTATGCCCGCGAGCACTTCGAGGAGGTGATCCGGCAGGTCAACGCCACCGGCTATGGCCTGACCTTCGGGGTGCACAGCCGGATCGACGAGACGATCGAGACGGCGACGGCCGCAAGCGCGGCCGGCAATCAATATGTGAACCGCAACCTGATCGGCGCGGTGGTCGGTGTGCAGCCGTTCGGCGGGCATGGGCTGTCGGGCACCGGTCCCAAGGCGGGCGGCCCTCTTTATCTATTGCGGCTGCTGTCGCAACGCCCGTCTCCCACGATGGTGGAAGAGGGTGAAGTGGCGGGCCCGGTTGGTGAGCACAACGGATATGTGTCGCGGCCGAAAGGGGCGATCCTCTGCGTCGCCAGCGATCAGCGCCAATTGCAGGTGCAGTTCGACGCGGTACGCGGCAGTGGCAATCGCGCGGTCACCGACGAGGCCGAGGGCCACATCGCGGCGGCGCTTTTCTCCGGACCGGCGGAGGATTTGGTGGAGTTCTGCCAGCGCATGGCGCGTCGCGACGGTCCGATCGTGCAGGTATTTGTTGCGCCCTATCCAGTAGATTTCCTGCGCAGCGAAGTTTCGCTCAGCGTGAACACGGCGTCGGCCGGAGGCAACGCCAGCCTCATGGCGATCGGCTGACCGGGCGGCTCGCCGTCAGGTATCCGATGGTTTGGCGAGGCGCCGGCTGCACGTCAGGCGCTCGGGCCGCGGCGCCTTCAGGCGGTCGGTCTCGCATTCTTCATAAGAATAGGGGCCGGCCAGATAGGCCGG
>CAIMEE010000018.1 GCA_903839865.1 Enhydrobacter aerosaccus | reverse complement strand
GCTTTTTCACGTCCACGATGTTAGCAGTCGCTAACAAAATGTAACAAATTGTAACATTTGCTAATTTTTTAGGCAAACGCTTGCTTTCGTGTTTAGCATTTGCTACCGTGCGGTCACGGCACGGAATTAAACAGTAGCACAAACCCTAACTCGTCACTAGGAGACACACATGGAACAGATCCAAAAGTTGATCGCAGCAAACGCCCTCTTCGTCGTGAACCACAGCGGCGGCAAGGACAGCCAGGCGATGATGATCGAGCTCTTGAAGATCGTCCCCGTCATGCAGCTCGTCGTCGTGCACGCCACCCTCGGCGAAGCTGAGTGGGCCGGCGCCCTCGAGCACGCACAAGCCCAGGCGGCCAACGCCGGCGTCGTGTTCATCGTCGCCGAGGCCGTGAAGAGCTTCACCGGAATGGTCGAGTCGCGCTTCGCAACGCGCCCCGAGGTGCCGAGCTTCCCGTCAGCGTCGCACCGCCAGTGCACCTCGGATCTCAAACGCGGCCCGATCGATCGCGAGATCCGCCGCTACGCGAAGTTGAACGGGTTCAGCAAGATCGTCAACTGCATGGGCCTGCGCGCCCAGGAGTCGCACAGCCGCGCGAAGCTCACCACGTTCAAGACCAACGAGCGCAACAGCATCGCCGGCCGTGAGTGGTTCGACTGGCTGCCGATCCACGACATGAAGATCGACCAGGTGTTCGCGCTGATCAAGGCCGCAGGCCAGGCGCCGCACTGGGCCTACGCAGCCGGCAACCAACGCTTGAGCTGCGTGTTCTGCATCATGGCGAGCTCGCACGATCTCGCCAACGGCGCGAAGCACAACCCCGCCCTCCTGGCCAAGTATGTCGCGCTCGAGGAGAAGACGGGCTACACGATGCACGTGTCGAGGAAGCCGCTCCTGGAGCTCGTCGCCGCGGCCGGCACGATCGCAGCCGAGGCCGGTGCGGAGACCGAGCCGTGCGACCTGGTTTAGCATCGATTTGACAAGGGCTTTAGCATATGCTAAAGTGCGGCCGTGTCACTGATTCAGTAACAGCAACGCAACCCTAACTCGTCACTAGGAGATCCAAATGAAAGCAACCCAAAACACCACGCACTTCCGCGTCTCGGCCGAATGGATGAAGGCCTGCGGCAAAGGCGATGTCGCCCAGACCTTCGAGGTCAACTGCCGCGATGGCGAATGGCGCGACGACCCGTTCAACCGCTTCGTCGAAGTGAAGGCCGAAGGCGGCTACCTCTGGACCGTCTCCGAGGGCCGCGGCGCCTTCGTCGACGCGCCGGTCAAGGCGCCGCTCGTCGTCGCCTACGGCCTCGGCGTCGACAGCACCGCGATGCTGGTCGGCATGGTCCAGCGCGGCATCCGCCCGGACGCGATCCTCTTCGCCGACGTCGGCGCTGAGAAGGAAAGCACATACGCCTTCCTGCCGATCATGCAGGCCTACCTCCTCTCGCACGACTTCCCCGCGATCCAGGTCGTGAAATCCGTCCCGCAGAATTTCAAGCACTACCCGCCCTACTACTCGCTCGAAGAGAACTGCCTCACCAACGGCACGCTGCCCTCCGAGGCCTTCGGCTTCGGATCCTGCTCGCAGAAGTGGAAAGCCGCGCCGCAGAAAAAGTGGCTGCAGCAGTGGCAGCCGGCGCTCGACTGCTGGGCCGAAGGCGGCAAGGTCCTGCGCGCGATCGGCTTCGACGACAGCGGCGCCGATCAGAAGCGCAGCTACCGCGCCGAGACGATCCAGGACCCGCTGTTCAGCTACTGGTATCCGCTGCAGGACTGGAAGTGGAACCGCGACGAGTGCAAGCGTCAAATCGCCGCGGCAGGCCTGCCGGTCCCGCCGAAATCGAGCTGCTTCTACTGCCCGAATATGAAACCGGCCGAGGTCGCTGAGCTCAGCGTCGATCACCTGCGCCGCATCGTGCTGATGGAAGCACGCGCGAAGCCGCGCCTGCTGAAGATCCAGGGCCTGTGGAGGAACGGCATCAAGGGCAAGAAAAACCCGGCCGACAAAAAGCCCGGCCG
>CAIMEE010000017.1 GCA_903839865.1 Enhydrobacter aerosaccus | reverse complement strand
GACAATCGCGTCGTAGCGACGCTCGATGCATGCGACGAGGCTCGGCTTGAGAGCCACGCTGGCGTCGCGCGCGAGGTTGGCGGCGTGACAGGCTCTGCGCAACAATCGTTGCATCTGGCGCGCCCAATCCTCCTTCTCGATGTCGACGAGCGCCTTCAACTCGCGAAGGTGATGCGCGTTACACAGCGCGTGCAGTACGCCGGTCATCGTGTAATAGGGCTTCCAGTGGTCATGCACGACAATCCCTGCGACGCCGGCGAGCAGGGAGCCGCGCTTGGAGCAGACGCGATAGAAAGTCAGCAAGGCAGTGGACGCCACATGCAGCCACTGCGTCTTGCCGCCGATGCGAAAGCCGGTCTCGTCCATATGTTTAACCGGAGCGCCGGCGACGAGACCGCGCACTGTTTCGGAAAAGCCCCGCAGACGTTCGGCACAAGTCCGGCTCATTCTCGCAATCGTCGCGGTAGCCACTTTGACGCCGAATAGATCGGCCATCAGTGCCGCGAGGCGGTTCTCGGGCAGCAACTGATAGTGCAACAGATAGATCACGAAGGCCGTGATCCGGGCACCGTATTGCACGGGCGCGTTGACGCCATCTGGAAACAGCGCTCGCGTCTTCGCGCCACAAGCGGGGCATTGGCAATCGTGCGCACGATGTTCGGTCACCACGAGAGGCTGCGGCTCGGGCAGATCAAATACCTGACGCGTGCTATGGCCAACACTCGTTTCCCGGGCGAGACCCACGCCGCACGACGAGCAGGCTGACGGGTAATGATTGACGACTTCGTTGGGATCGGCGACCTGTCGCAGGGTCTCGCCCTTGTGACCGTTCTGTCCGCCCGGTCTATTGCCGGAACGTTCGCGCAGACTCTTAACCCGCACCGGCTTCTTCAGCCCATCGCTCGACGGTGGTTTTCCGCTGTTCGAACTGTTCAATTCGAGCCGGCGCTCTAGCTCGGTGATCCGCGCTTTCAGCGATGCATTTTCCGCCCTCAGCGCCTCAATCAGCGCTATCAGGTCTTCCCTCGATGGCTCGACCGGTGCGTCGCGATTCATCCGATTCTTGAATCGAAAACTGCGTCCGCCGTCCAGAGAAATCTGTCGCCAAATTCAAATCGTACGGTCGACCACCTGGGCAGTTACGAATCGTTCAAGTCAAATTGAGTATTGGCACGGATGCGCACCGTTTGCATCCCGGTGGGAACCCGCGAACCCAGGTTGCGCACCCGGTTCGCACCCCTGACGCTGGCGACGAATCGCGCCTTTGCCGCCCGCATAGGGCAGGCGCCGGTAAGAACCTATCAGGGCGGGCCTGATACCGGAAAGGTGGGCCGGTTCAATCCTTGCCGTCCACCTCGTCGATGAAGCCCTTCATCTCGCGTAACAGTTCCGCAAAGTGGCGGCGTTCCGCAATGTGCTCGGCGGTGTATCGGCCATGCTTGAGGGCGTTGCTATTCCCCTTGGCCGCGCCCGGCGCCTTGCCGCCGTGCATCCGGCAGCGCCCGTTCGCCATCGCGGGCGACTGGCACGGCGTCCCTGCCCGCGTCCGGGCATGGCAACGCGGGCTCAGGTGCATGGGTAACTTGGCCGGTAATCTGCTTTGCATGGGGTTGTTCCTCGATTTTGCTGGCGTCCCCACCCCCCGGTTGACCCGGTGCGGCGACCATGCCGACCACCGCCTGCCCGCCCGCATGGACGTGGACGTGTTCGACCGTGACCTTCTGCTGGCCCTTGCCGCGATGGCGGTTGAGGGCTTCGAGCAGCGCCGCATAGGTGCGCGAAAGCTTGTTGCCTTGCGCAAGGTTCTCGCGCCGGCCCTCGAAGGTCTGTTCGCCGATCATGGCGCGGCGGTAGCATTCCATCGCGGCGTTGTGGGCGGCGACGAGTTGCGCCGCCATCATGCCTTCCAGTTCATCCTTCGGCGCGATGCCGATCAGCGCGGAGACCGTGGCGCTCAACTGCTTGTCGCGTTCTTCCGGGCTTGAGTTCTTCAGCCACAACGCCTGTACCGCCTGATTTGCGAGGGTGTTGTTCCAGTGGTCCGATTGCGAGCCTCCGATGTTCTTCAGCCGGCCCTTGCGATCGTCGGGGTCGTCGGCGACCACGGTCTTCGGCGCGTGGGCGGCGGGCTTCTTGGCGCTCATGGCGATGTCCTCAAAGAGATTCCTAAGGTTGAAAGAGTGACCACCGCTTCGGCCTTCCGGCCTGCGTGCCATGCTTCCCAGCAACGCGAATGCAGCCAGACGTGGCCGGTGGGTTCGACGCCGTAGGGCAGCAGCGGATCGTGGGCGTATTCACGATCGCCGCATCCGAGACAGCGCCCGGCCGGCGAGCGTTCAGGGTTACGGACCTGCCATTCGACGACGCAACAGGCAAAGGCTTGGGCCTCGGCCTCCGGGCGCGGCAGTCCGCCATCGAACTCAGCGATGCCGGCCCGCTCGTCAAAGAAGACCTGCCAGTCCTCGGCCGACCAGCCGTCTCCGGCCGGCCGAAGAAGGACCACAATCTCGGCCTTGTGACGGGAGAGCGCATCGAGCACCGCCGCCGGGGGCGGCGTAGACGCCTCCAGCACCAGATCGTCACCGTCGATCACGAGATGCACACCGGCAGCCCTCGCTGCCTTTAGGGCTTCAGCAGCACTCATATCCGGCCACTCCAGCCAGCCGTGACAGTTTTTACAACCGACGGGGCGGAAGGCGGTGAAGGCGTTAAAGGCGGTGTTTTGACGGCCACCACCCGCCAAGCGGTGCGCCCGTCCGCCTCCGCTTGCTGAAACTCGAAGCCTCCGACGATCCGGTTCGCATTCTTCTTCAACAACCACCCCAATTTCGAACGATTGATCTCGCCACGTTCCTCAACCGGGAATTCGCGTATCGCATCGAGCAGATTGGATTGGTTATGAAGCGCCGCTTCAACCGCCTTGCGCACCGTGGTTGGGGTGGACCCGAATACGGCATGCCATTCGGTCATCAACCCACTAAGCGCATCGCCGTCGGGGTCATGGCGGACCTGTTCCAGCAGTGCCGTCGCAGGGTCGGGGTGCCCGAGCCATATCAGCGGATACCGGCAATAGTCTGACCACGCACCACCGAACGTGACGATACTGTCCACCGCAGCACGCGGCGAACCAGCCCTCCGCCATGCTTGAATGATGTCAGCACCGCCGCCGCGTAAGCGCCGCGCCGCTGGCGGACCTTATCGACTGGATATCCTTTGTATGACATCGTTGCCGGGGTCGCGCAGCGTGGATCGATATGGATGGTCAGCACGCGACGAAGCAAATCGCGTATTGGGCCGACGTTGTTCCCCGAACCAAGAAACAGGGT
>CAIMEE010000016.1 GCA_903839865.1 Enhydrobacter aerosaccus | reverse complement strand
GGGAGAGCCGGTGCTCCAGGTTGTTCAGCAACGCCTTGATCGGGCAGATGTAGAGAACGCTCGTTCCCGGCCAGGCCTCGTTGAGCATCCTCGATAGAATCGGGATCGCTGCCGCCTCGGTCTTGCCGCCGGCGGTCGGTGCGAGCAACAGGCAATGGGTTCCCGCATGAATTGGGGCGATGGCGGCCAACTGGGTCGGGCGCAGCGTGCTCCATCCCAGCGTATTGACAACGTGGTACTGCAGCGAAGGGTGCAGTTGCTCGAATTCGCTCATTCCGCCCCCTTGGCCCTGCGGGCCGCCCCCTCCGAGGGGGAGTGAGCGCTTTCGGAGCGGCCGTACAGCGCTCACAGTTCGATGTCGTCCACCGAAGTGGCGCTTGCGGCTGCACGTTCGACCACCGACATTTCGCTCTCGGCCAAGGTCAGGGTGTAGTGCCGGCGTGGATCGAAGTCCTCGTGCAGGTCGACACGATCCAGAACGTCTGCGACGAGTTTCTTCAAGAACAACCGCGGCGCCACGCCGATCTTGCCGCCCAGGCCGCCAGCCACGGCGCGGGCGAGCGTGTCGAGGTAGCTGTCGTCAACGACGCTGCGTAAGCGCTGCTCGTGGGGACGACCTTCAACGTAGATATCGCGGACGCGACGTCCGACGGCCAGCAGGGCGGTATGGTCGAACGGGGCCAGGCGGATCTGAACCGCACGGGGGTTGTCGAAGCGACGGTCGGTGCCGAAGTCGACGTGCAGACGTTGGGCCAGTGGCGCGAGACGCTGCACTCCTTGGGGGCCGTCGAAGAACGAAGGTGTGCCCGTGACCACCAGGTAGAGCCCCGGATACCGTCCGGCGTCGATCTCGTCGATCCATTGCCGAAGAGCGTTCAGTCCCTTCTCTCGCGTGTCAGTGCGCATGCGCTGCAGCGTTTCCACCTCGTCCAGCACCAACACCAGCCCAGAGAAGCCGCTGTCGCGAAGGATGGTGAGCAGGCCCACCAGAAAGTTGGTGGCACCAAAGTGGTCCAGGGCGCCCTTGATGCCCGCCGCACGCTTGATGCTGGCCGCCACGTTCGGCTGCCCCGACAGCCAACTGATGAGTCCGTCTGCCAACATGCCATCCCCGGCCGCCAGAGCCCTGCGGTAGGTTCGAAGCACGGCAGAGAATGCCGGGGCGGTCTTGCTGATGGTAGCAATGCGCGCCTCCATCAGCGTATCGGTACGCGACAGCAATTCCTCAGCGTCATTGGGGTCGACCGACGTGTCGGCCAGAACGTCCTGCTCCAGTGCATAGAACCAACCATCGATGACACCGCGGAAGGCGCCGCTCGCGGTGTCTGCAGTCCCCAGGTGCTCGACCAGCCGGCGATAGACGGTCTCCAGCCGATGCAGTGGCGTTTCCGTTTCATTGATCTGGACTTCGGTCGCCGCAAAGCCGCGGGCCCGCGCCCGCTCTTGCAGCCAGCGACCGAAGAAGGTCTTGCCCGTGCCGTACTCGCCACGCACGGCCTTGAAGCCCCCTCGGCCGGCGGCGACTGCTGCAAGCTCCTCATCGAGGGTGGGCGCGAACGACTCGATGCCCACTGCGAGCGCGTCCAAGCCACTGCTTGGCACTGTTCCCCGACGCAGCGCACTCACAATGTCCTCCCGTCGGGCGGCGCTGATCATCGTTGACCCCCAAGGCCACCCACTCGGAACTGCTGGTGCAGCAGCGCGATGTTCAACTCCACGGTTCCAGCGGCCTCATCGATGACGAGCACAGGGGCCTGGTCCACGTTCAACATGCGCCTGACGGCGCTCAGCATGCCTCCCAGGCGGATCTCCGGCAGTGAAAGCCTCTGGGCCAGCGCAGCGCGCGAGAGCTTGCCACCACGTTCCGACAATGCGGTCAGCAGCAAGCGCATCTTGTCATCGGGTAGTGCAACCCGCGCAGCCAGTTGACGTTGCGACGCATAGATCGTTCCGCTCAGCAGGGCACTGATCCAATCTGCGGCGGCTGGCACTGGCGCAGGTGGCAACTCGCTCTCGTCGAAGAGCTGAGGCTGACCGACTTGCACTGTCGGTTTACGCCCCACGGGCCGCACCGGTTGTGTGACGGCGGGCTTCGATTCCTTTGATTTCGGGATCGGCGGCAGTTCCCACCACTCGGGCTGAGCAGGCGGTGCTGGTGTCCACCCTGGCAGGTTCATCCCCAATGGCACCATCACGCTTAGCGGCACCGACACCTCCTGAGGTGACAGGCCGCCGTGGTAACCGTTTTTGCGTCCGCCGTAGCGTGTGCTCTCTCCCCAAAGGCAAACGACTGTGTTCGAGCCGTCGCTCGTCACCACGCGCCCACCGCTTACCGCTACCTCGTAAGGCGCGCGGCTGTCCGTGCCCGGCCGCCAGCGGTCGCTCTCGCCGCCGCCGCCGACCTGGGCAGTGCCGTCCTCGAGCAGGTGGCCATGGTCGGCGGTCACCACCACCACTCGCCTCGCTTCCCGTGCTTCACGAAGCAGAGGCAGCAGCAGCCTCAGGTCTTCGAGCGTCCAACGCTGATGCAACTGGTCGGGACCGCTCAGGTGGTCGTCGACGGCGTTGTAGACCACGCCGATCACACGTTGATGGGGGTCCGCGATGGCCGCGCGCAACTCGGGTGCCAGATTGGTCGCGTCCGCCAGGTCGCCCTTGTGGAACAACCGTGGCGGTGCTCCGGCGCGGCTGTGTGCCAGCAACGCAGCATTCGAAGCGAAGCCGGCTTTCTCCTGCGCGGCAGCCCCCAGCGTGAGACGTCCACAAAGCAGGCTCGTACGGCTCACCTCGGTGACGGTGGGCAGCGCAGCCACGCCGACCAGCGGCTGCCCGATGTCGCTCGGCACCATCTCGGCCCAGCCATGACTCGCGCTGCGTGCGAACAGCTCCCGGAAGATGCTGATGCTCAACCCGTCCATCACCAGCAGCAGGGTCGGATGGGCCGCAGCGATCGGCGCCAGCACGCGCTCGAGCGCGGACTCAACCGGCACCAGGCGCCCGTCAACGGTCGGCTGGTTCGCGTTCCACTCGATCAGCGCTTGGGCGAACGGCTTGGCGAACTTGTTCCGGCGGGCAATCAGAGCCTCGCGGCACGCGCTGTAGGCCTGCGAAAGATCGGGAATCTCGTCGCCACCGAGCAGGCGAAAGCGTGCCCAGTCCACGAATGCCCCCTCGTCCGCTTGCCAGGTCACCGCGGTCTGCAGCGATGTCGCGGATCGGGGCGTGCTCATAAGCCAGCGCGAAAGACGGCGTGCCATCTCGACGCGCTCCGCTCGCGGTGGTTGGGCCGCCATCAAGGTGTGCCTGAGCGCGCGGTCGGCCTGCAACTCCACCTGCGCCAGGTTGGTCTCGGTTGGTTCGGCCACGTGGGCAGACAGGGCGAGGGCGAAGTCTTGCATCCGCTGGTCCAGCCCAGCAGGAAGCAGATCGCTGAGGTGTGCAAATTCGGTGACCCGCAGATCCCGTAGCAGGGCATCGGCGCGGTCCAGCGTAGCGCGCGTGGCTTCCAGCCCGGCCGCTCGCACCACCTGCTCGGCGGCTCGCGCCCAGGCCCGGCCTTCCGGCACACCGATGTGCTTGTCGTTGTCGAATCGTTCAAGCCGGATGGCCGCCTGACCCAACGCCGCTTGTCCTTCGCCGTCCGGCGCGAAGACCACGCCGCAGACCAGGCCAAGCGGCAGGGCGTCGGCCGTGTGGCCCGCCTCAACGCACCCAAGGATCATTTCACCGGCGCTGCCGGCCGTTTCCCCGAGCCAGCGCATGACGTCGGTTCGGGCCGCGGCTGGCAACTGGTCCAGCGTGGCGTCGGCCCCGATGGTCATCGACCAGGTCAGCAACGAAACGGCGTCCGGGCGAGCCGTCGGGATTCGAAGAAACCGTTGCAGCACCTCCTGCCAAGCAGTCTCCAGGCCAAGGAATCCGTTCGCCACCGGCGAGTAGGGGCCTTGCGCTGCGCCGTCGATCAGGCTCTGCGGCATCCACGCGAACCGTCCGAGACGTGCGTCGGTTTCTTTGGCCTGGAAGAGCTGACGGACGATGTCCCAGCCCTCCGGCTGGAACACACGTGCTCGCGCCAGGCGCGCCGCAATGTCCTCGGCAATCTCGTGCGTCGCCAACGGCGTGATGACCACGAGTCCGGCCGTAGCCGGGTCATTTCGCTCGGAATCGCACAGCGCCTCGCGGATGGCCAGCGACGATTCGCACCAGCGCAGCGCGAACTGCCGGCCACGTTGGCTCAGTGTGTCGGGCCACGGCTGGCGCGCCTTCGCACGGATCGCCAACACCACCGTCGCCGGATCGCTGGCCAGCACCCGCTCGATCTGCGCCGCGATCTGCGGAGTCGACAAGCTCATGGGTGCCCCCTTGACGCCTTCAGCGTCGTCCCCCCGAGGGGGAGCATTCGCGCTTGGGAGCGGCCCGGCGCGCTCATAGCTTCGTACCCTTGCGCTCTAGCCGCCAACTGAGGGTCAACTCCAGGTCCCGCTCGCGCGCCATGCGCGCCTTGAGGTCATCGAGTGCTGCTTCTGCAGCCGCGCCGGTCAGGTGCAGCGACTGCTTTTCCTCCACGAGCTCCGGACCATTGAAGCCCGGCGTCGGTGGCAATACCGGGGGCAGGGGCGTGGGCACAGTAGTCCCGCCAGGCGTCACCGGCTCAGGTGCAGGCGCGGGTGTCGTGACCGGCGCCGGCGCGGCCGCCGCGAGCAACTGCATGGCGTCTCGTTCGAGCTCTGCCAGTCGCGACTTCAGCGGGACGACATGCTCGTCGGCGGTCAGCATCTCGACAAGGCGAGTCATGATGCCCGCAGCCGCCTCACGTCGATGGTCCCCAAGATCGCGGACCACGTCGAACAACTGCCAGTTGCCATTGGTGAGCGCATCGGCGCAGGCCTGCGCCTGGCCCAGGGTACGGCTCACCGCCGCCTCAGAGGTATTCAAAGTCGCGGAGGCCAGTGACGACACGACATCACTTTCCGCGGCCTGCGTGAGCGTGGCCAGCAGCGCCTGTGCGGACTCTGCCGATTGCTGGCGGGCGCCGGTGGTGCCTGCACCATAGCGGCTGGCGCGATCACGGACTTGAGCGACCAGCCTACCTACGGCTTCGCGCTTGCCGCTTGCCGCCTGCTTCACGTCATCGACCAGGCGCCCCACGTTGGCCGCGTTGAGCGTTTGCGCCAGCGTCAACCCGAACAGGCTGGAGGCGCGCTGCAATGCCGTATCCCAGTCGGCTGGATTGGGCAGGGCCTGCTCCCTCAGCTCCAGTTCGTCGGACAGGCTGTCGATGGTCGGCTCGATCGGCCCGCCACGCAGCGTGAAGCGGCGGTTGGTCGAAGCGGCGTACGCCAGGATGATCAAGTTCTGCAGCTCGATCGGCAGTCCCATCGGCGCTGGGGTATCGATCCAGCGGCGCAGCTTGGCCACCGTGATCGGCCCGCCGCCTTCCCGTGCATGGCTCTGTGCGAAGCGAGACTGCCAATGCGGTTCGATCAACAGGTGGGTCTCACCCATCTGGCCGAGCTGACAGGGGTTCACGACCGCGCGCACCAGCTTGCGTGTCGAACTGTCTTGCACGAACCCTCGCTGCCCGGGCGACTCGATGGCCTTCTGCACCTCGGGCCAGACCTTCTTGATGACGCTGGCCTTGATTTCGGTATCGAACTCGGGATGCGCCGGGTACTGGTGGGCAAACAACTGGCCCAACAGGCTCTCGAATGCGCTGCGGAACTCTGCGCCCACGGGGGGGCGCGGTGACAGCGTCGGGTCCAGCGACTGGAACTGCTGGTCTGCCGTGAGCGGGTTGCTCACGGCATCCCGCGGCTCGGTGCTGATGCCGTAGGCCACTTCGAGCTGCGACCTGAGCTTGATCCGCAACTGGTCGAGCTGATTTCTGGCCAGCGCCTTGGCCTGCATCCGGTCGACGAACGATAGGTGCGCGGCGTAGTTATCGAAACGCTCGCCTTGCAGGATGTAATCGAGCACCACCAGGCGGCCCAGGTCGGCCAACGCCTTGTTGCTGAGGAAGGAGGGTAACCACACGAGTGTCCGCGTGTCGCCGCCGCGGTACGCGCCCAGACGCGCCAGATCATCCGCCGGCCCAAAATTCGCGTCGTCGAACGGAAAGTCCACCACTACCGACCAGGCGCCCGAGCGGCCGCGCAGGCGGTCGTCTGTCATCTCGCGGACATTCTCGTATAGCACCTCGACTTCGCGCCGGGTGCCGCGCCAGAGGAATTCATAGGTCGTGAACAACCCACCTGTGTCCTGAATGCCCAACTGCTCGAACAGCGTTTCGCGGATCTTCTTGCGCCGATTGCCAGCGTTGTCGTTGGCCTCGGCTGCACGCAGGATGGGCTCAATGTCGACACCGGTGACCTGGATCGAGATCACCGGGTTCAGGTCCTCGGTAATATGGATCTCGCCGATCTCGCTGGCCCAGTCACGGCACTTGCGCAGCACGTCCTGCGCCTCACGTCCGGGAATGGGTGAGCGGAAGGTGCCGTGGTTCAGCGCCGCCAGGCGCTGCGCGGTCAGGCCCTTGAGCGATTCCACCTCGGGCACCAGCGCTCCCAGCAGCAGTGTCTTGAGCAGCCGCGCGTCATTGCGCAGGTTCTTGGCCACCGTGGGGTCCGCCTGGCCGAGCTTGATCGCCTCCCACGTGATGCCGTGCTGGCGCTCCAGCATTGGCAACAGCCGCTGGTTTTGAAGGCGTTTCGCGTTGTCGAAATGCAGGCGCATGCCTTCCGAGAACGGTTCATCACCTTCAGCGATGGCGTCGTACAGGTCGCCTACGGGAATCAGTTGCCCGAGCTCCAGGTCGGCTCGGCGGTCCACCAGCAATTGCAGCATCAGCTTCAGCGCGGTGCGCTCGCGCTGCAGTGCCGCCGACACGGCGATCAGCGTCTGCACCAGTGCGGGGCTGAAGGGATAGACCTTGCGGAACATCTCCCGGTCGGCCGTGGTGGTGAGCAAGGTGTCGAGCACGTCGCGGCGCATCTTCATCACGTCGTCGAACGCGGTCTGCAGCGTCTGGCGCGCGGCTTCGTTCACCGGACGCAGCACGCGCTTCTCGGCGATGGCCGGCAGGTTCCGGTCTTCCAGTGTGATGCGGTGAAAGCGCGCTTCCCAGTGCTTCAGCACGTCACTGAACTGCAATTGCACGGAGCCAGCGAGGTTCTCACCCACCAGGTCGCGCAAGTCGCGCTGGCGCGCGACGAAACTGATCAGCGGGACCGGCCGGTCGGGGTTGGTGGCCTCCACCAGCTTGACCAGCTTCGTGCCTTCGCGGCTGACGAAATTGACGTCGGCGGCGTGGCTGGCGAGCCAGAGCACCAGTTCATCCAGAAACAGGATGACCGCGTCGTAGCCCAGCGCCTGGGCGTGGCGGCTCATGATGCTAAGACCATCGTCGAGCGAGACGTAAGACTCGCCGCTGCCGGCCAGGCTTCGGTAGGCCGAGAAGAACTGCGTGATCAGGTCGCCAACGAGACGTGAACGCTCCTCGCCATTGGGCGCCTCCAGCATGGCCGCTTCGAAGCTGGCGGCGTCCCAGCCGCTGTCGAACTCGCCCCAACCGCCATTGCCGCCGGCAGCGCCCTTGTTCAACTGGGCGAAGAAGGGGTCGTCGCCCATGCGTACACGCAGCTCGCGCGCATCCTTGAACAGGCCTTCGGCCAGGTAGAAGCCGGGCACCGGCGCCTCCGGGTGCTTCTTGCGCACGAACTCGGCGTACTGGCCGAGGATGGCCGACTCCATGTCGCGCGCGCCGATCATGTGGTACGGCACGAGCAGGAACTTGCGACCCTCGGTCCAACTGTGGCGCGCCACCACATCGGCGAGTTCGGG
>CAIMEE010000015.1 GCA_903839865.1 Enhydrobacter aerosaccus | reverse complement strand
GCTGGCGGGCAGATTTGCGCCCGCGAAGCCGCCTGCACGACGACAGGCGGCTGCGCGATCGTCGCGACGGCGAGGACGCCACAGATACCGCGCGGTGCGCCGACAGTCTCCGTTCAGGTGCCTGCTACACCCCAGACCTCGCGCAACGAGGCGGTCGCCAAGTGCCGCGAGCTCGCCGGCAACTTTGCCCAATTCCGGCAGGGCATGGGCGAGGCCTGGTACGCCGAGCAGCTCGGCAAGTCGTCGTGCAACGCCGACGGCACGCCGCGATAGACTCCGGTCGCGGCTTCAGTCCAGCCGCACGCAGATCCCTTCCAGCCCCTTCTTCGAGGCGGGGAAGCGCTTGGTGACCTCGGCATCGTGGCCGGGGATCACCTTCTCGATGCGGCCGTCGGCCAGCTTCTTGAGCTTGTCGTAGCCGGCCAGCATGTCGGCCACCGAGAAGACGATCGAGAACAATTTCTCCTGCTCGACGCCCCAGAAGTAGTGCGAGGCGTCGGAGGCGAGCACGAGCCAGCCGTCGCGCGTGTTCACGCGCACCGACTGGATGCCCATCGTGTGGCCGCCGATCAGGTGAACTGAAATGCCCGGCGCGATCTCCTCGTCGCCGTCGTGGAACGCCACGCGGTTGCCGTAGAGCGCGCGCACCATGCCCACGATGTCATCGACCTCGTAGGCGTGACGGAACGTGCCGTGGCACATGTGCCGGCCGGTCGCGAACTGCATCTCCTTGTCCTGCAGGTGGAAGCGCGCCTTGGGGAAACGGTCCCAGTTGCCGATGTGGTCGTAATGCAGGTGGGTGACGATGACGTCCTCGACTTCCTTGGCGTCGATGCCCAGATGCTCGAGGAGATCGGCGGGATTGGTCTTCACCTCGCGGCCGCGCTTCTTGCCGACGGCGGCATTGAAGCCGGTGTCGATCACGATGGGTTTGCCGCCGATGGTGCGATGGCCGCTCTCGTCGATCGGGATGGCGACCCAGACGAAATAGTCCATCGGGAAGTTGGCGTCATGCGGGTCGGGGTTGATCTGCACTTCCCAAGCCTTGCGCGGCAGGTGGGCGTATTTGACAGCATGGACCTCGTAGATCGGCGTGGAGCGCATTTTTGTTTCCTTCCCGGGGGAGCCGTGGCGGGGAGGGTAGCCCGCGCCCGGTCGATGGCGCTATAGTGGCGGCATGGCCCGAGACATGGTCCGTGGGGACCTCCTCATTCGGCGAATTAGCACCCCGGTTTGCACTGCAAACCGGCCCGTCGCTATTCGTCCGTTTTTCGAGGAGTCTTTCCATGTCGTCTGTGCTCGCGCTTAAGCGCAATTCCTCCACCGTTCGTTACTGTTTCGAAGCCGAAGCCGACGCCGAACCTGGCGTGCTGCCGCGCGCGCTCGAGCTTCTGGCCAAGCGCGGCCTCGTGCCGGCGCGGGTCTTCGCCCAGGCCGATGCCGATGCGCTGAGCGTCGAGATCGAGGTCGAGGGCCTGGCGCCCGAGACGGCCGATCACGTCGGCCAGTGCCTGGGCGAAATCGTGGGTGTGCGCGCCGTTTTCTAGAGGGCCGTCCGCGCAATTTTGTTGCGGGGAGGGGGTGGCGGAATCCGGTACAAATCGCGGGAAACCCTTATGCCATCGGGATCGAAGGTGTCCCAGGATTTCGGTGCACACCGCGTCATCTTTTTCCGAAGGATGACCTAGGTGCAGAGGCGCGCCACGATCGCGTCGAGCTGCGGGCGCGCCACGTCGATGCAGGGAAAGCCTGCCGTGGCCTCGTCGAAGATCACGG
>CAIMEE010000014.1 GCA_903839865.1 Enhydrobacter aerosaccus | reverse complement strand
GAAGTTGATCACGTTCAGCATGCCGAAGATGACCGACAGTCCGAGACTCAACATGGCGTAGAAGGCGCCGTTGACGAGTCCGATTGCTACCTGCGCCATGCCCTAGACTCCGAGATAGGCTTGCAGCTTGCCGAGGCTGTGCTGCACGTCGGCCTTGTCGACCATGTCGATCACCTTGCCGTTCTCCACCACAAAATGCCGGTCGGCGACCTGCGCGGCGAAGTGGAAATTCTGCTCGACCAGCAGGATGGTGAAGCCGCGCTCCTTGAGCTGGCGGATGATCTCGCCGATGCGCTGCACGATGACGGGCGCCAGTCCTTCGGTCGGCTCATCGAGCAGCAGCAGACTCGCGCCCGTACGCAGGATGCGGCCGATCGCCAGCATCTGCTGCTCGCCACCCGACAGTTTGGTGCCCTGGCTGCGCTTCCTCTCCTCGAGGTTCGGAAACAGCTTGTAGATCTCCGCAAGGCTGAGCCCGCCCGGCTTCACCACCGGCGGCAGCAGCAGGTTCTCCTCGACGTTGAGGCTCGAGAAGATGCCGCGCTCTTCAGGGCAATAGGCGATGCCACGCCGCGCGATCTGGTTCGACGGATGGCCGACGGTTTCCTGCCCGTCGAACGTGACCGAGCCCCGGCGCTTGCCGACGATGCCCATGATCGAGCGCAAGGTCGTCGTCTTGCCGGCGCCGTTGCGTCCGAGCAGCGTCACGAGCTCGCCGCGGCCAATCTCGAAATCGATGCCGTGCAGCACATGCGATTCGCCATACCAGGCCTCGAGGCCCGCAACCTTCAGCAGCGGCTCAACCATGACCGGTCCCGACATAGGCTTCGACGACCAACGGGTTCTTCGAGACCTTGGCGTAAGGCCCCTCCGCCAGCACCTCGCCGCGCGCCAGCACCGTGATGGTGTCGGACAGATCGGCCACCACGGACATGTTGTGCTCGACCATCAGCACGGTACGGTCCTTGGCGACGGTGCGGATCAGCTGGGCGATGCGCTTGATGTCTTCCTGGCCCAGGCCCGCCATCGGCTCGTCGAGAAGCATCATCTCGGGCTCGAGCGCCAGGGTCGTGGCGATCTCGAGCGCGCGCTTGCGGCCGTACGGCAGATCGACCGCCTGAGCCTCGGCCACGTCCGACAGGCCCACCGCCTCGACCAGTTCGAGCGCCCGGCCATCGAGCGCATCGAGCACTTTCTCCGAGCGCCAGAAGTGAAATGACAGGCCAAGCTTGCGTTGCAGGGCCACGCGCACGTTTTCCCGCACGCTGAGATGGGGAAATACGGCCGAGATCTGGAAAGACCGAGCGAGCCCCATGCGCGCGATCGCCGCAGGCGAGGAGCCGGTGATGTCGCGCCCATTGAACTCGATGCGCCCTGACGTAGGCGTCAAAAAGTGCGTCAGCAGGTTGAAGCAGGTCGTCTTGCCTGCCCCATTTGGCCCGATCAGCGCGTGAATTGTGTGTCGTCTCACCGTCAGGTCGACGTTCTTTACGGCAATAAAGCCCTTGAACTCTTTTGTCAGACCCGAGGCCCTGAGAATTGCTTCTTCTGCGGCCATACACTCCCCTAACGCGACGGAATAAATCGGACCTTGAAGCTGCTGTCCAGCACTGGCGTCCGTTCAAAGCGAAAGTTAATGTCCCCATCTCGGCGGCAAAGACCGCCAGTTGGAGGAAACGAGTATGAAGTTGACGAGCGTCGCCCGCATAGGCGGAATTTTCGCGGCTGCAGTCGGGGTGACAACCGCCGGCATCATGGCATTGGCGCCCATCGAGACACGCGCGCAGGCGCCGCAGCCGCTCAAGATCGCTTTGCTGGGCGGCCTGTCGGGCGTCTATGCCGATATCGCCCAGGGTCAGGTCGAGGCCATGCAGATGGCCGTCGACGAGGTCGGGGGCAAGGTGCTGGGCCGCCCGATCGAAGTCCTGTCGGCAGACCATCAGAACAAGCCCGACGTTGCGGCCGCAGTCGCCCGCAAGTGGTACGACGAGGGCGTCAAGATGATCAGCGGCCTCGACACTTCGTCGGTCGGCCTGGCCGTACGCAAGGTCGCGCAGGAAAAGGGCCAGATCGACCTCAACGTCGGATCCGCCACCGCCGATCTCACCGGACCGGCCTGTTCCGCCACCGGTGCGCACTGGAGCTACGACACCTACGCGCTGGCCCACGTGACCGGCAGCGCCGTCGTCAAGGACGGCGGCGACACCTGGTTCTTCGTGACCGCCGACTACGCCTTCGGCAAGTCGATGGAAGATGAAGCGACCAAGGTCGTCACGGCCGCGGGCGGCAAGGTGATCGGCGGCGTCAAGCATCCGATCAGCACCCAGGATTTCTCCTCCTTCATGCTGCAGGCCCAGGCCTCCAAGGCCAAGATCGTGGGCCTCGCCAACGCCGGCGGCGACACGATCAACGCCATCAAGCAGGGCGGCGAGTTCGGTTTGATCAAGGGCGGCCAGCGCCTCGCGGCACTGCTGATCTTCGAGAGCGACGTGCAGTCGCTCGGCCTGCCGGTCGCGCAGGGCCTGGTCACGACCACGGCCTTCTACTGGGACCAGAACGACGAGACCCGCGCCTGGACCAAGAAGTTCCGCACCAAGAAGGATAAGGTTCCCAACCACACGATGGCGGGCGTCTACAGCGCCACGCTGCACTATCTCAAGGCCGTTCAGGCGGCTGGCACCGACGAGCCGCTGGCCGTGATGAAGAAGATGAAGGAAACGCCGGTCAACGACATGATGACCAAAAACGCCAAGCTGCGCGAGGACGGCCGCCTGATGCGCGACATGTATCTCGCGCAGGTGAAGTCGCCGGCCGAATCGAAGGGCAAGGACGACATCTACAAGATCCTGGCGACGGTTCCGCCCGAGCAGGCGTTCCGTCCGCTGAACGAGGGCAAGTGCCCGCTGATCAAGAACTAGAAACATCGGGGAGATCGAACATGAAGACGACGAACATTGCCCGGCTGGGCGGCCTGATTGCCGCCGCCGTCGGGCTGACGACCGCGGGCCTCATGGCCATCGCACAGGCGCAGACGCCCGGCCCGCTCAAGATCGCCGTGATGGACGGCTTCTCGGGCGTCTACGGCGACCTGACGACCGGTGAAGTCGAGGCGATGCAGCTCGCCATCGAGGACGTCGGCGGCAAGGTGCTCGGCCGCTCGGTCGAGATCCTCTCGGCCGATCACCAGACCAAGCCGGATGTCGGCGCCGCGATCGCGCGCAAGTGGTTCGACGTCGACGGCGTCAAGATGATCACCGGCCTCGGCACCTCGTCGGTCGCGCTCGCCGTGCGCAAGGTCGCGCAGGAGAAGGGCCAGATCGACATCAACACCGGCGCCGCGTCCAGCGACCTCACCGGCCCGGCCTGCTCGGAGACGGGCGCGCACTGGGTGTACGACACCTATGCCCTGGCGCATGTGACCGGTGGCGCGATGGTGAAGGCCGGCGGCGACAGCTGGTACTTCCTCACCGCCGATTACGCCTTCGGCCACGCCCTCGAGCGCGACGTCAGCCAGGTCGTGACGGAATCGGGCGGCAAGGTGCTGGGCGCCGTCAGGCACCCGCTCAGCACGCAGGACTTCTCGTCGTTCCTGCTGCAGGCTCAGTCCTCGAAGGCCAAGGTTATTGGCCTGGCCAACGCAGGCCAGGACACGATCAACGCGATCAAGCAGGCCGGCGAATTCGGCATCGTCAAGGGTGGCCAGAAGCTGGCAGGCCTGCTGGTCTTCGCGACCGACGTGCAATCTCTGACCCTGCCGGTGGCGCAGGGGCTGGTGCTGACCGAGTCGTTCTACTGGGACCTGAACGACGAAACCCGCGCCTGGACCAAGCGCTATCGCGCCAAGAAGGACAAGCTGCCGAGCATGCTGACGGCAGGCGTCTACAGCTCGACGCTGCACTACCTCAAGGCCGTGCAGGCCGCCGGCACCGACGAGCCCAAGGCGGTGATGGCCAAGATGCGCGAGATGCCGGTCAACGACGTGATGACCAAGAACGGCAAGCTGCGTGAAGACGGCCGCCTGGTCCGCGACATGTACCTCTTCCAGGTGAAGTCGCCGGCCGAGTCCAAGAGCAAGGACGACATCTACAAGCTGATCGCCACCGTACCGGGCGATCAGGCCTACCGTCCGATGAAAGACGGCAAGTGCCCGCTCATCAAGTAGGCCGGCATCAAATAGACTCCTGATATCGAGCTGTGAAAGGGCGCCTTCGGGCGCCCTTTTTCTTTGTCCTACTCGATCTTGATGTTGGCGGCGCGCACCACCTTGCGCCACGCCTCGATCTCGCTCTTGGTGAATGCCATAAGCTCTTCCGGCGTGGTGAAGCTCGGCCCACCCGCCATCGCGTCGAGCTTGGCCGCGATCTCGGGCGAGGTGCCGGCGGCGATGATGTCCTTGTTCAGCTTCATCACCACGTCGCGCGGCGTACCCTTGGGCGCATAGAAGGCCGACCAGGTGGTGAACAGCAGGTCCGGCATGCCGGCCTGTGGCGAGCTCGGCACTCCGGGCAATTGCGGATAAGGCTCCGCCTGGGTCACCGCCAGCGCGTCGGCCCAGCCCGAGGTCAGGATCATCTTGGCGCTGCCCGCGTCGCAGATCATGAACGAGATGATGCCGTTGTTCAGGTCGGGCGCCGCGAGCTGGTTGTTCTTGTACGACACCGACACCGCATCGACGCCGGCCAGCATCCTGTAGAGTTCGCCCGCCACGCGCGCGGAGATCGCACCCGAGCCGAAGTTGTGCTTGCCGGGTTCCGCCTTGAGCCTGGCCGTCAGCTCGGACAGCGTCTTGATGCCGAGCTTCTTGGTGACCAGCACGCACATCGGCACGAGGCTCATGCGCGTCACCGGCTCGAAGTCGGCGATCGGATCGTAGGACAGTCTGTCGTAGAGCACGGGATTGCCGGCATGGGTCATCGACGAGGTGGCCAGCAGCTTGTAGCCGTCGGGCCTGGCGTTCTTCACCGCTTCGGCTGCGATGATGCCGTTGCCGCCGCCCTTGTTCTCGACGATCACCGGCTGCCCCCACATCTGCGTGAGCTTGTCGGCCATCACCCGCATCGTGACGTCGGTCGAGGCACCGGGCGGAAACGGCACCACCAGGGTCACGCGCTGCGACGGAAATGAATCCTTGGCGACGGCCCGTTGCGCGACGCCCACGCCCACCAACCCCGCCAGCGCAGCGCGCCGGCCGATGCTTTTGGTCATCTCTCTCCCCCTCGCTTTTCTTGCAGTCAGTATGGCCGCCGAAGCCCTTGCGCGCCACGGGCCGCCCTTGTCTTATTGCGGCAACAACGGGAGCGAACACCAAGTGCAGACACCGCAGCGGCCGCTGAAAGGCGCGTGGGGCATCACCGCCCTTCTCTTCTTCTTCATGCTGATCAACTTCGCCGACAAGATCGTGGTCGG
>CAIMEE010000013.1 GCA_903839865.1 Enhydrobacter aerosaccus | reverse complement strand
GGTCTCCGACCAGGTCTGCCGCCGCTCGCCGTGAATCAGCGCCAGATGCTCGGGGTAAACGCTCGCCGTGCGCTCCATGAATTGCAGCGGCGTGAGGGCGGCGAAGTTGGCGGCCGTCTTGTCGAGGTCGCGCTCGTAGATGTTGTGGGCAGCCAGCGCAGCCTTCGGCGGCGCCGGGCGCGGCGAAGGCATACGGGCGACGGACGTGCGGTTCTTGGCCGAGCGGCGGAACGAAGGACGAGCGACCGGCTTCGGAGAGGGGATCTTCTTCGGTGCCGCTTTCTTCGCGGCCGCTTTTTTCACGGCAGGCTTCTTCGCCTTCGCCGCCTTGCGCTTGGCGGGACGTTTCGTTTTCGGTGCTTTTCTCTTCGCCATGCCCTGGTTCCCATGCGCGTTCGACGCAGCGCCACGGTATACTTGCGGCATGATGAAGGTCGAGATGAATCGAATCGCTTGGTTCGCACTTGCGGTAGGCATGGTGTCCTTCGGCGCGTCGGCGGAGACCTGGCCCGACAAGCTGGTTCATATCGTGGTGCCGCTGACGGCGGGCAGTGCCACCGATGTGATGGCGCGAACGCTGGCGGTGCAGCTCTCCGAGCAATTGGGTCAACCGTTCATCGTCGACAACAAGCCGGGGGCGGGCGGCACGATCGGCATGGGCGCCGTGGCCCGCGCCAAGCCCGACGGTTACACGATCCTCGTGCAGTCGGCCTCGTATACGCTCACGCCGATCACCTATTCCAACACGCCCTACGACGTGCAGCGCGACCTGGTGGGCGTGACCCCATTGGCGCAGTTGCCGCAGGCGCTCGTGATCTCGCCGTCGAAGAACATCACCACGGTGCAGCAGCTCGTGGCTGCGGCCAAGGCGAAGCCCGGCGCGTTCACCTATGCATCCGCGGGCGTCGGCACGGCCAACCAGCTCAGCGCCGAACGCTTCCGCGTCGGGGCGGGCATCGATGCGCTGCATATCCCGTTCAAGGGCACGCCCGAGGCGGTAACCGAGGTGATCGCGGGCCGGGTCGATTATTATTTCTGTCCGGTGAATGTCTGCCTGCCGATGATCACCGACAAGCGGGTGGTGGCGCTGGGCATCGGCAGCTCCAAGCGAGCGGTCGCGTTGCCCGACCTGCCGACGACGATGGAACTCGGGGTCCCTCAGTCCAACTACGACTTCTGGGTCGGCATGTTCGCCCCGTCCGGGACGCCGCGCGAGATCGTCGACAAGCTCTACGCGGAAACCGTCAAGGCCTTCGCCAATCCGAAAGTGAAGGAAAGCTTCGTCCAGCTTGGCGCCGAGCCCGATCTGCTCGAGCCCAAGGCCTTCGACGAGCGAATCAGGAAGGAGATCACGACCAACGCGGCCCTCGTGAAGGCCTCGGGCATTCCGATCGCGCCGTAGGCTCCGCTACTCCAGCTTGAGGTCGAGCTCCTTGATCAGGCTGGCGAAGTAGATCTTGTCGTCGGCGACCTGGCGTCCGAAATCCGGCGCCGATTGGGGGTGCGCGGTCTGCGCCACGAGCGCGAGCTTCTCCTTTATGTCCGGCAGGGCTGCCGCCTTGGCGATCTCCTCGGAGAGGCGCGCCACGACGTTGGCCGGCGTTCCCTTGGGTGCGAACAGGCCGAACCAGCTGCGCTCACGGAAGCCCTTGAGGTCGAGGCCGAGTTCGCGCGCGGTCGGGACATCGGGCAGGTCGGGGAGGCGGGATGCCCCCTCGGTCAGGACCACGCGGCACTTGCCGGACTTGGCATAGGGCACGAACGAGGGATCGAACACCATCTGGATGCGGCCGTCGAAGACGTCGCCCACGGCATCGACGATGGTCTTATAGGGCGAGTGCTGCATCCTGATGCCGGCGGCGCGCGTCAGTACCTCGCCGCTGAGATGCGTGATCGTGCCGAGGCCGGAGGAGCCGTACCAGTATTCGCCGGGATGCTGCTTCGCCAGCGCCACGAACTCCTGCCAGTTGGTGGCACCAAGTTTGTTGGTGATGGTGACGGTGAAGACCGGCGTCGACAGGCGCGCGACGGCGGCGAAGTCGTCGGGGTTATAGGTGACCTTCCGGACCGCGGGCGTGATCGCCATGATCGCCGTCGGCGACAGCAGCAGCGTGTGCCCGTCGGCGGGCGCCGTCGCCACCATCTGCGCGCCGACGCCGCCCGAGGCGCCGGGCTTGTCCTCGACGATGACCTGCTGGCCGAGCGTGGCTGCCAGCCGTTCGCCGTAGATGCGGGCGACCTGGTCGGCCGAGCCGCCGGGACCATAGGGGACAACCAGGCGAATCGGCCGGGTGGGCTTCCAGTCGCTTTGGGCGAACGCGCCGCCTGCCACCACGAGGGCAGGCGATGCAAGAATCAGACGGCGTTTCACGCTCTATCCTCCCTCTTGTCAGTTGGCCGATCCTAGCGCATCAAATACGCGGGAGGACCAATGGCTGAAGGCGATAAATACCGCGCCCTGCATGCGCGTTCGCTGGGCGATCCGGAAGGATTCTGGACCGAGCAGGCCCAGGCGATCGACTGGACCAAGCGCTGGGACAAGGTGCTCGATGCATCCAAGCCGCCGTTCTATCGCTGGTTCGCGGGTGGCGAGCTCAACGCCTGCCACAACGCGCTCGACCGGCACGTGGACGGCGGCCGCGCCGACCAGCTGGCGCTGATCTACGACTCGCCCGTCACCAACTCGCAGCAGAAATTCACCTACCGCGAGCTGCGCGACCGTGTGGCCGCGATCGCCGGCATGATCGCGGCCCAAGGCGTCGCCAAGGGCGACAGGGTCATCATCTACATGCCGATGATCCCCGAGGCGGTGATGGCGATGCTCGCCTGCGCGCGGCTGGGTGCCGTGCACTCCGTCGTGTTCGGCGGGTTCGCGGCCAAGGAACTGGCGAGCCGCATCGACGACTGCAATCCCAAGCTTGTCCTGACCGCCTCGTGTGGCATCGAGCCCAACCGCGTGGTTCACTACAAGCCGCTGCTCGATCAGGCCATCGAAATGGCCAACCACAAGGTGCCGAAAGTCATCCTGTTCCAGCGGCCGCAGGAGACGGCGTCGATGGTCGCCGGCCGCGACCTCGATTGGCACGAGACGGTGAAGGGCGCGAAGCCTGCGGCGTGCGTGCCGGTGCAGGCCACCGATCCGCTCTACATTCTCTATACATCGGGCACGACCGGCTATCCCAAGGGCGTCGTGCGCGACACCGGCGGCTACTGCGTGGCGCTTCACTGGTCGATGAAGAACCTCTACGGCGTGAAGCCGGGCGAGGTCTATTGGTGCGCCTCCGACATCGGCTGGGTCGTGGGCCACAGCTACATCGTCTATGGCCCGCTGATCTACGGCGCGACCTCGATCCTCTACGAAGGCAAGCCGGTCGGCACACCCGATGCCGGCGCGTTCTGGCGCGTGATCTCCGAGCACAAGGCGATGGCGCTGTTCACCGCGCCCACGGCCTTCCGCGCGATCAAGCGCGAGGATCCCGACGGCAAGCTGTTCAAGAAATACGATTTGCGCAATTTCCGCACCCTGTTCCTGGCCGGCGAGCGCGGCGATCCGCCGACCGTCGACTGGGCGCAGAAGCTCTTGGGCGTGCGTGTGGTCGATCACTGGTGGCAGACCGAGACCGGCTGGGCGATCTGCGGCAACTTCGAGGGCCTCGATCCGATGCCGATCAAGCTCGGCTCGACGTCGGTGCCGTCGCCCGGCTGGAAGCTCGAAGTGCTCGACGAGCATGGCCACGCGATGAAGGCGGGCGAAGTGGGCGCGCTGGCCGCGAAGTTGCCGCTGCCGCCGGGCACGTTCCCGACCCTGTGGAACGCCGACGATCGCTACAAGCAGGGCTACATGACGGAGTTCCCCGGCTACTACAAAACCGGCGACGCGGGCTTCATCGACGAGGACGGCTACGTGTCGGTGATGACGCGCGTGGACGACGTGATCAACGTCGCGGGCCATCGCCTGTCGACCGGCCAGATCGAGGAAGTGCTGGGCGCGCACAACGATGTCGCGGAGTGCGCCGTGATCGGTATCGCCGACGAATTGAAAGGCCAGGTGCCGCTCGGACTGCTGGTGTTGAAATCGGGCGTGAACAGGCCCCACGAGGAGATCGTGGGCGACGTGGTGACGATGGTGCGCGAGCGCATCGGCCCCGTTGCCTTCTTCAAGAGCGCGCTGGTGGTGCACCGCTTGCCCAAGACGCGCTCGGGCAAGATCCTGCGCGGCACGATGCAGAAGATGGCCGACAACCAGCCGTGGACAATGCCGGCCACGATCGAGGATCCGGCCGTATTGGACGAAATAGCTACAGCAATGAAAAAGGAAGTGACATGAGTCTCGACATCAACCGCGCCGATCTCACCGTGGGCGTGGTCGGCACCGGCGCCATGGGCCGCGGCATCGCGCAGGTGACGGCGCAGGGCGGCATCAAGGCCATCATGTTCGACGCAGCACCCGGCGGCGCTGCCAAGGCGAAGGCCGGCATCGTCGAGACGTTGAAGGGCCTCGCCGCCAAGGGCCGCCTGACCGATGCGGACGTGGCCAAGGCCGAGGCCAATCTCGGAATCGCCGAGAAGATCGAGGACCTGAAGGTCTGCCACGTCGTTGTCGAAGCCGTGTTCGAGGACCTCAGCGTTAAGCAGAAGCTGTTCGGCGAACTCGAGGCCGTGATCGCGCCCGACGCGATCCTGGCGTCGAACACCTCGTCGATCCGCATCGCCTCGATCGCGCGCTCGCTGAAGCATCGCGACCGCATCTGCGGCATGCACTATTTCAATCCCGTGCCGCTGATGAAGCTGGTCGAGGTGATTCGCGCCGCCGACACCGCGCAATGGGTGGTCGACGCCATGGTGGCGCTGGGCAAGCGCCAGACCCGCGTGCCCGTGATCGTGGGCGACACGCCGGGCTTCCTCGTCAATCTCGGCGGCACCGCGATCGGCACCGAAGGCCTGCGCATCTATCAGGAGGGACGCGCGAGCGTGTCGGCGATCGACGCCGTGATGCGCGACAGCTGTGGCTTCCGCATGGGGCCGTTCGAGCTGATGGATCTTACAGGCCTCGACGTGAACTTCCCGGCGCGTAAGATCATCTACGAAGGCTTCTTCCACGACCGCCGCATGACGCCCAGCCCCTATCACGAGAGCCTGTTCGCGGCGGGCAAGCTCGGCCGCAAGACAGGCGGCGGCTGGTATGCCTATGACGCCAAGGGCGGGAAGGTGGATCCCGGTGCCGATTTCGCGTCATCGGTCGCGCCGGCGACCTCGGCCGTGGTGATGGACAGCCACAACGAGAAGCTGGTTCAGCTGGTCGTCGCCTCGGGCGCGCAGACGCTGGCGATCGACGACGGCAAGAGCCCGATCCTGGTGGCGCCGATCGGCAAGGACGCCACGACCGAAGCGGTCGAGCGTGGTCTCGATCCCAAGCGCACCGTCGCGGTCGATCTCACGGGCGACACCGCCAAGCGCATCACGATCATGACGCCGCCCGGCGCCGACGCCGCCGTGCGCGATGCGGCCGCCGCGATGTTCGCGAAGTCGGGCACCAAGGTGACCGTGATCAAGGATTCGCCCGGCTTCATTGCCCAGCGCATGTGCGCGATGATCGCCAACCTCGGCTGCGAGATGGCGATGATCGGCATCGCCTCGGCCGCCGACGTCGACACCGCGATGACCCTGGGCCTCAACTATCCGCGTGGGCCTCTGGCTCTGGCCGACTGGCTTGGCGTGAAGGACTGCCACGAAATCCTGGTCCAGCTCCAGGCCATCACCGGCGACGACCGCTATCGTCC
>CAIMEE010000012.1 GCA_903839865.1 Enhydrobacter aerosaccus | reverse complement strand
TCAAGGACAAGGAGATCGACGACCGCTGGCGCAAGTATCCGCGGCCGCAGTCGGCGCGGAATCTCTCGAACGTGGTCGAGGACGAGGTGGTCGATGCGCTCGCGTCCGCCGTGAAGGCCGCCTATCCGAAGCTCTCGCATCGCTACTACAAGCTCAAGGCCAAGTGGTTCGGCGTCGAGACTATGCCGTACTGGGATCGCAATGCGCCGCTGCCGGAGCATGACGACCGCACCATTCCGTGGGCCGAAGCGGAGAAGACGGTGCTCGGCGCCTATCGCGCTTTCTCTCCCGAGTTGGCCGATGTCGGCCAGAAATTCTTCGGCTCCGGCTGGATCGATGCGCCGGCCAGTCCCGGCAAGTCGCCGGGCGCCTTCGCGCATCCGACCGTTCCGTCATCGCATCCGTTCCTTTTACTGAACTACCAGGGCAAGGTGCGGGACGTGGCGACCTTGGCCCATGAGCTGGGGCATGGTGTGCATCAGGTGCTGGCAGCGCAGCAGGGTCCGTTGATGGCCGACACGCCGCTCACGTTGGCGGAAACGGCGTCGGTGTTCGGCGAGATGCTGACCTTCCAGTCGCTGCTGAAGGCGGCGCCCGATGCCAAGACGCGCAAGGCCATGCTGGCGGGCAAGGTCGAGGACATGCTGAACACCGTGGTGCGCCAGATCGCGTTCTACGATTTCGAGTCGCGCCTTCACGCGAAGCGCCGTGAGGGCGAGCTGACGCCCGACGCGATCGGCGAGATCTGGATGACGGTGCAGAAGGAGAGCCTGGGACCGGCCTTCACCTTCGACGACGAGTACAGGCATTACTGGTCGTACATCGGCCACTTCATCCACTCGCCGTTCTATGTCTACGCCTACGCCTTCGGCGACTGTCTCGTGAATTCGCTCTACGCCGTCTACCAGTCCGGGCTGCCGGACTTCCAGGCGAAGTACCTCGACATGCTGAAGGCGGGCGGCGTGAAGCGTCACAAGGAGCTCCTGGCGCCGTTCGGCCTCGATGCCTCCGATCCCGCTTTCTGGGACAAGGGACTGAGCGTGATCTCGGGCTTCGTCGACGAACTCGAAAAGCTCTAGCAATGGCTGACGAGGGCGACTCTCTCGGCGGGCGGCTCGGCCGCTACGCCAAGGTCGGCACCTCGATGGGCGGGCTGGCGGTGCGGCTGGCGGGCGAGCGTTACCTCGGCCTGTCACTCGACCGTGACAGGCACGCGTCCGACCTGAAGGCGGCACTGGGCGGGCTCAAGGGCCCACTCATGAAGGCGGCGCAGCTGCTCGCCACGATTCCCGATGCGCTGCCGCCGGAATATGCGCGTGAACTGGCGCAACTTCAGGCCAACGCGCCGGCCATGGGCTGGGCGTTCGTGCGCCGGCGCATGGCGAGCGAGCTGGGGCCGGACTGGCAGACGAAGTTCCAGAAGTTCGAAAAGGAGGCCTCTTTCGCGGCATCGCTGGGCCAGGTCCATCGCGCGGTGCTGCCGGATGGCAGTGACGCGGCGGTGAAGCTTCAATACCCCGACATGGCTTCCGCGCTCGAAGCCGACCTCAACCAGCTCAAGCTGGTGTTCGCGATGGGCCAGCGATTCGATCCCGCGATTCGCACCGACGAGATCCATGCCGAGATCACGACGCGGCTGCGCGAGGAGCTCGACTATCGGCGTGAGGCCAAACACGTCGCGCTCTACCGACACATGCTGCGCGACGAGCCTAACGTGCACGTTCCTGATACCGTGCCCTCTCACTCCACCGACCGGTTGCTCACCATGAACTGGCTGGCGGGCGAGCCGCTGCTCAACTGGAAGGAAAAGCCGCAAGAGGAGCGCGACGCGCTGGCGGTCAACATGTTCCGCGCCTGGTACGTGCCGTTCTATTCCTACGGCGTGATCCACGGGGACCCGCATCTGGGCAACTACAGCGTCCGGCCCGACGGCTCGGTCAACCTGATGGACTTCGGCTGCGTGCGAATCTTCCCGCCACGCTTCGTGAAAGGGTCGATCGAGCTCTATCGGGCGCTGATGACCGACGATCTCGACCGCGCCGTGGCGGCCTACGAGGACTGGGGCTTCAGCGGCCTGACGCGCGAGACGATCACCGTGCTGAACCGGTGGGCGGCCTTCCTCTACGGGCCGCTGATGGACGACCGGCCGCGGCGCCTCACCGAGGGCGTGGCCGGCGGCTACGGTCGCGAGATGGCGCAGGACGTGTTCGGCGAGCTGCGCAAGTTGGGCGGCGTGCGGCCACCGCGCGAGTTCGTGTTCATGGATCGCGCCGCCATCGGCCTGGGCTCGGTGTTCATTCACCTGCGCGCCTCGATCAACTGGCACCGCCTGTTCGAGAGCCTGATCGAGGGCTTCGATGTCGACGTCCTGGCTGCACGACAGCAGGAGGCACTGCTGCAAGCAGGCCTGTGATGAAGATACTGGTTACCGGATCGTCAGGATGGCTCGGCCAGACCCTGGTGCCGCGCCTGCGGCGCGAGGGGCACACCGTCGTCGGTCTCGATCCAGAGCCGGGCGCCACGACGGATATCGTGGGCTCCGTGGTCGACCGAGCACTCGTTCGGTCGACGATCCGCACGAAGGGCATCGATGCGATCGTGCACGCCGCCGCGCGTCACAAGCCGCACATCGAGACGCACGACAATTCCGAGTTCGTGGCCGTCAACGTACAGGGCACGCTCAACCTGCTTGAAGAGGCGGTCGCGGCCAAGGTGAGCCGCTTCGTCTTCACCTCGACCACCTCGCTCATGATCTCGCAGAAGATTCGCGACGGCAAAGCCGGCGGTGCGCGCGAGGCCGTCTGGATCGACGAGACCATGACGTCGCTGCAGCCGCGCAACATCTACGGCGTCACCAAGCTCGCGGCCGAGGATTTGTGCCGGCTGTTCCACCAGCTCCGCCGGCTGCCGATCATCATCCTGCGGACCTCGCGCTTCTTCCCCGAGGAGGACGACATGGCGCACGCCATCAAGCAGTCTAGCGAGAATGCCAAGGCCAACGAGTTCCTGTTCCGGCGTCTCTCGGTCGAGGACGCCGCCGAAGCGCACGTCGTGGCATTGCAGAAGGCGCCGGAGATCGGCTTCGACACCTTCATCGTCTCTGCGCTGACGCCGTTCTCGCCGTCGGATGGACGCGAGTTGATCGCTGACGCGCCCTCCGTCGTGGCGCGCTACTTCCCGGACTATCGCGCCAAGTACGACAAGCGCGGCTGGACGATGTTCGACTCGATCGACCGCGTCTACGATTCGAACAAGGCCCGTGAGGTGCTGGGGTTCACTTGCCGGACCAACTTCCGGGAAGTCCTGGATGCGCTCTAGCCTCTGACCTTCGGCATCATGATCATGTCCCACGGACTCGGTACGTCGCCGTGCGGGACGTGGACGAGGGCCGGGGCGTTCAGCGCGAAGGCCTTGTGCAGGGCAGCCTCCAGTTGCTTGGCATCGGTCGCCTTGAAGGAAGCCACGCCGAAGCTGTCGGCCAGGCGCACGAAATCGGGGTTCTGCAGGTCCGACGCGATCAGGCGGTTGCCGTAGCGCTCCTGCTGGATTCGCTTCACGTTGCCGAAGGCGCCATTGTCGAACACCACGACGACGACGGCGAGGTTGTGGCGTACGGCGGTGGCGAGTTCGCCCATCTGGTAGAGGAAGCCGCCGTCGCCCGCGATCGCCAGCACTTTCCGGTCCGGCATCGCGGCCTTGGCGCCCAGCGCCGTGCCAAAGCCCCAGCCGAGATTGTCCTGGTAGCCGGGCGAGAGATAGGTGCGCGGCCTCTCGACGGGAAAGGCGACGCGCGAGGCGAAGCCCATCTGCGAGACTTCGTCGACGAAGATGCCGTCTTCCGGCAGTGCCGCGCGCATGGCCTTGAGGAAGCCCATCTGCGGTTCGAGCCGCGACAGCCGCTCGGCGAACCAGTCGCGATGGCCTTTCAGTTCGACGTCACGCGACGCGCGCCTGCGATTGTACTTGGGCAGGGCTGCGATCAGCGCGCGCAGTTGCGCTGCGGAGTCGCCGATCAGCGCCACGTCGGGCGTGCGGAAGCGGTCGGGCTCGTCGGGGTCGATGTCGATGCGCACGACCTTGAGCTTGTCGTCGATGCCCCAGTTGCCGTTCTGGATGAAGAAGCGCGTGCCGACCGCGAGCACGGCGTCGGCTTCCTTCCACAGTCGATGGCCGACCGGCATGTCGACGGCGAGGCGATGCGAGCTCGGGATGATGCCGCGGCCTCGGCGATAGGACGACACCGGCGCCTCGAGCAGCTGCGCGATCTCGATGACTTCGGCCGCCGCATCCTGCGCGCCGCCGCCCAGGATGAGGATCGGGCGCTCGGCGTTGCCCAGGATCTTCGCGGCGGCCTCGATCGCCTCGTCGTCGATCGTCTCCGGGGGCAGGCGCATCGGTTCGGCGGGCAACGTCACTTCGGCGCGCTTGGCCCAGGTGTCGAGGGCGCATTCGAGCGCCACGGGGCGCTGGCGGCCCGAGGTTGCCTGCCAGATCGCCTGCGAGACCAGGCCCGGCGCTTCCTGCGGTCCGCGGATGCGCTCGGCCCATTTGGTGATGTGGCGCATCAGGCCCAGCTGGTCGTGGATCTCGTGCAGGTGGCCGTGGCCGCGATCGATGTCGGCCTGCGGGATCTGGCCGATCAGCCCAATTACCGGCGCATTCATGCCGTAGGCGGTGAGCAACGCGGCGCCGGCGTTCAACAGGCCGGGGCCGGGGACAACGGCGAAGGCCTGCGGCTTGCCGGTGGCAAGGGCGGCGCCCAATGCCATGTAGGCGGCCGTCTGCTCGTGTCTTGGATGTATCACGCGCAGACGGTCTGCAGCGTGGTAGAAGGCGTCGAAGAGTGGATCGTTGTGCAACCCGGGCAGGGCATAGACCGTGTCCAGCCCGTGGCGCAGGAGGGTTTCGACTGTGGCTTCGGCCGTGCTGAGACGTGTCATGGTGGGTCTCTACAGAGGGCAGCCTTCGGGATCAAGAATGGCTCGATCGGGGCAATGACGTGCGCCTGATCCTGCTTGTCCTGCTCGGAGCGGGAGCCCTGATGCTCGCGCTGGTGCTGGCGGCGTGGGCCGCAGAGCGGCGCATGGCGGAAGAAGCTGTGCGTTGGTCGACCGCCGATCTCGCGCAGGTCCCTGCGGTCGAGATGGCGCTGGTGCTGGGTGCTGCGCCGATCGGACCGGAGGGTGGGCCCAATCGCTATCTGGTCTATCGTCTCGACGCTGCAGCGGCGCTCTGGAAGGCGGGCAAGGTCAAGATCCTGCTGGTGAGCGGCGCCCGCGAGGGCGACAGCTACGACGAGCCGGCGGCGATGGAGGCAGGGCTGGTCGAGCGGGGTGTGCCGGCGGCGGCAATCCTGCGCGACAACAAGGGCTTTCGCACCCGTGCTTCGGTGTTGCGGGCGCGCGATCATTTTCATCAATCGAAGCTGTTGATCGTCTCGCAGCGCTTC
This sequence comes from Enhydrobacter aerosaccus, assembly GCA_903839865.1. Lineage (GTDB taxonomy): Bacteria > Pseudomonadota > Alphaproteobacteria > Reyranellales > Reyranellaceae > Reyranella > Reyranella aerosaccus_A. The sequence continues at coordinate 898 of CAIMEE010000012.1, read as the reverse complement.
CATGTCGGCCGCGCGCTCTATATCGCCCATCAGGCGGGGCTCGAGGCCTGGGGTGTCGATGCACGCGATGTCGACGCGCCTCACAGCGTCTTCACCGAACTGCGGCGCTTTCCGTCGGCGCTGATCGGCATGGCCGAAGCCTGGATGTTCGCGCGATGATGGGGCACCTCACGCACACGATGCGCCTTTGCCTGACGGCAGTCGTGTGTGGGGCAGCGGTGATCACGTCGATCCTGCTCCTGGGATACATTGGCCACGAGGTGAGCGAGGCCTATGCCGATGCATACGTGCCCGAGGACGTCGGTGCGCTGCCGACGGTCGATGCCGCGATCGTGCTGGGAACGTCGCCCTACGGCACGCGCGGCCAGCGCAATCGAACCCTCTCGCGCCGCCTGCAGGCAGCGTACGAGTTGTGGAGCCATGGCAAGGCGCGCACCCTGATCGTGAGCGGCAATCGCATCGACGACGGCTACGACGAGCCGGCGCGCATGCGTGACGGGCTCGCGGTGCTGGGGGTGCCGCCGGAATTCATCTATCGCGATCCGCTCGGCACCCGGACCTGGGAATCGATGATCCGGGCGCGCGACGTCTACGGGCTCAAGCAGGTCATCGTGGTGTCTGAGCGCGATCACCTGGCGCGGGCCCTGTTCATCGGGCGCCATCTCGGCCTCGATGCCTGGGGCTACGCTGCCGCCGGCTTCACTTATTCCGGCATGCAGGGGAACATCACCGGGAACCTCTCCGTCCTGCGCGCATACTACGACATCGTCTTCGATCGGGGGCCGCGCCAGGGCGAAAAGGTCAGAGTCGGAGTCGACCCGCCGAACTAGCCGCCATGTCGCGCAGCTCGGGAACCGGCGAGACCACGGGCTTGCCGGCAAAGTGATTGTCGAGGTTG
>CAIMEE010000011.1 GCA_903839865.1 Enhydrobacter aerosaccus | reverse complement strand
TTGGTGACCGGCGCGACGGGCGTCTTCGTGATCCCGGCCGCGCCCTATCTGCAGGCGATCGGCCTCGAGCGCGACGACCTCATCCAGGCGCTTGGGCTGTCCTTCACGGTGTCGACGATCGCGCTGGCGCTCGGCCTGCTGCGGGTCGACGCGTGGCACGCGGGCTCGATCTGGCTGTCCCTGCTGGCGCTTGCGCCCGCGCTGATCGGCATGCAAGCGGGCCAGAGGCTGCGCCAGCGCATCGCCGCCCCCACGTTTCGCAGGGTGTTCTTTGCCGGTCTGTTGCTGCTGGGCGTCTACCTTGTGGTCGAGAGAATGGCGTAGAATGACGCCATGAATTACCCCAAGAAAGTCCGCCTCGTCGAAGTCGGCCCCCGCGATGGGCTGCAGAACGAAGCAAGGCCGGTATCGGTCGAGGCGAAGGTGAAGCTGATCGACGCGCTCTCCGCCGCCGGGCACATGGCCGTCGAGTCGGGCAGTTTCGTGTCGCCCAAGTGGGTGCCGCAGATGGCGAACACCGAAGCCGTGATGGCGCAGATCAAGCGCAAGCCCGGCGTATCCTACCCGGTGCTCGTGCCCAACAAGCAGGGCATGAACGGCGCGGTCGAAGCCCATTGCGGGGAGATTGCGATATTCACCGCGGCGTCTGAAGCCTTCTGCCTCAAGAATACGAACTGCTCGATCGACGAGAGCTTCGAACGCTTCGCGCCGGTGATGGAAGCGGCGCAGAAGCACGGTATAAAGGTGCGCGGCTACGTCTCCACCGTGATCGGCTGCCCCTATGACGGCAAGGTGTCTCCGGCGAAGGTGGCCGAAGTCTCCGAGCGGCTGTTCAGGATGGGCTGTTACGAGGTCTCGCTGGGAGACACGATCGGCGTCGGCACACCGGCCGAGTGCGTGGCCATGATCGATGCCGTGGCCGAGAAGGTGCCGCGCGAAAAAATCGCGGCGCATTTTCACGATACCTACGGCCAGTCGCTGGCCAACATCATGGCAGTGATGGAGCGCGGCATCACCGTGTTCGACACCGCTGTTGCGGGATTGGGTGGCTGTCCCTACGCCAAGGGCGCCTCGGGCAATGTCGGCACCGAGGACGTGATCTACTTGATGAACGGGCTCGGCATCGAACACGGCGTCGACCTCGACGCTATCGCTGCTGCTGGGCGCGACATCTGCGTGGCGCTGGGCCGTGAGCCGGCCTCCAAGGTTGCACAGGCGCTGAAGGCCAAGCAGGCCGCCTAGGTGCGCGCACGAACGTTCAAGACCTCGGCCCTCTATCGCGGCATACCGGCCGGATGGAGGGATTATCCGGTTTCATCCTTTCCGCTATAGCGCTCGCCGGCAGCCCCGGTCCCAATACGCTCAGCCTCACGGCAGCCAGCGCGGCGTTCGGGCCTCGGCGTGTGACGGGCTATTTCACCGGCTTGCTGGCCGGCATGGTGCTGGTGATGGCCATCGTGGCAAGCGGCCTGGTCGGCTTGGTCTTCGCCATCCCGGGCGTCTCGCCCTTCGTGGTGGGCGCGGCCGCGCTCTATTTCGTCTATCTGGCGTGGCGCATCGCCATGGCGCCGCCGCTTGGCGATAGCGCAGGGACGGGCCAGCCGCCCACCTTCGTCGCGGGCATGATGCTCTCGCTGGTCAACGCCAAGGGCTATGCGGCGATGGCGGCGTTGTTCTCCAGCTTTGTGCTGGTGCGCGACAGGGTCGCGATCGATGCCTTGTCCAAGACGGCCGTACTGGTCGTGGTGATTGCCGCAGTGAACTTCGGCTGGATGTTCGCCGGCGCAGCGCTCAGCGGCTTGTTCCGCGATCCACGCACCAACAGGATCGTGAACGTTGCATTCGCCATCCTGTTGCTGGTGTCAGTTGCGCTCTCGCTCAGGGCCGCCTGACGATCCGTACCGTGACGGCGCTAGAGCGCCCCTGATCGTCGACCACGGCCACGCGCGCCTCACCGATCGCGTCGGGCTTCCATTGCGCTGTCTCGAGAGGCCGGCCGTCGACCAGCCAGCGCAGGGTGCCGCTGCCGCCGTTGGCGCTGAGCGGTATCGACTCGCGCGCGCCGAGCTCGATCTTCGAATCGGGTGCGGGGTACGCGATGCGCGGGCCGCCGCTGGTCTGCACCGCGGGCGACAGCGTGCGCATGCGCGGCGGCAGGTCATGCCACGAGGCCACGCGCAGCACATCGGCCGGCGGCGGCGGCGCGCGATTGTCCTCCCCCGGCAGGCGGTCGAAGGCCTTGAACAGGATGGGCAGCGCCGCGAGCCAGCCGAGTTGTCCTGCGCGCGTCGCGCCATCGGCATGGCCCACCCAGACGACGACCGTCCAGTTGGGCGAGTAGCCCGCGGCCCAGGCGTCGCGGAACGCAGCCGATGTGCCGGTCTTGTAGGCGATGCGGCGGTCGCGAAACGCCACCGGCAAGGAAGCGAAGCCATCTGGCAGCGGTGCGTCGGCCAGCACGTCGGCCACATACCAGGCGGCGGCGGGGCCGATCAAACGTACGGGCACGGGCTTGGGCCGGTCGCGACGCACCTGTGGGGGCGCGAACTGGCCGCCGTTGGCTAGTCCCGAATAGAGCCCGGCCATTTCCAAAGGTGACAGAGTGATACTGCCCAGCGCCATGCCGAGCGAGTTGCCGGGATCGTCGGGCGGCAGGCCGGGGGATGCGCCGGCAGTGCGCAAGGTCGAGAGGAAGCGCTGCGGTCCGACACGCTCGAGCGCCAGAACGGCCGGCACGTTCAGCGACTTCTGCAGGGCGTAGCGTACGGTGACGGCGCCCTGATGATCGTGATCGAAATTGCGCGGCAGCCATTCCCGGAAGCGCACGGGCACATCCTGCACCAGCGAGGCCGGATGCAGGCTGCGGTCGTCGAAAGCCATGCCGTAGATCACGGGCTTCAGCGCAGAGCCGGGAGAGCGGTGGGCGCGCACCAGGTCAACCTGACCCGCCGCCCCGAAGAAATCGCCGCCGCCCTGCCAGGACACCACGCCGCCGGTGCGATTGTCGATCACGACCAGCGCGATCTGTGCCCGGTCGGTCGTGCGGGCGCGCTCGTCGTTCACGAGTTGGGCAAGAGCGCTCTGCAGCTCGTAGCGGATCGTCGTCGGTACGGTCGTGCCGGGCGATTGGCCGGCGAGCCATGCCGAGAGATGAGGGGCGGCCATCGGCATGCCGAGCCGGCGGCTCGGCACCGGCGCCCTCGTCGCCATCTCGAACAGCGCCGTGCCGATCACGCCATGCTCCAGTCCGCGCACCAGCACGCGGTCGCGGCCGATCTGCGCCGATCCTGCGCGACGGTCGGGCCGGCGACGCTCGGGTGACTGGGGGATGGCCACGAGCAACGCTGCCTCAGCGGCAGTGAGGTGCCGCGGCTCCTTGCCGAAATAGGCGAAGGACGCCGCGCGTACGCCCTCGAGGTTGCCGCCCATCGGTGCCAGCGTGAGATAGATCGCCAGAATCTCGTGCTTGGAATATCGCCATTCCAACTGCAGCGCGCGGGCCGACTGGATCGCTTTTGTCAGCAGGCCGCGCGGCCGTTGTTCGTCGAGCAGGCGTGCGGCCTGCATCGAAATCGTCGAGGCGCCTGACACGATGCGACCGCTCCCGGCCCACTGGCTGGCGGCTCGCAGGACGGCCAGCGGATCGATGCCCCAATGCACGTCGAAGCGGCGATCCTCGTAGGCTTTCAGAAGGGCGAGATAGGTCGGGTCGACCTCGTCGACATCGGTCTTGAGGCGCCACTTGCCGTCCGCCGTCGTGAACGCACGCAACAGCCGGCCGTTGGCGTCGACGATCTCCGTCGAGCGCGCCTGATAGCGCGCGAGGTCCGGCGGGTATGTCCGGTCGAGCGCCAGTGCCGTCGCGGCCACGACGGCGGCGGCGAGCAGGGGCCAGACGAGGACGCGGCGGGCGATCATTACCGCGGCGCGATCGTGACAGCGCCCATGGCTGTGCGGCCATGCACGCGCGGGGCATACATGTCGGACGCCTGGGCCGCCGGCAGCGCAAAGGTGCCCGGCGTGATTGCGCGCACGATATAGGCGACGTGGAAGTCGTTGCCGTTCTTGATCTCCTCCTCCCACCAGCTGCGATGGGGCGGGTTGCCGAGATCGAAGGTCGCGAAGAAGCGGTCGTCGCGCGCCTCGGCCATCTTCGTGGGCGTCAGCGTCGAGAGGAACGGCAGCGACTTGGCGGTCTCGTCGTTGACCACCGCCTCGATCTCGAAGCCGGCCGGCAGGAGGTCGAGCAGGGCCACCTGATGGTAGCCGCCCTGCAGGCTCTTGCCGGAGAGCGACACGACGATTCGGTCGGTCTGGCGGACGTTGGCGAGGTCGACTTGCTCGCCCTCGAGCGTGAAGTACTCGCGGTAGACGCTGAGACGCTCTGCCACGGCCGGCAGCGGCTCCTTCGGCACACCGCGCGCCGTCACCTGCAGCCAGACCGGCTTGTCGCCATCGTTCCTGACACGCAGCCCCTTTGCCAGCGCGGCGGCATCGGGATTGATCACCACGGGTTCCGTCATGGTCTTTTTCGTTTCGCCGTCGATCGAATAGGCGAGCTCGCCGCTGCTCTGGAAGGCGCGGGCGGCCAGCACCAGCCAGGCCTGTTCCTGGGTGGTAGTCTCGTCGGCGCGCGCGGTGAGACCGCCGCGCACCGAGTTCACCACGGCGAGGAGGCCTTCGCGGCCACCGGCTTCCTGGGCAAGCGCCAGAAGGGCCGCGCTGTCACGCAGCGCCGACCCATAGTAGTCCGTCGTATCGCGCTGGCCGATTTGCATCTGCGCCACGGAGAAGGCCAGACGTGCGCGACCGGGCTCGCCCGCCTGGTTGAGCGCGGCAGCGAGCTGGGCCCACGCGAGGCCGCCCCTGATCCTGCTCGCCGCTGTGTCCTGGAAGTAGCGGACACGGCCGGCATCGGCGAGGCCCGCCTTGGCCAGCACGTACCAGGCGTAGGCCTGTGCATTGGGCGACATCTTGTCGACGGAGCGATTGAGCCAGGTGAGGGCACGTTGCAGGGACGCAGCGGGCACAGCCATCTGCTGGTCGCGCGCGCGCAACAGGAAGTCGAGTGCGTAGGATTGCAGCCACTCCGCCGCGGGCGAGGAGGTCGCTCCCCACATGCCGAACGAGCCGTCGCTCGTCTGCATGTCGGCGATGCGATAGATCGCTTCCTGCACCCGGTCGGTGATCTTGGGATCGGAGGGGCCGTACCCCAGGAGCGCCACGTCGTTGTAGTAGAGCAATGGCAGCGCTCGGCTGGTGGTTTGCTCGATGCAGCCAAAGGGATACTTGTCGAGCGCGCGCAGCAGGGCAGCGACATCGATGCCGGGCGTGCGCGACAGCGAAACGCTCACCTGCGTGGTACCGGCGGCGAAGGGCGAGACCACCTCGCGGTCGACCGTGAGTTCGCGCGAAGGGTCTAGCTGCGACACGGTATCGACGGCGCTTGGCGTCTGGGCGGAGCGCACCTGGATGTTCCAGTCGCGCCGGACCTTGAAGTTACCGGGGCCGCTCACTGTCACAGCGACGTTGCCGATGCCGACATCGTTGCCGCGCAGGTTCCAAGTCATGAGCTTGCGCTGGTTGAGCGCCAGCTGCTGCGTCTCGTCGACGGGCCGCTCAAGCGACACCGCGCCGGTCGCCTCGAGCGCGATGCGGTAGTCGCCCGCCGCGCCTTCGACATTGTGCAACGACAGCGCCAGGCGGCCACGGTCGCCGGGGCTGAGGAAGCGCGGCAGGATGACGTCGGCGGTCACGGCGTCGCGCACGATCAGTCGTGCATCGGCCGCGCCGACCTTGGTCTTGTCGTAGGCGACCGCCATCAGCCGGAGCTGGCCGATGAAGTCGGGAATATCGAGCGACACTTTGGCATCGCCCTTGTCGTCTAGCTTCACCGGCCCGCTAAACAGGGAGACGATGTGGTCGGGGACGATGTCGAGGCCGCCAAGGCCGCCCGAGTCGCCGCCGGTGCGGATGCGGCCCAGCTCATCGGCATGGGCATCGAGCAGGCGGCCGTAGTCGTCGCGCATCTCGACGCCCAGCTGGCGCTTGCCGAAATAGAAGGCCGCGGGATTGGGCGTGCGATAGCGCGTGAGCTGCAGGATGCCCTCGTCTACAGCGGCCAGGGTGACATAGGCGTCCGGTCCCTTGGCGTTGGCGACATGCAGTGCCACTTCGATGCGCTGGCGCGGCGTCACTTTCTCGGGCGCGGCGATCTGCACGTTGAGGGTGCGCAGGCCGGGATCGAGTCCCAGCCAGGTGGCGCCGATGGCGCGCACCGGCGTGCGCTCGACGGGCGTCGCCAGGGGCCGCCAGGCGGTGACCAGGGCGTAGGCGCCGGCCCCCCATTCGGCCTTCATCGGGATGTCGAGCGTCGTGCCGCCGGGCACCACCTTGGCAGTATAGGTGGCAACGATGCGGTCGGTGGCGATGGCGATCAACGCTTCGCCGGTGAAGGGCGCCTCGATCCGGAGCTTGGCGGTGTCGCCCGGCGCATAGTTCTGCTTGTCGCTCGCAACCTTCAGCGTGTCCGGCGCTTCCTCGGCGTCGGAGCTGCCGCCGTACCAGCCGACATAGAACGACATACTGGTCGCGGTATTGGCGGTGCGGTCGATCGCGGTCAGGCGATAGGAACCCCAGCTCAGCTGTCGGCTGAGGCGGGACGGGGCGTCGGCCTTCAGCGCCACGGTGTCTGCTGCGATCAGGCGCTCGCTTGGGATCACCTGCCAGTGCCAGCGTCCATCGACCTGGTACCATTGGTATTCGTTGTTGATCCGCTCGATCTTATACTCGACGGCAGGCCGGGCGACCTGCTTGCCCTCGGCATCGACCGCGACGATGTCGAAGCCTGTCTCGACGCCTTCGCGCGCGTAGCGACCCTCGAAAGCGGGGCGAATGCCGAGATAGACCTCCCGCGTGCGCACCGGCAGCGACTTGTCGGTCCGGGTGGCGCGGCCGTTGCCGGGTTCGAAAACGCGCGCGTCGATGCGCGCGCTGAGCGGCAGCGCCGTGTCCACGACCTTGTCGCCCGCCCATTCCAGGCGCGACTTGCCATTGTCATCGGTATCGGAGCCCTCAAGCGTGATCAGCGGCGGCTCGAATTTCGAGCGTTGCGCCTCGAGACCGAAGCTGTATTTGGCGAAAGCCGGAAAGGGCGTGGGATCGACGGTGACGCGCAGGTCGCTCTCGACCTTCAGCCCGGCCGCGGGGGCGCCGTACAGGAAGTCGGCCGATACGTCGAAGCCGTTGGGCTTGCCCGTTCGCAGGATGGGAGAATCCGATGACAGCTCGACCTTGAGCTTCTCGGGAATGAAATCCTGGACGGAGAACTCGACTTGGCCGACGGGGGCCGCCTTGGGGTCGATGTGGGCCGCCACCGACCACATGCCGCGGCGTGACGATTTGGGCAGGTCGATCGCCTGGTACAGCGCGCCGGAGGACTGCAGCGCCAGCGTATAGCGCGTGAATTCGCTGCCGTCGGGGCGCTTCACGATCAGCGTGACCGGCATGTCCTTCAGGGCCGTCGCGCCATCGTCGCGCATCATGGTCATGAGCTGCACGGTCTCGCCCGGGCGATAGACGCCGCGTTCGGTATAGAGGAAGGCATCGACCGGGCCGGGCAGGGCACGGCCCTCGATGCCGCGGTCGGACAGATCGAAGGCCGCCTTGGAGAGCTCGAGGCGCGAGAACTCCTGGCTCTTGGCATCGATCGCCATGATTGAGGTGGCGGCGGCAGCACCGCGGCCGCGCGTGAGGCCTGCGGGGAAGATCACCCGGCCGTCGGCGCCCGTCACGGCCTTGGCGATCGGCTCGTTGCCGCGCGACAGCAGCACGATCTCGAGGTCGGGCAGCGGCAGGGCGCTGGCCAGAGAACGGGCGTAGACGCTGACGCCGTCGCGGCCAGTGAAGGTCGTGAGCGCGATGTCGGTGTCCATCACCCACATGCCGGCGACGTTGCCGGTCTGCGTGTCGTCCTCGTCTTCGCCGTCTTTCGCCGGCGCATTGGCGGCGTTCCAGGCCACGACGAAGTAGGCGCCGGGCTTCCAGTCCTTGATCGTCTCGCGGAGCGGGAAGGCGGTGGTGACCGGCTGGTTCAGTACGTTGCGCACGTCCATGGTGCCACGCCAGATGCGCTTGCCTTTGTCGCCGCTCAGCCACTGGCGCAAGGTCCAGCTCTCGGTCGAGGCGCCGTTGCCGGGAAAGCTGCTGTAGTAATTCTCGGTGAAGCGGTCGAGACCGCGCTCGTTCACGCGATAGACCGAGATCCCGAGCTGGGCGATGTTGAGCGTGGTGATCGGCAGGCCTGCCGCCGTGTCGCGCGGCAGGATGAAGCCCTTCGCCGGGAGCGTAATGGCGGCGGGACGTGCGCCCAGAGCCACGCTCACCTTGCGGTCCTCGGTGAGCTTGCTGCCGTCCTTGCTGGCCAGGCCGGTGCGCAAGGTGACGGTATAGTCTTGGCCATAGGCGAAGCCGCTGGCGCAGAGCTTGTCGTCGACCGCGCGCCACGTCGATTTCACCTCCGGCGAGACCTGGACATAGTCGCCGTATTTGATGGTATCGCCGGTCGCGAGCGGCTTGTTGAAGAACAGGCAGGCCTCGCCTTCGGGTTTGGAACTGTCGATGCCGGTCCGCCTGTAGGCAAAGGCTTCGGTGGGGGCGGCGGCAGGCGTCGGGAGGCCAGCCGGAGTCGTTGCCTTGACGGGCGCGGCCGGCGCCGCTGGCTTGGCGGTCGATGCCGTCGCAGGGGGGCGATCGAGGATATCGTTCGGTCGGCCGGCCAGGTAACCGGCAATACCGGAACCCAACATCAATGCCACCACAACGGCAGCCAAGGTCGACCTGGTCATCTCATTCTCCCCGAGTCAGCTCGTGCGACTCTATGGCGGCAATTGTGTAGAGACTGTGGAGCGGGGCAAGGGTGCTGTGAATAATCCACCCCTGTGGCGCGCAAGCCACGCCTGCGATACTGGCGACCATGGCTCTCCACATGATCAAGCTCGCTGTCGGGGTCGACGACCTCGCGCATATGAAGAAGGTTCAGGCCGCCCGACGGAAACAACGGCGTCAGAAGCCCGGCTCCCCGCACTGGGTCTATACCCGCAACACGCCCAAGCGCGCGGCGGAGTTGCTTGACGGCGGCTCGCTCTACTGGGTGGTGCGTGGTGTCATCCGCTGCCGCCAGGAACTGGTCGGTTTCGACGAGGACTTCGACAAGGAAGAGGCCCGGAAGTACTGCAAGATCAAGGTTAAGCGCACCATCATCCCGACCGCGCCACAGGCCTGCCGCGCCTTTCAGGGCTGGCGCTACTTCGAGGGCGACAAGGTGCCGCCGGACCGGTCCAGCGGCGATACCGGCGACATGCCGGCCGAAATGGCGGCGGAACTGAAGCGGTTGGGCCTGCTCTGAGCGTGGCGCTGGCCTGACGATTGCTTCGTTCCGGAGAGGAGGGCTGCCCATGAGCGTCACTGCGAACGAAGTCGGCAAGGAAGCCCACATGGGCACCCTGGGAACGGAAACCCACGACCGGGAGATCCGCCGCATCGACATGAGCGACTTCGAGCGCCGCAAGAAGGAGATCGCCGAGGAGCTGTGGGCGGCCTCTACCGACATCGGCTTCTTCCAGGTGATCAATCACGGCATTCCCAACGATCACGTCCGCCGTGCCTTTGCCATGACCGAGCGCTTCTTCGCGCTGCCGGAGGCCGAGAAGGCCCGGCATCCGATGATCAAGAAGTTGAACTCGGGCTGGGAGAGCCGCGAGCAGGTGCGGCCCTCGACCGGGACGGCCGACCAGAAGGAGTCCTACCAGATCACCCGACCGCATATGGAGCCGAACAAGCTCTGGCCGTCGCCCGCGCTGCTGCCCGGGTTCAAGGAAGAGATGCTGACCTTCGAAGCCGAAGCCTGGATGGTCGGCATGAAGATACTGTCGTGCTTCGCCGACAAGCTGGGCTTCGCGAGCGACTTCTTCACCATGCGGCACGATCCCTCGGTGCCGGCATACCAGAGCACATTGCGCATGCTGCATTACTTCGCGGCCGATCCGGGACTGGCCGATCGGCCCGACCTGTGGCGCGCCGGCGCCCACACGGACTGGGACTGCCTCACGCTGCTGTTCCAGCAGCCGGGCCAGGGCGGGCTTCAGGTTTGTCCCGGCAAGGATCGTGAGGCGCGGCTGTGGACGCCGGTCGAGCCCGCGGAAGGCGTGATCACCTGCAACATCGGCGACATGCTGATGCGCTGGAGCGACGACCAGCTTCAGTCGACTTTCCATCGCGTGAAGAACCCGGGGCCCGGCGAATACCAGGGCGCGCGCTACAGCCTCGCCTTCTTCTGCCAGGCCAATCGCGATGCCGTGGTCGAGGGGCCGGGCAAGAAGTACGAGCCGATCACCGCCGAGGACTACCTCGCCTGGCGCATCAACTCGAACTTCGCGAAGTACTGACTAGCGGCTGGTAAGCTTGAGCTCGATGCGACGGTTGCGCGCCGTGTCCATCAGCGACAGCGGCTGGAATTCGCCGTAGCCCGCGGCGACCAGATGGTCGTTCGGGATGCCTTGGCTGTTGAAGAACTTGACGACGGCGATCGCGCGGGCCGACGAAAGTTCCCAGTTCGACGGGAAGACGCGCGTGTTGATCGGCTTGCTGTCGGTATGGCCATCCACCTGGAGCACCCAGGGAATCTCTTTGGGGATCTTGGCGCTGATTTCGAGCAGGCGCTGGGCCACGTTGCCCAGTTGCTTCTCGCCGCTCGGTTGCAGCTCGGCGGAGCCCGACGGAAACAGCACTTCCGACTGGAAGACGAAGCGGTCTCCCACGACCTGGACATCGCGCTGTCCGGCCAGCGCTTCCTTGAGCTTGCCGAAGAATTCCGAGCGGTAGCGCGCCAGCTCCTCGACCTTGCTGGCAAGCGCGCGGTTGAGCTGCTGGCCGAGATCGAAAATCTGCGCCTGTTGCTGCTTGGCCTTGACGTCGGCGGCCTCGAGCGCGGCGCTGAGTTTTGCGAGCTCGTCCTTGATCGCCTGCAGCTGCGCGGTTAGGCGGACGACACTGGCCTTCTGCTCGGCCGTCAGCTTCTCCTGCTCGGTGAGATTGTCGAACAGCTTGCCCTTTTCGTTGTTGGCGGCGGCAAGCGCCGCGGCAAGGCGCGTGGCTTCGGCAGTCTGGCGATCGATCTCGGTCTGCAGCGCCGTGGTCTTGTCCGCCGCGGCCTTTGCAGCGGCTGCCAGCCTGTCGCGATCGGCCTTCGCACTGTCGCGCTCGGTACGCGCCTGGCCAAGAGCCAGGGTCGCGGCCGAGAGATCTCCCTGTAGCCTGGCGGCCGTCTGCTTGGCGAGGGAGAGTTGCTCGACCAGCGTGCTTATCTGCCTGCCGAGTGTGTCGATCGCGCTGTCCTTGGTCGATAGCGCCGTAGAGAGCGAGAACTGCGCCACGCTCAGGATCGACAGCAGGAAGATCAGGACCATCAGCAGCGTGGTCAGCGCATCGACATATCCCGGCCAGATGTAGTCGGCGCCAGCCGACCTGCCGCGGGATGACAGGGCGCCTGCCATGCGCGGCTAGATCTCGCCCTTGCGGGTGTTGGCGAGCGTGCGCGCCAGCAACCGGATCTCGCCGCGCAACTCGTCGGCAAGAGCCGTGCGGTTGTGCGTTGCTTCTTCGGCCAGGCGGGCAAGATGGCCTTCGATGCTGCGCTGGTGGGCAGCGACGGCCTCGCGGTCGTTGTCCGCGAAGCGCTCCGACAGCCGCCCGATCGCCTCACGCAGTTCGTCGACAAGCGCAGCGCGATTGCGCGTGTTCTCCTCGACGAGGCGTGCGAGGTGGCCTTCGATGTTGCGCTGGTGCGAGGCCAGCGATTCGCGGTCGGCCTCGGCCATCGAGCGGTCCGGCATTCGGGCCATCGCGTTGGTCAGCTCTTCGGCGAACTGCGCGCGGGCACGGGCATTGTCTTCCGACAGGCGCGTGAGGAAGGCCTCCACGTTGCGCTGATGCAATTGCAGGCTCTCGCGCTCGGCGTCGTTCGTCGGTCGGTCGGCCACGCGGGCCATGGCCGCGCGCAGCTCGTCGGCCAGCGTGGCGATCTGGCTCTGCTGGGCAAGCAGTGCCTCCCGGTCGCCGCCGCCTTCGGGCGGCCGGTTGGCGAGGTTGGAGGCGATCTCCTTCAACTCGTCGGAGAGGCGCGAGATCTGCACCTCGACGTTGCGCTGCTGGCTCAACAGTTCCTGATGGCCCGACGTATCGGCGGCCTGCTGGCCCAGACGCTGCGTGGTAGAGCGCAACTCCTCACCGAGCTTGCCGACCTGGCTTTCGATCGACTTCTGATGCGAGAGCAGAGCTTCGCGGTCGGCGTCGGCCGCCGTACGGTCGGCGACGCGCGACGCCATGTTGCGCAGCTCGGCGATCAACTCGGCCTGCTGGCGCGCGCTGTCTTCCGCGAGCTTCGCGACCTTGGATTCGATCTCGCGCTGGCGGACTGCCGCCGCCTCGCGCTCGGTCGTCTCGCGCGCGGTGTCGTCGGCCTTGCGCTCGGCGAGCTTCTCCACGGCCTGCTTGAGTTCGGCTGCGATCTGGGTGCTTGAGCGCGCGGTCTCCTCGGCAAGGCGGGCAACCTGTCCTTCGACCTCGTGCTGCTTGGCGAGCAGGGCCTCGCGGTCGGATTCGTCGGCGGTGCGGTCGGAAATCCTGCTGAAGGCGCCGCGCAGTTCGTCGGACAAGGCGACGCGGCTGCGGACTTCCTCCTCGATCAGACGATTGAACTGCGCCTCGACGTTGCGCTGATGCGCGGCGAGCGCTTCGCGGTCGGCCTCGGAGCCGGAGCGGTCGCCCAG
>CAIMEE010000010.1 GCA_903839865.1 Enhydrobacter aerosaccus | reverse complement strand
GAACATGATCTGCTTGGAGCCGTTGGAGATCATGATCTCGTCCATCGCGTAGTCGAGATTGTTCTCGCGCTTGAACTTGCGCTGCACGGCTTCCTTGAGCGCCTTGGTGCCGTCCTGCGGCGGATACTTGGTGTCGCCCGCCAGCGCTGCCTTGTAGCCGGCCTCGATCGCGTGCCGCGGTGATAGGAAGTCGGGCTCGCCCGACGACAGGCCCACGATCTTCACGCCCTGCGCGCGGAGCTCGCGCACCTTGCGGGTCATGGCCGACGACGCGGAAACTTTGACGCTCTTCAGGCGCTCTGCAGGCTCGAACATGTTTCTTCCCTAAAATTGCGGCGGGACAATAACGCATTATGACTTTTCATAGAATCGCGCATCGGCCCAGCACGGGTACCGCTTCGCTGTGAGAGCTGGGCCGATGCGAAAAGGCAAAGTCATAATGCTTTAGAGGAGGGCTCAGCCCGAAACCAATCCCGCGGCCGCGATCCCTGCTATGCACACCGCCTCGTCCTCATCGCCGGTGCCGCCGGAGGCGCCGGCCGCGCCCAGCACGTTGCCGTCCTTGTCCTTGATCAGCACTGCACCGGTCTGCGGCAGGAACTTGCCCTTGGCCGTGGCCGAGAGCGCGCCGAAGAACTGGGGGTTCTCCTTGGCGCGACCCAGCAGCACGCGGCTGGCGGCGCCCATGGAGACGGAGGCCCAGGCCTTGCCGATGGCGACATCGACCCGGAACATGGTGGCGTCGTCCTCGCGCTGGACCGACTTGATATGCCCGCCATCGTCCAGGACCGCCACGGCCAGGGGCTTGATCTTGAGCTGGCGAGCGTTGGCCAGGGCCACCTCGATGATCTTGTTGGCTTGGGCCAGGGTAAGCTTGGACATGGGATTCCTTTCGATAAGGCGGTAAGGATACCCCAAGTCGTTTCAATCATTGGAGAATTTCGCCCCGGAATAGGGTTGACGGCGGGCATTCCGGTCCCTATTTTCCGCTCGCTTTTGGAATTCACCCCGGCTCGGCCGGGGCTTTTTGTTGAGTTAGGCCCATGAAGATCCGTCATTCGCTCAAGTCCGTGAAGCTGCGCCACAAGGATTGCCGCATCGTGCGCCGCAAGGGCCGCGTCTACATCATCAACAAGACCAACCCGCGCTATAAGTGCCGCCAGGGCTAAGGCTCGGCGCCCGGGTTTAGGGCAGGAACAAAAAAGCGGCGGGAGCTTCGGCTTCCGCCGCTTTTTTGTTGGGCTATGACTTGTTGGGCTATGATCGGGGCATGCAGATGCCCGCCCTCGATCCCGACATTCTCGCCCGCCGCGCCGAGATCGTGGCCGCGCTGAAGGCCATTGTGCCGGGCGAGGGCGTGATCGACGATCTGGACGGCATGCGCCCGTTTGAGTGCGACGCGCTCTCGGCCTATCGCCAGATGCCGCTCGTGGTCGTGTTGCCCAGCACCGTCGACCAGGTCGCCGCGATCCTGCGCTACTGCCAGGTTCATAAAGTGAAGGTCGTGCCGCGCGGCGCCGGCACTTCGCTGTCCGGCGGCTCGATGCCGGTGGGCGATGCGATCCTGCTCGGCATGGCCAAGTTCAACCGCGTGCTCGAGATCGACTACGCCAACCGCTGCGCCGTCGTGCAGCCCGGCGTCACCAACCTCGGTGTCACCAAGGCGGTCGAGCACGAAGGCTTCTATTACGCGCCCGATCCCAGCTCGCAGATCGCCTGCTCGATCGGCGGCAATGTCGCGGAGAACTCCGGCGGCGTGCATTGCCTCAAGTACGGGCTCACCACCAACAACCTGCTCGGCATCCAGATGGTGCTGATGAACGGCGAAGTCGTGCGCCTGGGCGGCAAGCATCTCGACTCCGAGGGCTACGACCTGATGGGCCTGATGACCGGCTCCGAAGGATTACTGGGCGTCGTGACCGAAGTGACAGTGCGCCTGCTGCGCAAGCCCTCGACGGCGCGCGCCGTGCTGCTGGGCTTCCCGACCGAATCGGGCGCGGCCGAATGCGTGGCCGCCGTCATCGCCTCCGGCATCATCCCCGGCGGGATGGAGATGATGGACAAGGACGCCATCCAGTGCGCCGAGAACTATGTCCACGCAGGATATCCGCTCGATGCCGAGGCCCTGCTGATCGTCGAGCTCGACGGTCCTGAAGTCGAGGTCGATCATCTCACCAAGCGCGTGGAGGAGATCGCCCGTGAACGCGGCGCCACCACCTGTCGCGTGAGTCATGACGAGCAGGAGCGGGTGCTGTTCTGGGCCGGCCGCAAGGCTGCGTTCCCGGCCGTCGGCCAGATCACGCCCGACTACATGTGCCTCGACGGCTCGGTGCCGCGCGGCCGGCTGGTCGAAGTGCTGAGCGAGATGCGCCAGATGTCCAAGGTGCATCGCCTGCGCGTCGTGAACGTGTTCCACGCCGGCGACGGTAACCTCCATCCGCTGATCCTGTTCGACGCCAACGATCCCGACGAGTTGCGCCGTGCAGAGGAATTCGGCGCCGACATCCTGCGCCTGTGCGTGCGGGTGGGCGGCGTGCTGACCGGCGAGCACGGGGTCGGCATCGAGAAGCGCGACCTGATGGGCGTGCAGTTCACCGAGATCGATCTCGACCAGCAGATGCGGGTGAAGTGCGCCTTCGATCCCGACCACCTGCTCAATCCCGGCAAGGTGTTCCCGCAGCTGCGCCGCTGCGCCGAATTGGGCCGCGTCGTCGTGCACCACAACAAGCTGCCGTTCCCGGACATTCCCCGGTTCTGAGGGCGCGCTACTTCTTCTCCTCCTGTGCGGCCTGCATGGCGCAGCGCATGCCCGCAGCCTTGACGCGCTCCATCTTGGCGATCTGCTCCGGCGATGCGCTGCCGCCAGCTATCGACGTTGCGGTCGATCCCAGTTCCTGAACGCTCATGACCTTCTCACCCTCGTCAGCCGAACAAGCACACGCCCGATCGCAGAGGGGATATTTGTCCTCGGTCACGCCCGGGGATTTCCGGCACTCCTCGACACAACTGCGCATGAACGCCGCGCGTTCGGCGGGTGGCCACGACGCACCGCCGTCCTTGCGGTCACCGGGCAACACCAGCCAAACAGTGATCGCGATCAGGAGGGCCGCGCCGCCCAGGAGCGCCGCGATAAAGGAAGTGCGTGGTGTCATGGGATTCGGATACTGGTCCCGGCTGGTTTTGTAAATCTCGGCGTCGCGAAATGCCTGGATTTAAAGGCTAAGTCGTTCAGTAACGACCGTAATAGGTGCTTCGGCGTGTTGCGATTATGATGCATCGGGAGAGTGGAGGAGTGGAGTTGGGCGGCAGTCGTTCTTTTTCCGGGTTTGGCCGATGGCTCCCATTTTTTTCCCATTTGTTTAATGGGAGCGTGGACGCGAGATGAGCGCGACGATCAAGCCGCGCGACGCCGGCGAATTGCAGAAAGCAGTGGAGTGGGCGCTGAGCGAGGGGGCGACGCTCGACGTGCGCGGCAGCTCCAGCAAAATTTCACTCGGCCGGCCGATGCGCTGCGACCAAGTGCTCGATCTCTCGGGCCTGAGCGGCGTCGTCGACTATGCGCCCGAAGAGCTGGTCGTCACGGTACGCGCGGGCACCCTGCTGCGCGATGTCGAAGCCCTGCTGGCGCAGCGCAACCAGATGCTCGCCTTCGAGCCGCCCGATCTCGGCCCGCTGCTGGGTCGCGACGCAGGCGAGGGCACGCTTGTCGGCACGCTCTCCGGAAATTTCGCAGGCCCGCGGCGTCTCTCTGCCGGCGCGGCGCGCGATCACCTGCTGGGCTTCAGCGGTGTCAACGGTCGCGCCGAGGCTTTCAAATCCGGCGGTAAGGTGATGAAGAACGTCACCGGTTACGATCTCTCCAAGGTGATCGCGGGCTCGTGGGGCACACTCGCCGTGCTCGACGAGGTTTCGGTGAAGACCTTGCCTGCGCCCGATCAGACGCGGACGCTCGTGCTGCACGGTCTCGACGATGCGGCCGCCGTGAAGGCGATGTGCGCCGCGATGGGCAGCCCGCACGATATCTCCGGCGCCGCGCATGTGGGCGGCAGGACAGCGCTGCGCGTCGAAGGCGTGGCGCCGTCGGTCGAGGCACGGCTGAAAGGCCTGCGCGAGCTGCTGGCCGGTGCGGGGGCCGCGATGGAAGAACTCGGCACGCTCGAGAGCCGGGCGTTCTGGCGCGAGGTGCGGGACGTGGCGCCGCTCGCGGCCGCCCAGGACGCCATCGTGTGGCGCATCTCCTGTCCGCCAACCGAAGGGCCCGCGATCGTGGCGCGCATCAAGGCGCAGCGGCCGTCTGCAAGGAATTTCTACGACTGGTCCGGCGGCCTGATCTGGCTCGCCTTGCCGGCGTCGGCGGATGCCGATCATACGATCGTCCGCGGAGCGATCGGCGCGACGGGCGGACACGCGACCCTGTTCCGTGCGCCCGAGGCGGTTCGTGCCGCGGTGCCCGTCTTCCATCCGCAATCGCCGGCGCTCGCGGCGCTGGCGGCGCGGGTGAAGGAGAGCTTCGACCCCAAGGGGCTCTTCAATCCGGGGCGGATGTCCTAGCGATGCAAACCAACTTCACCCTGGCCCAGCTCGCCGATCCCGACAACGCGCGCTCCGAGCAGATCCTGCGCAAGTGCGTGCATTGCGGCTTCTGTACCGCGACGTGTCCGACCTTCGTGCTGCTGGGCGACGAGCGCGATTCGCCTCGCGGGCGAATCTATTTCATCAAGGCGATGCTCGAAGGCGATCGCGCGCCGACGCACCAGGAAGTGCGACACGTCGATCGGTGCCTTTCGTGCCTCTCCTGCATGACGACCTGCCCGTCGGGCGTAAATTACATGCACCTGGTCGATCACGGCCGCCATCACATCGAAGAAACCTACACGCGCATCCTGCCCGATCGCTTCATGCGCGGTCTGCTGGGCGTGCTGATGCCGAGGCCACATCTTTTCCGTTGGGCGATGATGCTGGGCTGGCTGGCCAAGCCGCTAGCGGCGCTGTTGCCGTCGGCGAGCAGCGATCCGGGTGGCGCCACCTTCCTGCGCCGGGTGAAGGCGATGATCGAGGCGGTGCCGGCAGTCATTCCGGGGCGCTCGTCCGTCGATCATCCGCAGACCTTCCCTGCGGTTGGCGCGCGTCGGAAGAGAGTCGCGCTGATGCCGGGCTGCGGCCAGCAGGTGCTGGCGCCGGAAGTGAACGAGGCGACCGTGCGGCTGCTGACGCGTCACGGCGTCGAAGTGGTGAATGTCGCGGGCTCGGGCTGCTGCGGATCGTCGGTGCTGCATATCGGCGCGAACGAGCGGGCGGTCGCGTTGGCCAAGGCGAATATCGACGCCTGGCTGAGCGAAGCGGACGGGGCAGGGCTCGACGCGATCGTGATCAACGCGTCGGGCTGTGGCACGACGGTGAAGGACTACGGTCACATGCTGGCCGACGATCCCGTGTGGCGCCCGAAAGCGGAGCGCGTCGCCAGGCTCGCGAAGGATATTACCGAAGTGATGGCGGAAATCGGTCTCGCGAACGTGACACCGAAAGGTCTCACCGTTGCCTATCATTCCGCCTGTTCCATGCAGCACGGCCAGAAACTCATCGAACCGCCCAAGAAGCTCCTGCGCGACGCGGGCTTCACGGTGAAAGACGTGCCGGAAGGCCATCTCTGCTGCGGCTGGGCCGGCACCTATCAGGTGCTGCAGCCCGAACTCTCGCGCCGCCTGCGCGACCGCAAGGCCGCAAACATCGAGAGCCTGCGGCCGGACGTGATCGCGTCGGGCAATTTCGGCTGCATCGGCAATATCGCGGCCGCCACGAAGATTCCGATGGCGCACACGGTCGAGTTGCTCGATTGGGCCACCGGCGGACCCAAGCCCGCGGTGCTTCCCTAGATGAGCGTCTTTCATGCTTGCGTCGCCGGACTGCTGGGGCTGATGCTCTGTCTTGGCGCGAATGCCCAGAACAAAGGGAGCAATCCGATGCTCGATACCCTGTTCGACAAGCTGCAGACCGCGACCGATCCGTTCGCCATCCAGTCGCTCGAAGCGGCGATCTGGGAGCAATGGACAATGGTCCCCGGTGACGCCGAGCGCCAACTGATGATGCGCGGCATCGCCGAGATGGAGCAGCAGGAACTCGAGAGCGCGGTCACGACGTTCACGAGACTGATCGACATGTCGCCCGAACTGTCCGAAGCCTGGAACAAGCGCGCGACGGTGCGCTGGCTGATGGGGAATTTCCCGGGTTCGCTCGCTGACATTTGCGAGACCATCAAGCGCGAGCCGCGCCATTTCGGGGCCTATTCGGGATTGGGCATGATCCGCGCGCAAATGAACGAGCCGGCCCGCGCGGCCGCGGCTTTCCAGCTCGCGAAAAAATACAATCCGCACATCAACGGTCTCGATGCCGAGATCGCGCGGCTGAAGGTGCTGGGCGGGGACACGCCCGACGACCCGCTGGGTTGCGGACAGCACACGGCAAGCCGATAGTATACTGACGGTTTCTGCAGGAATGTGACGAGGGAGTTTCTGGTTATGGCCACGTTGTATGTCGGCGGTCGCGTGTTTGACGGCGAGAAAGTGCTCGACGGCCAGGCGGTCCTCGAAGAGGGCGGCAAGGTCAAGAAGATCGCGTCGGTGGGCGAGTTCGCGGGCTTCGCCGGCGCCAAGGTCGACACGGCCGGTGGCACGCTGATTCCCGGCATCATTGACTGCCACGTCCATTCGCTGTCGGGCGCCGAAGGCAATCCGGGCGCGGTCTCCGACCGCATGAGCCCCGCGCAGCTCACGGTGCGCGGCATGGAGTTCATGCGCAATACGCTCGAGGGCGGCGTCACCGCCGTGCGCGATTGCGGCGGCCGCGACTATATCGAGTTCGCGATCCGCGACGCCTACAACGCGGGCCGCTTCCTCGGACCGACGATGCGCTGCGCCGGCCGCATGATCTGCATGACCGGCGGTCACGGCAACCGCACCGGCCGTATCGCCGACGGTGTCGACGAGGTGGTGAAGGCGGTGCGCGAGCAGGTCCATGCCGGATCGGATCTGGTGAAGATCATGGCGACCGGGGGCGTGATGACCGCGGGCGTCAATCCCGAGGACGCGCACTATTCG
>CAIMEE010000009.1 GCA_903839865.1 Enhydrobacter aerosaccus | reverse complement strand
TGGATGCGTTTCAGGGCATTTCCGGTGCGGCCTGCCGCCTGCCGGAACTCGATGTGGTGGTGATCAATCGGCACGAGGTCGAGGGGCGACGTCACTTCGACCTGGCGCACGAGCTTTTTCATATCCTCACGTGGGATGCGATGCCGCCCGAGCATTCCGAGGAGGCGCGGGAGACTGGCGGCAATCGCGTGGAGCAACTGGCCAACAATTTCGCGTCGGCGGTTCTGATGCCAACGCCGGTGCTCGATCGGTATGGCGATTGGTCGGCGATCGGCGTCGGCGATCTCGCTAGTCGCTTGAACACTGTTGCGAATGAGCTTCAGGTCACGGCCTCCGCTCTCAAATGGCGGCTCGTCGCCCTGGACAGGCTGAAGCCAGCAACCGCGCGTGCGGTTCCAGATGCGGCACTCCGCAACAATGGACGTGACGCTGTGCCGGCGGCGCTGCCGCCGCTGTTCTCGAAACCGTTCATGGAAGTCATCGGCCTCGCCGTCGACGAAGGCCGCGTTTCGGCGCGTCGGGCCGGTGCGCTACTGGACCTGACAGTTGACGATCTGGCTGACCTCTTCACGACGCATGGGGTTTCGTCCCCTGTCGAGCTGTGAGGTCCAATGGCTCGCCACCAGGGACCCGTCCTCATCGATACCAACGCCATCCTGGAGTGCTTCCGGGTCGGATCCTGGCGCGCGCTTTCGAACGGCTACAGCGTCGAGACGGTCGAGGATTGCGTGACAGAGACGCAGACCGGCTTTCAGCGCCGAAGGGCGGAGTTGCAGATCGATGCCGTGCAGCTCGTGGCGTCGCTCAAGGCGGTCCATCCAGTGGAGGATGCGCAGCGCGCCGTCGTGGCCATTCGAGCGCCCGACATCGCGCTGGACGTCGGCGAGCGGTCTTTGTGGGCGCATGCGCTGACGCGAAGCGACGTTTGGGTTCTGTGCGGGCCGGACAATGCCAGTATGCGTTTCGGCGTTCGGCTTGGGCTCAAAGATCGGCTGATCGCTCTGGAAGCGCTGCTCGACGATGCAGGGCATCGGCCTAAAGAGGCCTTGAAATTGGCCTACACTACCAAGTGGCTCGAAAAGGTCCTTGGAGAACTGTTTATCTCAGAGGGGCTTGGGCGGTCATGACGAACTCAGTCGATATTCGCGCCCACATCGTGGACGTCTTTCGTCGCGACCTCATCGGCCCGGGGCCGCAGGACGCCGATCTTGCCAGCGAGCGCCTGAACGAAAGCCCGGCACGCTGGTATCTGGCCGGATTTATCGCGCCTGCAGAGGATGCGCTCGCCCTGGACGGGGATGATGACGAGAGCGATCCGTCCGCCCAGGAAGAGATGGAAATCGACGTTGAGGAGCCGGACGCCGATGGTGCCGGCGGCGCCGCGACCGACAACGAGGAGCCTGAAGCCCCCAACGCGCGTCGGCGTTTTCTTCCGTCGTCCGTTGGGCTGACGGTGTTGCTCGATCCGGATGTGACGTCGATCGAAGCACGCGTTTCCTGGGGTGACTATCGAACCGAACCGCCATTGCCGGAAGCGATCCTTCT
>CAIMEE010000008.1 GCA_903839865.1 Enhydrobacter aerosaccus | reverse complement strand
GCACGCCGCACTTCTCGCAATGGATCGCGGGAATCGGGCAGCCCCAGTAGCGCTGCCGCGACACCAGCCAGTCGCGCAACCGGTATTGCGTCGTGCCGGTGCCGACCTTCATCTCCTCGAGCCGCGCGATCGCTTTCGCCTTGGCGTCCTCGACCTCGAGCCCGTTCAGGAACTCGGAGTTCACGATCACGCCGTCCTCGACGAACGGCGCAGCCTGCACGTCGATCTTTTCCTTGGCGTTGGCGGGCGCAACTACCTGGAGAATCGGCAGGCCGTATTTGATCGCGAACTCGTGGTCGCGCTCGTCGTGCGCGGGGCAGCCGAAGATCGCGCCGGTGCCGTATTCCATCAGCACGAAGTTGGCGGCGTAGACCGGCATGGTGCGGCCCGGCACCAGCGGGTGCTTGGCCAGCAACGGCAGCTTGTAGCCCTGCTTCTCGGCGGTCTCGACTTCGGCCGCGGCGGTGCCGGTCTTGCGGCACTCGGCGATGAAGCGTTGCAGGCCGGGATCCTTCGCGGCGAGCTCGGCGGTGATCGGATGCTCGGGCGACAGCGCCATGAACGAAGCGCCGAACAGCGTGTCCGGCCGCGTCGTGAAGATTTCGAGCTTGCCGCGATCGGCACCGGACGCATCGGTCAGCTCGAACGACAGGCGCGCGCCGCGGCTCTTGCCGATCCAGTTCGCCTGCATCAGGCGCACCTTCTCCGGCCAGCGGTCGAGCGTGTCGAGACGGCTCAGCAATTCGTCTGCGAAGGTCGTGATCTTGAGGTTCCACTGCGTCAGCTTGCGGCGCTCGACGGTGGCGCCGGTGCGCCAGCCCTTGCCGTCGATCACCTGCTCGTTGGCCAGCACGGTGTTGTCGACGGGATCCCAATTGACCCAGGCTTCGCGCCGATAGGCGAGGCCGGCTTTCCAGAAATCGAGGAACATCTTCTGCTCGTGCCGGTAGTAACTCGGATCGCAGGTGGCAAGCTCGCGGCTCCAGTCGAGCGACAGGCCCATCGACTTCAGCTGCGCCTTCATCGTGGCGATGTTGGCGTAGGTCCAGGTCTTGGGATGGGTCTTCTTCTCGATCGCGGCATTCTCGGCCGGCAGGCCGAACGCATCCCAGCCCATCGGATGCAGCACATTGAAGCCCTTGGCGCGCTTGTAGCGCGCGATCACGTCGCCCTGCGTGTAGTTGCGCACGTGGCCCATGTGGATGCGTCCCGACGGATAGGGAAACATCTCGAGCACGTAGTATTTCGGCCGGCTCTTATCCATGACGGCGCGAAAGGTCTCGCGTCCGTCCCAGACCTTCTGCCACTTGGCTTCGGTCTCGCGGAAGTTATAGCGCTTGGGTTCGGACGCGGGGGACGACGACGACACGGAAGGACTCCCAAAACGACAGAGGCCGCAGCGAGTGCAAGCTGCGGCCCCTCAAGTCAAGTATTCGACGAGACTTCAGGCGCCGCCCTCAGGTGCCACCCTGGGCGATGCGAAGCTGGCGGGCGCGCGTGAGGATCGCGTTCTCGATGTCGGTATTGGTATGCGGATCGACCGGCGCGTCGACCCAGCCGCCGGCCTTGGCATTGGTCTGCTGCTTGAACACGGCAACGCGCACGCCGTCGGCACGCAGCTCGCGGTCGAGGATGGTGACCTGGACCTTCATGCGCTCGGTCGGCGCCTCGGACGGCGTGTACCAGTCGGTGATGATCACGCCGCCGAACGGATCGGCCGAGACCAGCGGGATGAAATTGATCGTGTCGAGGCTGGCGCGCCACAGGTAGGCGTTGACCGCCACGCCGGTGCCGCCATCGCCCTTGTCGGTATTCTTGGCGCCGAACAACCCGCCGGGCCCGAAAAGGCTGCCGGTCTCCCGGTTCTGGCCACCAAGGCCTTGGCCTGCCTGCTGTTTGGCCTCGCGACCGCCGCTGTAGTCGCGTTCCTTGACCGCACTCGTGTCTCCACCGCACCCCGCGAGGCTGGCCATGGCCAGGACCGCCAGGGTGGGGCGAATACCAAACGACCGTCGCGGGCTCTTGCTTTGCTTGTCGATGGCGTTCATTGGACCCTATACAAGATCAACCGGCGGCGGCGCAAAAGCGCGGCGGGCGGACCATAAGCGGACGCCAAGAGCACTGCAAGCGGTGGAATAAAGGCAAATCTATTTAGTCTCTTTTGGCAACCATCTAGGTTTTTTATAAATACTAATCTTGGTGGAGTGCAGAACAACTAGATGTGCCATGGCGATGCCGAGGGGGCGGGGAAAATGTGACAAACCCGCCACAGGTGCGGAGAGAATCCGATGGTCCCGTGACCATTTCTTGACCCGGCTTTTCCCCGCGTGTTTTATCCCTCAGTCGAATTGGCGGGGTAGCAAGTGCTCTTTGGTTGAGGGCACCGCGGTCGCCGGTTCGGACAAGGCCTTAAGGTACGTACCAGTCTCTGATCAATGAGAGGGAGAATGATGAAAAAGCTTTTGCTAGGCTCGACCGCCCTGGCCGTTGGTGGTCTCATGGCCGCCCCCGCCATGGCAGCCGACCCCATCAAGATGGGTGTCGGTGGCTATTACCAGTTCTACGCACTTGCCGGCGGTATTGAAGGCACCTACGCGACGAACGGCACCTCGGTGCAGTTCAAGGGCGTCCAGTTCATCCAGGAAGGTGAAATTCATTTCATCGGCCAGTCGAAGATGGACAACGGCACCACGATCGGTGTCCGCGTCGAGCTTGAAGCCTGGAACCCCGCCACTAACACCAACGGCGCGACTTCTGGTTTGGTTGCTGGCTCTTCGGCCCGTACGATCGACGAAGCCTACTTGTTCGCCTTCGGCGACTGGGGCCGCGTTGAGTTCGGTGCGAAGGATGACGCCGCCTACATCATGTACTACGGCGCGCCGTCGGCCCTGCTCGGCTTCGGCTTCTTCCAGCACAACTCGTCGTTCTCCTGGACCAACCCGAATGCCAACGCCAACAACAAGGCGGCGTTCGGTATCTCGGCCCAGGCGATCGACGCTCAGTACCAGGACGTGAACCGCATCAACTACTACACGCCGCGCTTCGCCGGCTTGCAGGTTGGTGTTGGCTACGCGCCGAAGATCAACCTGAACTCCAGCGCTACTGGTGGTCAGGCTATGGGCGCAGGTCCCAATGCGAACACCGGTGGCGTTTGCGGCTTCAACGATGCCACGACGGCCAACGGCTGCCCCACGAACGACTACTCGTGGCAGGACGCCCTGTCCATCGGCGCCAACTACCTGAACAAGTTCGGTGACGTCTCGGTGGCCGCTTACGCCGCTTACTCGTACATGACCTTCGTTCCGGGTTATCAGCCACTCGCGGGTGCTGCTAACCAGGCAACCGGTGCCAACCTCGCCTCCTGGAAGCAGATGGTGTTCGGCCTTCAGGGCAGCTACGCAGGGTTCACCCTGGGTGGTTCCTACGGCTGGGACAACAACGGCATGGGCTCGAATTACTACACCGGCGTAGACAACGACACGCGCAAGTTTGCGCTGGCTCTCATGTACGAGACCGGCCCGTGGCAGCTGTCGGCTGGTTGGGCTCAGTCGTACAACACCAACGGCAACGGTTCGGTGACGATCACGAACTGCGCGTCCGGTACCAGTGCTTGCGCTGCTACTGTCGCGACCGATCAGCGCGTAGCTTTCGGCAACAACCCGCAGGCTGGTGCTCTCCAGTTCGGCGGCGAAACGGCGACCAAGGTCGAAATTGGTGCCAACTACGCGATCGGACCGGGCGTCAAGATGATGGGCGGTCTCATCTACAACAACCTGCAGGGACCGACCAACGCGGTCGCCGCCCAGTCTTGGGCTGCCCTGCTTGGCATGGACTTCCGCTTCTAGTCTTCACAGACCTGAGCGAAATGGAAAGAGCGGGCGGAAGCCCGCTCTTTTCTTTTGTGCGTCCCGTACCGCTTCAGTGAGGGGCGGGGCCTTCATTCGTCCCTTCTACGATGCCTTGCGCCCCACCACGTTGACGAACAGCGTGGGCATGTAGGTTCGCGACACGGGCAGGCGCTCGGTCGCCTGCCGCGCCAGCACAGCGCGATTGTCCTCATGGTCGAGAACGAGCTGGAACAAGCCCTGCTCCACGGCCCCCGCACGGGAGTCGAGTTCGGGAGCGCCGTCGCGCTCCACCCTGTAAGCGACGTCCAGGCCGACATCGCCGCCGCTGTAGAACGACGACTGGATCCCGAGCCCCTCGAACAGCAACATCAGGCCGCGCACCGAAAAGCGCCAGTAATCGTCGGGCGTGGCGTGGAACGCTTGCGACCACGGCGTGGCGATGAAGGCAATGCCGCCCGGCCGCAGCACGCTCTCGATGTTGCGCGCGGCGCGCATCGGGTCGCGTGTGTGCTCCAGAACATGACAGCAGATCGCAAGGTCGAATGGCTCCTCGCCCAGCTTCGCCTTGAGCTCCTTGGGCGGGCAGCAGATATCGAGCACGCTATCGACGTTGCTGCCCTCGAGAAGATCGATACCAATGAACGCCGACCGCTCGCCGAACCGCTTCGTCACCAGACTGCGCCAATTGCGCTCGTTGCGGTCCGACACCAGCGAGCGTGAGCCCACCTGAAGGACACGCGGCGGGCGCTTGCCCAGCGAGGACGCCACGCGCTCCAGCAGCAGCTCGACCTCGCGCGTGACGCTCGTGCCGACGACGCGTAACTCTCCCTTGTGATTGGAAGGGGAGGCGCCGCCGGCGGCCGTCATTCCCGCACCACCACGATGTGCATGCGCCGCGGTCCGTGCGCACCCAGTTCCATGGCCTGCTCGATGTCGCCGGTGCGTGACGGGCCGGTGATGGTGTTCACCGTGCGTGGCATCAGGTTCTTCCCGTAGCGCTCGCGCAGGCGCGTCCACACATCCTCGTAGCCGCCGACGATATCGGCCTCGCGCAGCACGACGATATGCGTGTCGGGCAGCAGGTTGAGCGTCACGGGATGATCGGGCCCCGACGCCATCACCAACGTGCCGGTCTCGGCGATGGCGGCGAACGCCCCCGTGATCGACACCTGGTCGCTGCCCTCGCCGCGGCCGCGCCGCACGGAAAGCATTTTCTGGCTTTCCCAATCGTACCCGTCGAGCAGGGGCGACGGCGCCATCACGGCGCGCGCCGGCAGGTTGTTGCGCGCAAGATAGGCCGTAACCTCGCCGGCGACATCGCCCGCGGCCACGCGCGCGACGGTGGCGTTGTTGGTCTCCGCCCATTGGCAGAAGAGCGCGATCTTTTCCGGTTGAGCCAGTCGCGCACGCGCCACGTCGGGCCCACGCGGCGGCACGGCCAGCCGCCCTTCGACCGCATGGCGCGCCTCACCCGTGAGCGCTCCGCGCTGCAGCGACCGGCGAATGCCGTCGAGGATCTGTGATCGCGCGCTGCCTGGATTGTCGCTCATGGCCGGGTCCGTGTTCCGCCGTGTCTCGCCCACTGCGCATGGAACGTCCCGCCGGCCTGAGGCGCGGGAAAATCGCGGAAGCGCGTCCAGCCACCCGCCAACGGCAGCGCGTCGTAACGGCCTTGCGCCCTGCCGAACAGCGACAGCGCCCGATTGGCGAGCCCGGTCAGGCGCCGGTAAAGCTTCGGCCGGCGCGCGAGGAAGCTCCAGAGGGCGAGACCCTGGCGTACGGCCTTGGGCGTGAGGTGTCGCTCGAACTCGCGTTCGCGCCAATGGCGCATCAGCTTGGGCAACGGAATGCGCACCGGGCAGACGCTTTCGCAGCGCCCGCAGAAGGTCGACGCGTTCGGCAGGTTGCCCGCTTCCTCGACACCGATCAGCTGCGGCGTCAGCACCGCGCCGATCGGGCCGGGAT
This sequence comes from Enhydrobacter aerosaccus, assembly GCA_903839865.1. GTDB lineage: Bacteria > Pseudomonadota > Alphaproteobacteria > Reyranellales > Reyranellaceae > Reyranella > Reyranella aerosaccus_A. Next base: position 10,187 of record CAIMEE010000008.1, on the reverse strand, counting down.
AGACCCAGCCATAGGCATGACCGCCGATCGCGCCATAGACCGGGCAGTGGTTCATGCAGGCGCCGCACCGGATGCAGCGCAGAATCTCCTGCATCTCGGTGCCGAGTACCGAGGAGCGGCCATTGTCGAGAATGACGACGTGATAGGCCGACGGCCCGTCGAGATCGCCGGCGCGCTTGGGCCCGGTGTTGAGCGTCGTGTAGGCCGAGGATTCCTGGCCCGTCGCCGAGCGTGCCAGCACGCGCAGCAGCACGGCTGCATCCTCGAGCGTCGGGATCACCTTCTCGATCGTGGCCAGCACGATGTGCATCTTGGGCAGCGTGTTCGAAAGGTCCGCGTTGCCCTCGTTCGTGACGAGCATCGACGAGCCGGTCTCGGCGACCAGGAAATTGGCGCCGGTCAGGCCGACATCGGCATCGAGGAATTTCTGGCGCAGCACGTAGCGCGCTTCGGCCACCAGATCGTTGCGTTCGGTCAGGCGCTTGGTGAAGCCCAGCGGGCCGTGATGCTCGAGGAAGGTATCGGCGACCTGGTCCTTGGTGAGGTGGACGGCAGGCGCGATGATGTGGCTGGGCGGCTCGTTGCGCAGCTGAATGATGTAGTCCCCGAGATCGGTCTCGATCGGCGCAATGCCCGCCTTCTCCAGATGCTCGTTGAGCGCGATCTCCTCCGCCACCATCGATTTCGACTTGGCAACGGTCCGGGCATCCACGCTCTTGCAGAGGTCGGTGATGATGCGCCGCGCGTCGGCCGCCGTGGGTGCCCAATGGACGTGACCGCCCAGGCCGATCACCTTGCGTTCGAACTCCTCGAGATAAAAATCGAGGTTGGCGAGCGCATGGTTCTTGATGTCGCGCGCCCGGTCGCGCAGCGCCTCGAACTCCGGTAGCCGCTCGGCCGCGAGGCGCCTGCGTTCGGAGAAGCCGACCTTGAGCATGGCCAGCGAGTCCTGGAGATTGGGGTTCGCCAGAGCACCATCGACGTTGCGCTTGAAATCGTGGGCCGTGGATTCCATCAGCTTTTCACCGGCTCAGGTTCGCCAATCGGCGCAATCGAGCCCATGTCGGCCAACACTTCAGCCACATGCCGCACCTGCACAGGGCTGCCTTCGCGCTGCAGCTTGCCGGCCATGTTCATCAGGCAGCCGAGGTCGCCAGCCAACAAGGTGCCCGCGCCGGTCGCGGCAATATCGGCCGATTTCTCGCTCACCATGGCATTCGATATTTCAGGATATTTCACGCAGAAGGTGCCACCGAAACCGCAGCAAACCTCGGGTGTCTTCATCTCGCTGATGCGAAGTCCCTCGACCGATCCGAGCAGCCGCCGGGGCTGCGCCTTCACGCCCAGTTCGCGCAGGCCCGAGCAGGAATCGTGATAGGTGACGGTGCCGTCGTATCGGGCGGCCACCTTTTCGACCCCCAGCACGTCGACCAGGAACGCCATCAGCTCGTAACTGCGCCCGGCGAGGTTTTCTGCCCGGAGCTTCATCGCCGGATCGTCGTCGAACAGGCCGGGATAGTGATGGGACAGCATCCCGCCGCAGGAGCCCGATGGCGCCACGACGGCCTCGTAGCCCTCGAAGGCGTCGATGACCTGGGTCGCAATGGCTTTGGTTGTCTGTCGGTCGCCCGAATTGTAGGCCGGCTGGCCGCAGCAGACCTGCAGCGGTGGGACTTCAACCGTGCAGCCTGCGTCTTCCAGGAGTTTTATGGCGGCGAAACCGACCGACGGCCGGAACAAGTCGACCAGGCAGGTAACGAACAGCGCGACGCGATGCGGGCGGGAAGGGGATGTGGACACTCGGTCACCATGGCAGCCGCAAAAATGCCGTGCAACGGGGCTTGTTTAGAATTCCTCCTGTTAAAATAAACGCCGCAATTGCCGCCCTGCCAAGCGCCGCTGTAGTTTGCCCCGGTGACGACGCCCGCCCCCGCTCCCGCCCCCGAGATCGTTTCGATCTTCGCGACCCCCCTCGTCATTTACGAGGTGCCCAACGCGGCACCCCTGAACGCCGACCTTCGGCGGGTGATCGAACAGCGCGAAAAGACCCACCCGACGACCCTCCACTCCAACAACGGCGGCTACCAGTCGAGCTGGGACATGGACAAATGGGGCGGGGCGCCTGCGATCAAGCTGCTGGCGATCGGGCGCAACGTCGCCAATCGTATGACGACCGATGCCGAAGGCAACTCCGGCCAGGGACCGCATCCCGGCTTCTTCGCCGTGACCTGGACCGCCAACATGTGGGCCAACATCAACCGTACCGGCCATGGCAACGAGTACCATTGCCACCGCGGCGCCTATTGGTCGGGCGTCTACTACGTCGACGACGGTGGGATCGACGCCGACCCCACGCTGGGCGGCGAGCTCGAATTCATGGATCCACGGGGGCCGATCCCCACGATGCTGGCGCCGCACCTGCGCATGGCCCTGCCGCGCAGCCTGTCCTCGACTGAGAAAATGTCCCCCAAGGCTGGTCGGCTGGTGATGTTCCCCTCGTGGATCATGCACCAGGTCCGCCCCTATCGCGGCACCGCCGAGCGCATCTCGATCGCCTTCAATCTTACGCTTTAGGCAGCGCAAAAAAGAGCACCTGGCTCTTGTTTAGAATTATTCTAATCTATATGTAAGGGAGCAGACGCAACCGAAATCAGAGGAGAGCGATATGGACGGCGACAGCAAGTGCCCGTTTTCGAACGGCAAGCGTCCCTCAGGGCCCAACAACCAGCAATGGTGGCCCGACCGGTTGAACCTGAAAGTCCTGCAGCAGCATTCGCCGTCGGCCAATCCGATGGGCGACTCCTTCGACTACGCAACGGAATTCAAGAGCCTCGAACTCGATGCGGTGATCAAAGATCTGCACGCTCTCATGACCGACTCGCAGGACTGGTGGCCGGCCGACTTCGGCCACTACGGCGGTCTGTTCATTCGGCTGGCCTGGCATAGCGCCGGCACCTACCGTATCGCCGATGGCCGCGGCGGAGCGGGCGGCGGACAGCAGCGCTTCGCGCCCCTGAACAGCTGGCCCGACAATACCAATCTCGACAAGGCGCGACGCCTCCTCTGGCCAATCAAACAGAAATACGGCACCAAGATCTCCTGGGCCGATCTCTATGTTCTCGTCGGCAACGTCGCGCTCGAGTCGATGGGCTTCAAGACCTTCGGCTTCGCCGGCGGCCGTGCCGATACCTGGGAGCCAGAAGAGCTCTATTGGGGTCCCGAAGGCACGTGGCTTGGCGACGAACGCTATAGCGGCGAGCGCGAGCTGGCCGATCCGCTGGGCGCCGTGCAGATGGGTCTGATCTACGTCAATCCCGAAGGCCCGAACGGCAATCCCGATCCGGTCGCGTCGGCGCGCGACATCCGCGAGACCTTCGCCCGCATGGCGATGAACGACGAAGAAACGGTCGCGCTGATCGCCGGCGGCCACACCTTCGGCAAGACCCACGGCGCGGGAGATCCGTCGCTCGTCGGCGTGGAACCGGAAGGCGGCGCCATCGAGGACCAGGGCCTGGGCTGGAGGAGCAAGTACGGAACCGGGTTCGGCAAAGACGCCATCACCGGCGGTCCGGAAGTCACCTGGACGCGCACGCCGACCAAGTGGAGCAACGATTTCTTCGAGCACCTGTTCAAGTTCGAGTGGGAGCTCACGAAGAGTCCCGCAGGTGCCAAGCAGTGGACGGCAAAGAATGCCGAAGCCACCATCCCCGACGCGTTCGATCCGTCGAAGAAGCATGTGCCGACCATGTTGACGAGCGATCTCGCGCTGCGTTTCGATCCTGCCTACGCGAAGATCTCGCGCCGCTTCCACGAGCACCCCGACCAGTTCGCCGACGCCTTCGCTCGCGCCTGGTACAAGCTCACGCATCGCGACATGGGCCCCCTCCAGCGCTACCTCGGTCCGCTCGTGCCCAAGGAAACGCTGATCTGGCAGGACCCGATTCCCAAGCTCGACCATGCCGTGATCGGCGATGCCGACGTCGTGGCGTTGAAGGCCAAGATCATGGCTTCCGGCCTCACCATCTCGCAGCTGGTCTCGGCGGCGTGGGCCTCGGCCTCGACGTTCCGCGGTTCCGACAAGCGTGGCGGCGCCAACGGCGCGCGCGTTCGCCTCTCGCCGCAGAAAGATTGGGCGGTCAACAATCCCGCGGACTTGAAGACGGTGCTCGGCAAGCTCGAGGCGATACAGGCAGCGTTCCAGACCGGTGGCAAGAAGGTGTCGCTGGCGGACCTGATCGTGCTGGGCGGTGCCGCGGCGGTCGAGAAGGCGGCCAAGGACGCCGGCGTCGAGGTGAAGGTTCCTTTCACGCCCGGTCGAATGGATGCGTCGGAAGATCAGACCGACGCGCATTCCTTCGCTGCCCTCGAACCGCGTGCCGACGGCTTCCGCAACTACCTCGCCGGGCGGCGATTCATGTCGCCCGAAGAAGCCCTGGTCGATCGCGCCCAACTATTGAAGCTCACCGCGCCGGAGATGACGGTACTGGTTGGAGGCTTGCGCGTACTGGGCGCCAATGCCGGAAACTCCAGGCATGGTGTCTTCACAAACAGGCCGGAGACGCTCAGCAACGACTTCTTCGTCAATTTGCTCGACATGGGCATCGAGTGGAAGCCTGCCGGGAACAACGCCTACGAAGGTCACGGCCGCACGACCAAACAGGTCAAATGGACCGGCACGCGCGTCGACCTGATCTTCGGCTCGCACGCAGAGATGCGGGCGCTGGCAGAGGTCTATGCCGCGAGCGATGCGAAGAAGAAGTTCGTCGACGATTTCGTGGCGGCCTGGAGCAAGGTGATGAACCTCGACAGGTTTGATCTGCAGACCTGCTGAATCGCGGCAACATGCTCGGGAGGGGGAAGCAACATTCACCCTCCCGTGGCATTATAAATCTAGTGAACCGGTCCCTTTTCCTTGCCCTGCTGACCCTCCTTTCGGCCTCTGCGGCCTGGGCGCAATCGCCGTTCCAGGGCTTTGCCATGCGGCCCCCGTGCGACGGACCACCTCACCCGGCTTATGCGACGCCGGGTGGCCAGCCCGTAATCGCGAGCTGGACCGAAGACGACCTCAACAATTCGGCGTGGCAGCTGGCTCCGTGCCTCCATTGGACGGAGGGCCGCACGCGCCTGGCGACAGCGCTCGCCGCCGTCCTCCACGCGCCGTCGCTCGACGATCTGCTTACGCGCTACGGCGCGCTCTCGCAGTACAAGTCGATCCGGTTCTGGTCGACAATGCATCAGGCATGGGAGCCGTTCGTCACCCAGGCGGGCTTCACCGATGGTCCGGCCGTCACCTACACCCATCCCGACCTCAAGCCGGAAGACTTCGTCGCCGGCCGGGAGTTCTATTACTACGAGATCGACCCACGGACGGGACGCACCCTTCATCACCTGACGGTGCGCAAACGCACGGCCGACAAGGTCGAGCTTTCGACCGAGAACCTGACGCCGATCAAATACTCCCTGTTCACGATCTTCGAGGCGCATGCGCTGCGGTCGGCCACATTCATCGAGCGGCATGGCCCAAGCGAATGGGGCTACTACCAGACGATCGGCGTCGGTGAGGGCTCGGACTTCATCGCCGTGCGCAGCGCGTCGCCGTACATCAACCGGCTGACGGCGCTCTACCGCTATATGGCGGGGATGCCGACCGACGGCGCACCGGCGGCCGCACCCAACTGATTAACTGCGATTCGGGACCAGGACGATCGCGCGGCCGGTGCCCACCATGCGGCCCGCCCAGTCGGCGGCCTGGGGCGTATTGCCGAAGAAGACGTCGCCGCGCGCCGGTCCCTTGATCGCGGTGCCACTGTCCTGCGCCACCATCAGGTGCCGGTAGACTTCGGTCGCGTTGGGCTTGCCGGTGACGGGGCGGGTGGTCTCGATCCAGATCGGCGTCCCGTACGGCGTGTACATCGTGTCGACGGCCAGGCTGCGCTGCGCGGTCAGGGGCACGCCCTCCGAACCCGTCGCGGCGGCCGACTTCGTGTCCTTGAAGAAGATGTAGCGCTCGTTCTTGCGCATGACATCGCGGCCCTTGACCGGATTGCGCTTCAGCCAGTCGCGGATGGCGGGCCAGGTGACCTTGTCCTTCTGCAGGACACCCATCTCGACCAACGTATTGCCGATTGCGGTGTAGGGCCGATTGTTCGATCCATCGAAGCCGAGGCTCAAGGTCCCGCCCTCGGCGAGATGCACGCGGCCACTGCCCTGAACCTGCACTTCGAAGAGTGCCACCGGATCCTGCACGTAGGCGACCTCCAGACCCTTGCCCTTGAGCGCGCCTTGCTCGATCTCTGCGCGCGAAAGGTAAGGCTGATCCGTGAGGTCGGCCGGCCGGCGATAGACCGGCACGGTGAAGATCCGGGACGGTGCGCGGCTGCCGCGCAGCTCGGGCTCGAAGTAGCCGGTGAAATTGCCGGGCACCTTGACGACGAGCGGCCGGAAATTCTCTTCGAAGAAGCGCTTCGCGCCGCCGTTGTCGCCGTCCTTGATCGCGCTGGCGGAATCGCAGATCGCCCTCCACTCCGCGACGGTGACGAGCTTCACGCCGCCGTCGGTCGAGATCTTGGTATCGCTGCCAGCGACGAGCTTGGGGCAGGACCGCCGGAAGGCGCCGAGGGCATCGCTCTGCCGATCGTCGGCCCAGCCGGGAATATCCTTGAACGACGTCGGCTCCATCGCGACGTTCGCCGCCGGATCGGCCGGTGTGGTGCCGGCGCACGCAGACAGAAGGCTGGCGGCTGCAAGCAAGGCAGCGCTGCCGAACGGGAAGAGACGGCGCATTCCCGGCTTGTCTCCCCTCAGCCTTCGCTCTCGGTTTTGGTCAGAACCCAGTTGGGATCGCTCGACTTCGTATTGCGCCGGAACGTCCACAAATCCACCGCTTTCACGACTTCGTTCGGATTGCCGTCGACGATCTGTCCCTCGGCATCGCGCGTGACTTGGATCTGCTCGCTGATGAAGCGGACCGTGACGAGCGCGTCGTCGCCCTGCAGTTCGGCGGCGGAGACGTCGGATGCCTCGAAACCGATCAACGTCGTCTCGTGCTTCTCGCGCCGGCCGGCGCGCGCACGGATCTCCTGGTCGAAGCTTGCGAAGGTCGGGGCATCGAGCAGCGGCCGCAATGCCGCGGAATCGCCGCGTGCGAAGGCCTCGACGATGGTGCTGAAGGCGGCACGGGCACCGCCGGTGAAGGGGATCGGCTCGAATGTCGGATCGGCGGTGCGGATAGCGGCCACGCCCGCCGCAGCCGTCGGCATCACTGTGGCGCGAATACCGCCGGGGCCGCTGGTCGGCTGCGACGTGCGCGGGGATGGATTGTTTGCCGTGGGCAGCGGAACGACATTGTCGTTGCCGCCGGGCGCATCGCCCAGTCGCGGCTGCGCGGTGGGCGGCGCCGGGGGTGTGAACGGATCGCGCGCCGGCGGCGGCTCGTTGCCGGTGCGTTTGCCGAGAACGGCGCGCAGTCGCAGGATCAGGAAAACCGCGACCAGCCCGATCAGAATGATGTCGTAGTTATTGCCCACGATGGCCTCGCATCGAAATTACATAAGCCCCGATTATGGAAAGGGCAAGGCAACGGCACCGCCGCATTTAAGCGCCAAGCACCACAATATCGACCGGTTCGGGTACACCACCCACACGCCGTCCCGGCCGACGCTCGCGCTCCCGGATCGGAGTGTAGCCCTGTTGCTCGGCCAGCGCATAGGTTTTGCCGTCGGTCAGCGCCCGTGTTTTTTCGTCCTTATTGTGCTTCTCCAGCTTGGCCGCGAAATTCACAGCGTCGCCGATCACTGTAAATTCAAGCCGTTCGCCGTCGCCCACGGCGCCAAAAACCACCCGTCCGGCGGCGAGGCCCATGCCGATCGTGAGGGGTGCCAGGCCCGCCGCCTGCCGCTCCGCGATCCAGCGGTCGGCAGCCTCGAGGACCGCATCGGCCGCGCGCATGGCGTCGGCTGCCGGGGTAGCCGACGGCGTGACCGCGCCGAACGAGGCCAGGATGCCGTCGCCCAGGAATTTGTCGATGCTGCCGCCGTTGCCGACGATCAGCGGACAGATGCGGCCCTGATAGTCCTGCAGCAGCTTCATGATCTGGTCCGGCGCCAGTTCGGTCGACAGCCGCGTGAACCCGCGCAGGTCGACGGTCAGGATGGTGACGTCGCGCAGCTCCCCTTCGCCCGCCTTGATCGAAATGTGCGCCGAGCGGATACGGTCGGCCACGTCGGGATCGAAGAAGCGCGAGAGATCGCGCGCCGCCGCACTCTCGGTGACGGCGCGGGTGAGCAGATGACGCGCGCGGGCGATGGCAACGGCGAGCACGATCGTCGTGAGCGCGATGGCGATGATCTTGTCGACCTCGGCATGCACCAGCAGCACGTTCGACGTCATATACTCGACGAAGTCGTCGGTGCGGACATCTTCGGGGCCGCCCTTGCCGCTCAACACGTACAGAATGAGCGCGACCCATCCCACGATCGCGACGAACCCCGTGAACAGCACGAAGCGCGCCTCGAAGCGCAAGGCCCGCAGCGCGATGAACAGGAACACATACAGCAGCGTCGGGACCTTCAGGTAGAAGGCGGCCGGCTGGGCGTATTTTAGCGGAAAAGAGAAGATCAGGCCCATCAGCAGTACCATGTCGGCGACCACCGAGATGTAGAGCATCCAGGGACGCATCAGGCGGCGATAGGCGAGCACGAGACGTACTACGCAGAACACGCCGTAAGCAGCGAAGACCTGCGTCTCGAACGAGAAATCGTACTGCACGACGCCGCCCGGCATCGAGGTCGTCTCGTAGACTGTCGCGACCAGGGCGATGATGGTGAGCTGGACCCAGGCGATCAGGATCTCGCTGCGCTCCTGTTGGAGCCGAATCGCCTCGCGCACCCGTTCGGGAAGATTTTCCGCTCCGCCCCCGTCGAACAGAAAGGCGCGCAGTCGGGCGAGCATCAGCGCTTCTCGAGCCAGAGGCTGGCCGCCAGGGCATCGGCCGGCCGCTTGAGGCGTGCCACGACCGAGCGGGCAAGCCGATCGGTGAGCCGGCGCTCGGCCCAGACGCTGGAAAACAACGGCGTATATGCGCCGGACGTCAGCAGCGGCACCACGCCCTGCTGCTCGTTGTAGTTCCGCCAGCCCCACATCGCGGGATAGTCGAACGGCAGGTAGATGTCGTGGATATGCACCAGGGCGCCCGCGGGCAGGCGTGGCAGCACGCGGTTGAACAGGAAGTCGACGTCGCTGCCGGGCATCAGGATGTGACTCGAGTCGATGAACAGCATGTCCCCGGGCAGCATCGCGTCGAACAGGGACGCGGGCGCCGCCTGCAGGGTCGACGGCACGATGGTAACGCCGGGAAGTCCCGCGATGTCGGCGCGTGGCGCGGGGTCGATCGCCGTGATCTCGCCCAGGCCCGCCGAGGCCTTGGCCAGCACGCGCGTCGAATGGCCGGAGCCGATCTCGATGATGTGCCGCGGCTTGCGCTCGCGTACCAGCACGTAGCTCATCGCCGCATCGAGCGAGGGAAACCACGCCTGGTCGAGCAGCGGTCCCAGCCTCTCGAGCTCCGCAGCATGCGCGTCGAGCAGATCAATCATCGCCGTGAACGCCGCCTGCCCATGCTCGAACAGCGCTTCGATGGCGGGATAGGGCGGCTGAGCGCCAGGAGGTGGCAACAGCGGCGCATAGCGGTGCGGGATGAACCAGCCACCGGGCTTGAAGCCGAGAACGGTCGGCAGGCCGAGCTTCAGCCGCCGCCAACGTCCGCGCAGGGACAACGACTGGGGCATATTAAGGTGCGAGCGTCAGCCCTTCATGCGCCACGACGATTCGCGGCAGGCCGCTGGGCGCGTTGCCGGGACGAAGCTCGGCTGCCTTGCGCGCGACGTCGTCCATGAAGGCATCGTCGTGGCTGGGATCGTGATGGAAGATGGCAAGCGTCCCGACGCCCGCGGCATCGGCGATGCGCGCGCCTTCCTGCCAAGTCGAATGGCCCCAGCCCTTGTAGCGGGGGTACTCCTCGTCGGTGTAGCTGCAATCGTAGATCATGATGTCGGCGCCGCGGCACAGATCGACGATGGTCTGGTCGCGCTCGCCCTCTCGGTGCTCGGTGTCGGTGATGTAGCAGATCGACTTGCCGCCATATTCGACGCGATAGCCGGTGGCGCCGTTGGGATGGTTGAGCGGTGCCG
>CAIMEE010000007.1 GCA_903839865.1 Enhydrobacter aerosaccus | reverse complement strand
GCGTGATGCCGAAGCCCGCGAGGAAGGCCACCTTGTCGTTGGTCACGAGCTCGGTTGCCAGACGCTTGGTCACGTCGGGCACCGTCGTGTCGTCCTTCAGGATGACCTCGATCTTCTTGCCCGCGACCATGGTGCCGTGCTGCGCCTGGTAAAGCTTTACCGCGGCATCGATTTGTTTCCCGGTCGAGGCCTGCTGGCCGGTCATCGGCAGCACGAGGCCGATCTTCACGGTCTCCTGCGCGGCCGCCCCCGATGAGGCGAGCGCCAAGGCTGCCACGGCAGCCATTCCACGTTTCAGCATTGCTTCCTCCCGGATTTTTCTTGCCGTTCTTCTAGCACAAAGCTCTATTCTCGCCGCTCAAGAAAAAGGGAGCCAGCCCAATGAAAAGCTACAAGGTCGTCGAATTCGGCCAGCCTCTGCAGAAGGTCGAGGAAGCCAACCCCACGCCCAAGGGCACCGAGGTGCTGGTGCGCATCACCGCCGCCGGCGTCTGCCACAGCGACGTTCATCTGTGGGAAGGCTATTTCGACATGGGCGGCGGCAACAAATACTCGACCGCCAAGACGATGAATCCGCCGCGCACCATGGGTCACGAGATCGTGGGCGAGGTCGTGGCCGTCGGCCCCGACTCCAAAGGCGCCAAGGTGGGCGACAAGGCGGTGGTCTATCCGTGGATTGGCTGCGGCAAGTGCTGGTACTGCCAGGGCGGCAGCGAGAACCTCTGCCCCACCCCGCATGCGCTGGGCGTCAACGAGGATGGCGGCTACGCCGACCACGTGCTCGTGCCCCATGCCAAGTATCTCTATCCCTACGGCAACCTGCCGGTCGAGCTCGCCTGCCTCTACGCCTGCTCGGGCATCACTGCCTTCGGCGCGGTGAAGAAAGCCGTCGATCACGATGGCGGCAAGCCGATCCTGGTGATCGGAGCCGGCGGCGTCGGCCTGATGGGTGTGCGCTTCGCCAAGGCGGTGCTGGGCCGTGAGCCAATCGTGGCCGACATCGACGAGAACAAGCGGGCGCTTGCCCTCAAGAATGGCGCCTGCGCCGTTGTCGATCCGCGCGAGAAGGATTCCCGCAAGACGCTGTTGGAGCTGACGGGCGGCACCGGCGTCGCCGCCGCCATCGATTTCGTGGGCAACGAGGCCTCCGCGCAGTTCGGCTGGCGCGCGCTCGGCCGCGGCGGCCGGCTGATCGTGGTCGGCCTGTTCGGCGGCACCTTCTCCGTGCCACTGCCGATGTTCGCCTTCACCGGCAACCAGATCATGGGCTCCGTCACCGGCACACCCGCCGAGATGAAGGAGATGATGGACATCGTGACGGCGGGCAAAGCCGAGCCGGTGCCTGTCTTCAAGCGCAAGCTCGACGACGCGGACGCGGCGCTGCAGGACCTCCGCAAGGGTCTCGTGATGGGTCGCGCCGTCTTGATGCCGTGAGGCTGGTTGCTTGAGTCAGGCCAGCCGCGCTCTCGCCTACGCTTTTGAAACTGGAGCGCTCGCTGAACGGCGGGCGTTCTTCTTGCGCGCGGAGGATCCACCCTTCGGCGATATCACCTGCGAGCAGTCGTTCCGGCCGGCCTTCCTGAAGCTCAAGCAGGCGACGCCCCGGATCGAGGACGGTTCATGGCCGCTCGGCGTCGTGCTGCTGACCAAGCACAAGGAGGAGAACTTCGCCAACGTCGCCCGCGCTTGGGCATTGTTGGAGGACGGCGGCACGCTGGTCTGCGCCGGGGCCAACGACGATGGCGCCGCCAGTCTCGAAAAGCATGTCGCCAAGGCGCTCGGTGCCGTGGAGACCCTCTCCAAGTTCCATTGCCGCGTGTTCTGGCTCGCCAAGAGCGAGAAGACGCCGCCGGCCTACTGGCGCGGCCTCGCGGGGCTACAGCCGGTCAGCGACAGCACGTGGCGCAGCACGCCCGGCATCTTTGCCTGGGACAGGATCGACGACGGCTCCGCCCTGCTGGCCAATCATCTGCCGGATGATCTGTCGGGCCATGTCGCAGACTTCGGCTGCGGCTGGGGTTATCTCAGCCGCGAGGCACTCTTGCTCGCGGACGGCATCCAGCACATCGACCTGATCGATGCCGAGCATCTGGCCATCGACGCAGCGCGCACGAACATCACCGATGAACGTGCCTCCTTCCACTGGCTCGACCTCACGACTGAAGCACCGCCTCATACGTACGACGCGATCGTTTGCAATCCGCCATTCCACACCGGCCGCGCCTCCACCCCGGAATTGGGTCAGCAGGTAATCGACGCCGCCTCGCGCGCACTTCGCCCGGGCGGACGCTTCTACATGGTGGCCAACCGTGGCCTGCCCTACGAGCGGATGCTCAAGGCCAACTTCGACTCGTTCGAGACACTGGCCGACAACAACAAGTTCAGGGTCACGCGCGCTTTTCGCTAAAGCGTGCGCCGATCAGGAACTCCTTGTTGCCCTCCGCACCCGTGATCGGGCTTTCGGTGACGCCGAGCACCGTCCAGCCGGGTTGCCCGCCCAGCCACGCCTGGACCGTGTCCACGACTTCCTTGTGCAGCTCCGGCTCGCGCACGATGCCGCCCTTGCCGACCCGGCCCTTGCCGACCTCGAACTGCGGCTTGATCAGCGCGGCGAGATGCGCGCCGGGTCCGGCCAGCGCCAAAGCTGCAGGCAACACGGTCGCGAGGCCGATGAACGAGGCGTCACACACGACGAGGTCGATCGCTTCGGGAATCTGGGCGCGCGTGACGGCGCGCATGTTGGTCTTCTCCATCGAGACGACCCGAGGATCGGAGCGCAGTTTCCAGGCGAGCTGGTTGGTGCCGACGTCGACGCCATAGACCTTGGCCGCTCCGCGCTGCAGCAGGCAGTCGGTGAAACCGCCCGTCGAGGAGCCGACATCGAGCGCAATCCGACCCGCCACCGGAATCGCAAAATGATCGAGCGCCTTCTCGAGCTTCAACCCGCCGCGCGAGACATAAGGATGCGGTTGGCCGCGCACTTCCAGCGCCGTCTCGGGTCCGATGCCGAGGCCCGCTTTTTCAAGCTTCCTTTCGCCCGAAAAGACCAGCCCGGCCATCACAAGGCGCTGCGCCGCGGCACGCGTCTCCGCAAGCCCTCGCTCCACCAGTGCCACGTCGAGTCGGGTTTTGGCCGCCACCCTCTTTCCCCTTTGAGTTACCCTGCTAGCATGCCGGCCATGAGCATGAAACTTCTCGAGGGCGAGCGCGCCCTCGTCACCGGTTGTGCGGGCGGCATCGGCCGCGGCATCGCCAAGGCACTCCTCGCCGAGGGCGCGCAGGTTCTCGGCAGCGATATCGTGGCGCCGCCCGCCGAGGACGGCATCGATTTCCTTGCCGCCGATCTCTCCAAGCCCGACGGCTGGAGGGCTCTGCTCGACGGCGCGACCAAAAAGCTCGGCGCGATCTCGCTGTTCGTGCATGCCGCCAGCCCGCGGCGCCGCGAGGAGGATTCGCCCCTCACGGTGAGCGAGGCGACGTGGGATGCGATGACAGCCATCAACCTGCGCTCGGGCTTCTTTCTCGCGCGCGAAGTCGGCAAACACATGCAGGATCACAAGACCAAGGGCCGCATCCTGCTGATCACGTCGCAGCATCGCGAGACGCCGCGCAACCTGCCGCATTACTCGGCATCGAAGGCCGGCATGACCATGGTCATGAAGGAACT
>CAIMEE010000006.1 GCA_903839865.1 Enhydrobacter aerosaccus | reverse complement strand
GCGCGAAGTCGGCAAACACATGCAGGATCACAAGACCAAGGGCCGCATCCTGCTGATCACGTCGCAGCATCGCGAGACGCCGCGCAACCTGCCGCATTACTCGGCATCGAAGGCCGGCATGACCATGGTCATGAAGGAACTTGCGCGCGTGCTGGCGCCGAGCGGCATTCGTGTCAACGCGATTGCCCCCGGCGCAATCCCGGGCGGCGGCTTCACGCGCGATCTGGGCGAGATGATCAAGCAAATCCCGATCGGCCGTGCGGGCACGCCCGACGACGTCGCACAAATTGCAGTCGCCATTCTGTCAGAAAGATTTGGTCGTTACGTCGTGGGAACGACAGTAGAAGTTGATGGTGGCCTGGGCCTGATCAGCTGGATTCCGGCGGGTTAGCAATAATTAGCGCCCACCCTGTTGCGGCTTAGCAGGGTCGTGAACATATTCTCGCCACCACCAGGGAGAACAGACATGACGCTTCGTATCAATTCGACCGCTCCGGACTTCAAGGCCGAGACCACACAGGGACCGATCGAGTTCCACAAATGGATCGGCGACAGCTGGGCGATCCTGTTCTCGCATCCCAAGGACTTCACGCCGGTCTGCACGACCGAGCTCGGCTACATGGCCGGTCTCAAGCCCAAGTTCGACAAGATGAACACCAAGATCATCGGCCTGTCGGTCGATCCGGTGACCAACCATTCCAAGTGGGCGAAGGACATCGAGGAGACCCAGGGCCACGCCGTAACCTATCCGATGATCGGCGACACCGACCTCAAGGTCGCAACGGCTTACGACATGCTGCCGGAAGGCGCCGGCACGACGTCGGAAGGCCGCACCGCCGCCGACAATGCCACCGTGCGCTCGGTGTTCATCATCGGCCCCGACAAGAAGATCAAGGCGATGCTAACCTATCCGATGAGCACCGGCCGCAACTTCGATGAGGTGATGCGCCTGCTCGAGAGCTGCCAGCTGACCGCCAAGCACCAGGTGGCGACGCCGGTGAACTGGAAGCATGGCGAGGACGTGATCATCGTCCCGGCCGTGAACGACGAGGCCGCCAAAGCCAAGTATCCGAACGGCTGGAAGGCGCCGAAGCCTTACCTGCGCATCGTGCCGATGCCGAAGGGCTAAGACCCTATTGAGCGAATAAAGTGGCGTCGCCCGCTTTGGTGGCGACCCACTTGGCGCGGTCATAGTCGACGAACGACTTCAGCACGAGCTCGACCTGTCTATCCTTGAAGATCGCTTCGTCGACGAAGACCAGCACCCGCTTCGTCCGCCCCTTGTAGATCCGCAGCCCCAGCTGTTGCTCGATGCCCGCATTCACCACCACGCGGGCTCCGCGCACTTCCAGCGCGATCTCCGGCATCATCGTCCAGACGACCGTCCCGCTATCCGCACCCTGCAGTTCGCGGCGCATCAGGGCGAGGCCGTCGTGCGTCAGCGTGCCGTGGTGGAAGCCGCGGCTGCCCAGCGGCGCCTGTAGGTTGTGCTGCAGACGCACGACGTAGGAGCTGATGCCATAGACCATCGTCGCAGCGGCCAGCGCGCCGAGCGGCACCCGGATCGCCGGGCGCGCGCTGGCAACGGCGTGCACGATGCCGACCAGCAGCACGAGCGCGAGCGGCCGGTAGAATCGATCCTCCATCAGGAGCGCGCTGCCCTTGGCGTAGATCAACGCCATTGCGGCGACGTAGAAGACGGCCGTGGCGGCGGCGAAGCGCACGTACTGCGGATGTGACACCCAAAGGCGTCGTCCACTCCAAGCCAGCAGGGCGAGCGCGGGAATGCCCGCGATCAGGTAAACGGAGTCGAGACTCTGCAGCATCTGCTGCCCGGGGCGCTGGAAGATGCGCGCCGCGAGATCGCCGAGCGAGACCATCGCCATCACGGCGGCAGCCCACCCTTCGAGGAAGCGCGACGGCAGCGACGCCCACGCCGCGCCGTTCTTGGCCTCGATCGCCGTCCAGCCCTGCGATATCCAGAAGAAATAGAACGCCGCCATGAACGCAGTGACCAGCACCGCCGCCGTGAGCGGGCGACGCCATTTGATCTGGCGCAGCGGCCAGACATCGTAGACGACGATCGCCGCCAGGGCCGCCAGGGCGAAGACAATGCCGGACAGCTTCAGGAATGCGACGACGACAAGCGCCGCGACGAGAGCGACGGCCTGTCGGGGCGCAAGCGCGGCCCAGCGGCCGAGCAGCAGCAGGAACCACGGCATGCCGCCGAACAGCAGCACCTCGCCGCCGTTGTAGATGCCGAACGGCAGCGCGAAGTGCCGGCTGCCCGCGGTGATGCCGAGAGCCAGAAGAGCGCTCGCCGCCGGGAAGTTCCAGCTGCGATAGAGGCGATACCAGCCGACGAGCCCGAGTACGGTGAAGGCCGTCGTGACGATGTTCATTGCCGCGCCGAGGCTGAGCCCCGCCCATTCCAGCGGCCCGGCGAACAAATATTGGCCGGGCGACCAGACCGGCATGAAGAGATCCTGGTCGCGCGAGATGTCGGCGAAGTCGGGCAGGCGCCAATCGTTGAACGAGGCGCCGCGCAGCATCGAGTCCCAGATCAGGAAGCCGTAGGCGCTGTCGGAATACATCTCCGGCAGCACGACGAACGCCGCGATGCTGTAGAGCGCGACCAGGACGGCGATCGCGGGGACGAGAAGCCTCGGAATGCGGACTATCCCCGGGCGCGCTCGGCCGGCCGGCCCAGCGCTGCGAGCGCGGTGCCGACGATGGACGCGGAATCGAGGCCCGCCCACTCGTACTGGTGCGCGGGCGAGCCCTGTTCGATGAAGCGGTCGGGCAGCACCATCGGCCGCACCTTGAGCCCGTGATCGAGCAGCCCCGAGGTCGCGAGATGCTGCAGCACGTGGCTGGCGAAGCCGCCGACCGCGCCCTCCTCGATGGTGATCAGCACTTCGTGTTCTCGCGCCAGGCGCCCGATCAGGTCGGTGTCGAGCGGCTTGCAGAAGCGCGCGTCGGCGACGGTCGTGCTCAGCCCCTTCGCCGCAAGATCCTCCGCCGCAATCATGCAATCGTGCAGGCGCGTGCCGAAGCTCAGGATGGCTATCTTGGTGCCTTCGCGCAGGACGCGGCCCTTGCCGATCACGAGAGGGTTGCCGCGGGCCGGCAGGTCGATACCCACGCCCTCGCCGCGCGGATAGCGGAACGAGGACGGCCGGTCGTCGATCTGCGCCGCCGTTGCCACCATGTGCATCAGTTCGAGTTCGTCCGCCGCCGCCATCACCACGAAGCCGGGCAGGCAGGCAAGATAGGTGACGTCGAAGGATCCGGCGTGCGTGGCGCCATCGGCGCCGACGAGGCCCGCGCGATCGATCGCGAAGCGCACCGGCAGGCTCTGGATCGCCACGTCATGCACGCACTGATCGTAGGCGCGCTGCAGGAAAGTCGAGTATATCGCGGCGAACGGCTTGTAGCCTTCGCAGGCGAGGCCCGCCGCAAAGGTGACGCCGTGCTGCTCGGCGATCGCCACGTCGAAGCAGCGTTCGGGGAAACGCTCGGCGAATTTGTCCAGGCTGGTGCCCGACGGCATCGCGGCCGTGATCGCCACAATCTTCGGATCGACCTCGGCTTCGGCGATCAGCGCCTTGGCGAACACCGCCTGGTAGGCCGGCGCGTTGGCCACGGGCTTGTTCTGCTTGCCGGTGACCACGTCGAATTTCACGACGCCATGATACTTGTCGGCGCTGGCTTCGGCTGGTGCGTAGCCCTTGCCCTTCTTGGTCACGACATGGATCAGGATCGGCTTGTCGAGCTTGCTGTCGCGCGCGTTCTTCAGCACCGGCAGCAGATGATCGATGTTGTGACCGTCGACCGGGCCCACGTAGTAGAATCCCATCTCGTCGAACAATGTACCGCCGGCCACGAAGCCGCGCGCGAATTCCTCCGCCTTGCGTGCCGCGGTCTCGAGCGGCTTGGGCAGCGACTCGGCAAACGAGCGTCCGAGGTTGCGCAGCGAGACGTACGGGTTGCCCGAGAGCAGGCGCGACAGGTGACCCGACAGCGCGCCGACCGGTGGTGCGATCGACATGTCGTTGTCGTTCAGGATCACGATCAGGCGGCTGCGCATGGCGCCGGCGTTGTTCATCGCTTCGTAGGCCATGCCGGCGCTCATCGCGCCGTCGCCGATCACGGCGACGACATTGTTGTGCCCGCCCGAGAGGTCGCGTGCCACAGCCATGCCGAGGCCGGCCGAGATCGAGGTCGAGGAATGAGCGGCGCCGAACGGGTCGTACTCGCTCTCGCTGCGGCGGGTAAAGCCCGAGAGGCCGCCTTCCTGGCGGAGCGTCCGGATGCGGCTGCGGCGGCCGGTGACGATCTTGTGCGGATAGGCTTGGTGACCCACGTCCCAGATCAGCCGGTCGGCCGGCGTGTTGAAGGTGTAGTGCAGTGCCACGGTGAGCTCGACCACGCCCAGCCCCGCGCCGAGATGGCCACCGGTCACCGAGACGGCAGAGATCGTCTCCTGCCGCAGCTCGTCGGCCAGCTGACGCAACTGGCTGGGCTGCAGGCGGCGGATATCGGCCGGCACATCGACGGTATCGAGAAGCGGCGTGGAACTCGGAACGCTCATAAGACCCTTATACTCTTCCCCGCCCCGTCATGCGCGGCGCGATACGACGAATTTGGCAGCCTGCCGCAATAGGTCTGCGGCCGTACCGAGCGGCTCGAGATGCGCCGAGGCCTGATCGGCCAGCATCGCCGCCTGCGCCCGGGCCCGTTCGAGGCCCAGGATGGAGACGAATGTGGCCTTTCCCGCGGCCGCGTCCTTGCCCGGCGTTTTGCCAAGTTCGGCAGCACTTCCTTCCACGTCGAGCAGATCGTCGACGATCTGGAAGGCGAGCCCCAGATCGTGGGCATAAGCCGACAGCGCAGCCCGCATCGGTTCCGGCGCCTTGCCCAGGACCGCGCCGGCCGTGCACGAGAAGGAGATCAGCGCGCCGGTCTTGAGCCGCTGCAGCCGCGTGATCGCGCCGATCGACAGCGGCTCGGCGCCCTTTTCTTCGGCCAGCAGGTCGAGCATCTGGCCGCCCACCATACCGTGCGCGCCGGACGCCTTCGCCAGTTCGGCCACCAGCGCCGCGCGCACGGCGGGATCGCCGTGCGTCTCTTCGTGCGCCAGCACTTCGAAGGCCAGCGCCTGCAGCGCATCGCCTGCCAGGATCGCCGTCGCCTCGTCGAATTGCTTGTGGCACGAAGGTTTGCCGCGTCGCAGGTCGTCGTCGTCCATCGCCGGCAGATCGTCGTGGATCAGTGAATAGGCGTGCACGAACTCGATCGCGCTCGCGGTGCGCAGCGCCGGCGTCACTCCCACCTTGAACAGCGTGGCACCGGCCAGCACGAAGAAGGCGCGCAAGCGCTTGCCGCCGCCCAGGCTCGAATAGCGCATGGCCTCGAACACGCGCGCCTCGCCTTCGGTGCCCTTGGGCAGCAGGCGATCCATGGTTCGTTCGGTGGCCTCGGCCGCATGGGCGAGCGCCGGCTCGAACGCGCGGAGCGACGACAACGGCATGATAAGGAAAACTAGCCGAGGTCGGCGGGCTGGGTGGTGACCGAACCGTCGGCCGAGAAGCTGATCTTCTCGACCTTCATCTTGGCCTCGGCCAGTTTCTGCTCGCAGTGGCGCTTCAGCAGCGCGCCGCGTTCGTAAGCGGTGATGGCCTCGTCCAGCTTGGTCTTGCCCTGCTCGAGCTGCTGGACGATCGTTTCCAGCTCCTTCAGCGCATCCTCAAAAGACAGGCTGACGATCTCTTTGGGCAGTGCAGGTTCTTTGGCCACGGGCGCCTCGTTGAGGGTGTCTATACATGGTAGCCCGCCCGGCCTTTAGGGGCCAGCAGTGCCTATACATGAGCGGGGAAAGAGCCCGATTTGGCGAGCTTTTCTGGCCTCGCACAACTTACGGTCTAGGATTGTGCACTTACGGCATGGCGGCATTGCACGTTCGCAGGACAAAACCTCGCATGGCGCATTGCGGCCCTCATAAGCGAATGGCAGCTTTCGCCGCGCAGAAATAAACGGCCATTCATGGGAGAAACGCCGATGGGCAACGTCAGCCACCTCGTTACACGCACCGCCGCCCTGCAGAGCTCGACCGAGAACGGTCTGGGCGGGGGCATGCCCGGCAAGGATCGCCAGTTCGTCACGGCGCTGGCCCGCGGCCTCGACATTCTCCGCGCTTTCCATGCCGGCGAAGGCATGCTCGGCAACCAGGAAATCGCCCACCGTACGGGCCTGCCGAAGCCGACCGTCGCCCGCCTCACCCACACGCTCACCGAACTGGGCTACCTCAATTATATCCGCCGCTTCCGCAAGTACGAGCTGGGCGCTTCGGTCCTGGCGCTGGGCTATGCCGCGATCTCCAGCATGGATGTACGCCGCGCCAGCCGCGGCCCGCTTGAGGCGCTCGCCCACGCCCTCAACGCCTCGACGGCGCTGGGCGGACGCGACCGTCACTCGATGATCTATCTCGAAGCCTGCCGCGGTCCCTCGGTCGTGGCGATCACGCACGATGTCGGCACGCGCGTGCCGATGGCCAGCACCGCGATGGGCCGCGCCTACCTCTTCTCGCTGCCGGATGCCGATCGCAACAAGCAGGTCGATGCGATCCGCCGCCGCTGGCGCGACGACTGGACCAAGGTGAAGACGGGCATGGAGCGCTCGTTCAAGGAGCTCGCCGACAAGGGCTTCTGCGTCACCTGGGGCGAGTGGCTGCCCGAGCTGTGCGGCGTCGGCGTCCCGCTGCGCAACACCGACGGCACCGCGGCCTACGCGGTGAATGCATCGGCGCCGATCTACCAGATCAGCCGCGACCGGCTCGAGGCCGACTGGGGCCCGCGCCTGGTGAAGGTCGCGCGCGACATCCGCACCGGCATGGCCGCCCAGCCGGGCGCCGCGACGGCGCCAGCCGCTGCCGCCGTGATGCGCCCCGCCGCCAACGGCAGCACCAACGGCGTGGCGCGTCCGCCGATGGCCGCAATGGCCCGCCGCTAAGCTCTACGCTACAAGAGCCCATGGCAATCCAACGACCGGCCGATGCTCGGCCGGTCGCTCCTTATGAGTTCCGCGGTTTCAACGGCCTGATCGGCCACGAGGTCGTCTCGTGGCGAGCGGGCTTTGTCGAAATGCGCATGCTCGTCCGCCCCGAACTGTGCAACGCCAACGGCCTGCTGCACGGCGGGGTGCTGATGACCCTTCTCGATTCGGCGAGCGGCTTCGCCTGCACCTTCAACGACACCGCGACGGCTCGTCGTCTTTCGGTGACGCTCGCCTTCACCACCCAGTTCATCAAGGCCGGCCGCGAAGGCGACGTGCTCACGATCCTGGGCGCACTTCGGCCGTCGACCAGCCAGAGCACCTTTGCCGCCGAGACCGAGATCTACAACCAGGCGAACGAGCTGCTCGCCACCGGTGCCGGCACCTTCCGCTTTCTCAAAGGCGAGCGCAGCGACGGCACGCTCACCTTCCTCGACCAGAAAGCTGCCGAATAATCTAGCCGAGCTGGTAGCGCAGCCAGACCGCACCGCCGTCCAGGACCTTGTGGCTCGCCAGCACCATCTTCTCGATCGGTGGCGGACCAAGATCCTTGTCCCCGGAATTGAAGACGCTGGGCGCACCGGTAGCGCCATCGACGACGGGATTGATGACGAGGCTGATCTCGTCGACCAGTCCGGCGCGCAGCAACGCGCCGTTGGCGCCGCCGCCGCCTTCGAGCATCAGGTGCTTGATGCCCAGTTCGCGATTCAGCGTCTCTAGCGCGGCGGCCAGGTCGATCCCGGTCTTGCCGGCGAAGATGTAGGATACCTTGTCGGCGCGCAGGCCGGCGAGATGCGAGTCCGGTACCTGCTCCGTCAGGATCACGAGGATCGGATCGCCGCCGCAATCGGAGCGCTCCCAGCAGGCCTTGCCGCGCGCATCGAGGAAGATGCCCCAGGCCTTCGCGTCACGCTGGGCAAACCAGTTCTCGCGCGGAAAGACCTTGTCGGTCGGCGGATAGAGCTTGCCCTTGCCGCGGGCGAATTCCTGCGCCGTGACGCGGCCGCAGAGCCAGGAACCAGCTCCCGGCGTCTCGGCGACGAGCTGGTCATGCAGTGTCTCGAACAGGTTGGGCACGGTATTGCCCTTCGGCCGCTGACGGCTCGCGGTGATGCGCCCGTCGATCGAGCACACCATGTGGCACAGGACATAGGGTTTCATGCCGGGCATTTTAGCCGGAACCGTGCGGTCTGGACTACACTGCCGCGATGACGCAACGCATCGATGGCTACTACGAACTCGGTCACGCGCTCGATGTGCTCGACGCCGACACGCACAGCTTCTCGCGCGATGACATGGAGCACGTCGAACGCTTCTGGAGCTTTTCGGAGATGGACAGCAGTTCGGCGGGGTTCGTCGTGGCGCTGCGCGACGGACGCCGCGCCTATATCGATTTCCTGCATTGGCATGGCTTCGAGCAGGACGAGGATTTCCGGATCACTGCCTCCTTCCTGGCGAGCGGCCAGGCGTTGCCTTTGCCGCAGGGCCCTTCGCCGTGGCCGCCGAGCGACTGGTCGGACGACACATCGCACCTCGACAGGCTGCTCGCCTCGCGATCCCTCGCCCCCTAGGCGAGCGGCACGCGGGCGAGATGACGGTGCGTCGTCTTGCCGGGCAGAGTGTGGACGAGGACGATGTCCCTCACCTCCCACTCGATGGGCTCGATCTCCTGATCAGGCACGCGATGGGCGTCGCGCAGCAGCGTCATGTGCGGTGTGAAGGCCCGCGCCCGCTGCGGACGTCCGTCGAATGAATCGCTCAGCCGCTGCTGCAGGATCTCGAGGCCGATCAGCCTCTCGTCCCCGCGCAACACGAAGGCGCCGTTCCTGAAGCTGCCGACCCGGTCGAAGCCCACCTTGAACGACGGCATGGCGATGCTCGCCGCACGTTCGGCCGCCATCGCCACGATATCGGCGGGAGCGCCCGCTTCATTGTCGAGGCGGCATAGGGCGACGTGGAGATGTTCGGGCTGCAGCGGCTTGCCCGTCAGCTCATGACCGACCTTGAAGTGCCGCGTCAGCCGCCCGATCCGCTCGGCCACGTCTGTCGGCGGCACGATCGCCAGGAACAGCCGGTCCGCCGCTCCACTCCTGGGCTTGGCATGGGGGTAGCGGGGTAGCGCTAATTGCGCCAACTGCCCATGGACCCGTTGCTGGCGGCGGGTCTTGAGGACCGACATTCCCTGCGGAACCGGCGAAAAAGCGCTGAAAGACGGTGTAAAGGAGAGTTCCAAGACAGTTCCCCGAAATCAATGTTCTATTTATGTTCTTTTCTTGGGGATAAGTCAAGAGGCGTCAAAACGGCCCGAATTCAGAACTCCATAGGGCTCTTGAAGTGCGCCCTGAACATGCGGTCGCGATGCGCCAACAGCGCGGGATCGAGCGCTGCCAGGATCTCGGGTTCACGCGCGGTAAATCCTGCCCGGAACGCGTCCGGCATCGGGCATTGCTCGGGCGGCAGCGGCGCCACGAGGTTGAGGAACGTCACGAGATAGATGTCGGCGGCGCTCAGGCGCTCGCCCACGAGAAAGTCGACGCCGCGGGCCTGCTGCTGCCTGAGTTGCGCAGTGAGTGCCGCAAGACTGCCGGCGATGCGTTGCGGCGCGGTCTTCACCGCTTCAGCGTCATAGCCGTACTTGCCGATCAGAGCCTCGGAGACGGGATTGGTCTTGCCGCTGTTGCGCACCCGCCCGAAGCTCTGCAGGCGACGGTTCCAGCCGATCCCCTGCTCGCCCGCGAGTTCGTTGACGAAGCCCCACATCAGCACGCGCTGGCGCGCATCGACGGGAATCAGCGCCGGCGTCGGCGCCAGCCGCTCGGCCAGCAGAATGATGTCCTGCCAGCGGTTGACCGGCGGCTCGTCGTTCCACGCGACGACCGGCGCACTGTTCTGGCCCGACCAGGCGACGATTTCCTCGTTCTTGCCGCCGAGTTCGAGAGGTGCCGTGACATAGTCGAGCTTCTTGATCTCGAAGATCGCCTTCGCCGCCAGGCCCCACGGGCTGGGAGCGCCACGCACGAGAATGAGGCGCAGGCCCTTGCTCTTGATCGCCTCGGCAGGCGTGACGTAGGCGATCGCCATCGTGGTCTACTTGATCGTGACCTCGGTGCCGCCCAGGCCTTCGAACTCGGTGCGCGCCATGCCCTTGCCGGGCAGGAACGCGGGCGGATGGACCGAGCCGGTGAGCACGAGGTCGCCCGCCTTCAGCATCTTGTCATGCTTGTTCAGCGTATTGGCGAGCCAGGCGAGCGAGATCATGGCGCTGCCCATCACCGCAGTGCCGGGACCGTTGGCGAGTTCCTTGCCGTCGAGCAGCGAGCGGCCTTTGAGATTCGGAAAGTCAAGCTTCTGCCAGTCCTTGATCTCGGTGCCGGTGACGAGAGCTGCCTGCAGCACGTTGTCGGCGATGCGCGCGGGGCCGACCATCTTGGTGACGTCGGCGTAGCGGTTGTCGACCAGCTCCATGCCGCAATAGAGATTTGAGATGTAAGCGCGGATGCTGTCGGCCGTGTACGGCGCGCCGCCCGCCGGCGCATCCTTGGCGATGCGCGCCACGAGTTCGGGCTCGATGCCGGGCTTCAATGGATAGCCCGCCCCGAACACCGCGCCGCTCTGGCGCAAGCCGCTCTTGTAGATGCCCGCGAACACCGGACCCGAGAGCTTCAGCGGCTCGTACTGCACCGGCAGCGTCAGAGCCACCTTCCAGCCTACGATCGGATCGCCTTCCGCGGTGAAACGATCGTGCACCGCGAACTGGACCTTGTAGGCATCGGCCTCGGAGAGGTCGGCCATCAGGCCGGCCACATCCATCGGCTTCTTGCTCTTGCGTCCCGCGACCAGCTTGTCGGCTAGTGCGGCGATTTCCTGCGTGTTCAAATCTCTCTCCCTCGACCAAGCCCTCACCCTGAGGAGCGGTCCGCAGGACCGCGTCTCGAAGGGTGGGAACGAGCACCTTCTCTGAGGCCCATCCTTCGAGACGCCGCGCTACGCGCGGCTCCTCAGGATGAGGTTCGTGCAGGTTGCCTAAGCCGCCTGCGCCTGCTTGCCGTAGAAGCTTTGTCCCTTGGCCGCCATGTCACGCAAGAGCTTCGGCACTTCGAACTGCTTGCCGTACTTCTTGGCGAAATCATCGCACTCGGCGACGAACTTCTTGATGCCGACCTGGTCGATCAGGCTGATAGCCCCGCCGGTCTGCGGTGCAAACCCGAGACCCATGATCGAGCCGACATCGCCGTCCTGCGGATCGGTCAACACGTTGGCCTCGAGGCAACGCGCAGTGTCGACGGCCTGCACGTAGAGGAGACGCTTCTTGATCTCGGTCTCCTTCGCGCGCTTGTCCTCGCCCTCGCCGTAGAGGAGCGCAGGGTCCGCCGGGAAATGCTTCTGCAGGTCCGGCCACAGGCGCTTCTTGCCGTCGGCCGGATAGTCGTAGAAGCCCTTGCCGTTCTTGCGGCCGAAGCGCTCGAGCTTCTTGACCATCAGCTCGAGGATGTCCTCGGTGCCCGACGACTCGTACTTCTGTCCGGCCGCCTCGGCGTCGCGCTTGGTCTGGTCGGCGATCTTCCACGACAGATCGATCGCGACTTCGTCGTTGAGCGAGAGCGGGCCCACCGGCATGCCGGCATACTTCGCGCAGTTCTCGATCATCGCGGCGGGCACGCCTTCCTTCAGGAGGCGATGGCCTTCCGAGATGAACGCGCCGCACACGCGGCTGGTGAAGAAGCCGCGGCTGTCGTTCACCACGATCGGCGTCTTGCGGATCTTCTGCACGAAGTCCATCGCGCGCGCGAGAGTCTCGGGCGAGGTCTTCTTGCCGACGATGATCTCGACCAGCGGCATCTTCTCGACCGGCGAGAAAAAGTGAAGCCCGATGAACTGCTCGGGCCGCGACGAGGCTTCGGCCAGGCCGGTGATCGGCAGCGTCGAGGTATTGGAGGCGAACACCGCCTCCTTCGGCAGTGCCGCCTCGGCCTTCTTGGTGGCCTCGGCCTTCACGTCGCGGTTCTCGAACACCGCTTCGACCACGATCTGGCAGTCCTTGAGTGCAGCGAAGTCCGGCGTCGCCGTGACCTTGGCCAGCAGGCCGTCACGCTTGGCCTGGTCCATGCGGCCGCGCTTCACCAGCTTGTCGAGCTCGCCCGCGATGTGCGCCTTGCCCTTGTCGGCGGCGGCCTGGTCGCGATCGATCAGCACGATGTCGAGGCCGGCCTGCACCGAGACGGTGGCGATGCCGGCGCCCATCAGGCCGGCGCCGAGCACGCCGATCTTCTTGTACTCCTGCTTGGCCACGCCCTTGGGGCGGCGCGCCAGCTTGTTGGCTTCCTGCAGGCCGAAGAACAGCGTGCGGATCATGCTCTTGGCGACAGGATTGAGCAGCAGCGACACGAAGTACCGCGTCTCGACCTTGAGCGCGCTGTCGAACGGCAGCTGCAGGCCTTCATAGATGCAGGACATGATCGCCTTCGGCGCGGGATACACGCCGTTGGTCTTGCCCGCGATCATGGCGTTGCCGCCGATGAAGGTCTGCACGCCCGGCGGGCTCCAGACCTGGCCGCCCGGGAAGCCCGGCGTCTTGAAGCCCTTGCGATCCCACGGCTGCACGGCGCGGCCGTCGATCGCCTTCGCGCCCTTGCCGGCATATTCCGGCACGACCTGTTCAGTTGGCGCCGCAGTGAGGTACGCCTTGGCGCGGGTCAGCAGGTCGGCTGCCGGCACGACTTCATGAATGAGGCCGAGGCCCTTGGCGGCATCGACAGTGAGGTCCTTGCCCTCGATGAGGATCGGCGCCGCGTTCATCACGCCGATCAGGCGCGGGATACGCTGCGTGCCGCCGCCGCCCGGCAGGAGGCCCAGCTTCACTTCCGGCTGGCCGATCTTGGTTTTGGGATTTGCCGCGGCGATGCGGTAGTGCGTGGCGAGGCAGATTTCGAAACCGCCGCCCAGCGCCGTGCCGTTGATCGCAGCCACGACCGGCTTGCCGCCGGTCTCCTGGCGGCGGAACAGTCTCTGCAGCTGGCTGAACTGCTCCGTGAGCTTGGCCGCATCCGACGTGTCGGCGTTCAGCAGCATCTCGAGATCGGCGCCGGCAATGAACGTGTCCTTGCCCGAGGTCAGGATGATGCCCTTGACCTTGTCGTCCTTGAGCGCCTTGTCGAGCGTCTCGGTGTAGGCCGTAAGCGAGCCTTCGTTCAGCACGTTCATCGTGCGGCCCGGCATGTCCCAGGTAATGGTGGCAATGCCGTCGGCGTCTACGTTGTAGTTGATCATGTTGATAAGTCCTTACACGCGCTCGATGATGGTGGCCGTGCCCATGCCGCCGCCGACGCAGAGCGTGGCAAGGCCGGTCGCGAGGTTGCGGCGCTCGAGCTCGTCGAGCAGCGTGCCCAGGATCATGGCGCCGGTGGCACCGAGCGGATGGCCCATGGCGATCGCACCACCGTTCACGTTCATCTTGTCGTGCGGCATCTTCAGGACCTGCATGTAACGCAGCACGACGGCGGCAAACGCCTCGTTGAGCTCGAACAGGTCGATGTCCTTCACGCTCATGCCGGCACGCTTCAGCGCCTTCTCGGAGGCGGGCGCCGGACCGGTCAGCATGATCGCGGGCTCAGAGCCGATCGAGGCGAAAGAGCGAATGCGGGCACGGGCCTTGAGGCCGGCCTTCTCGCCGAACTCCTTGCTGCCGACCAGGATCGCGGCCGCACCATCGACGATGCCCGACGAATTGCCGGCGTGGTGGACGTGGATCATCTTCTCGATCTCGGGGTAACGCTGCTGGGCGATCGCATCGAAGCCCGGCATCGCCTCACCCTGCATCTTGAAGGCGGGCTCGAGCGAGGCCAGCGTCTGCATGGTGGTCTGCGGGCGCATCAGCTCGTCGTGGCCGAGCAGCTCGACGCCGTTCTGGTCGCGCACCGGGATGATCGACTTCTTGAAGTAGCCGGCATCCCACGCAGCCTTCGCGCGCTTCTGCGACTCGACGGCATAGGCGTCGACGTCGTCGCGGCTCATCCCGTACTTGGTGGCAATCAGGTCGGCCGAGATGCCCTGCGGCACGAAGTACATCGGCATCGCCACCGCCGGATCGACCGGCCAGGCGCCGCCGTCCGAACCCATCGGCACGCGGCTCATGCTCTCGACGCCGCCGCCGATCGCGGCCTGCGACTGGCCCGACATCACCTGGGCTGCCGCCATGTTGGTGGCTTCGAGACCGGAGGCGCAGAAGCGGTTGACCTGCACGCCCGAGACGCTCTCGGCATACCCCGCCATCACCGCCGCGGTGCGCGCGATGTCGGCACCCTGCTCGCCGATCGGCATGACGCAGCCCAGCACGACGTCGTCCACGAGATGCGTGTCGAGCTTGTTGCGGTCGCGGATCGCCTGCAGTGCCGTGACGGCCAGACGCGTCGGCGTCACTTCATGCAGCGAGCCGTCCTTGCGGCCCTTGCCCCGCGGTGTACGGACGGCGTCGTAGATATAAGCTTCGGTCATGGTCTTCTCCTTCAACTCGAAACGTCAGAGCGTGCGGCCGATGAGTTCCTTCATGATCTCGTTCGTGCCGCCGTAGATTTTCTGCACCCGCGCGTCGGCGTAGAGCCGCGCGATCGGGTATTCCCACATGTAGCCATAGCCGCCGAAGAATTGCAGGCACTCGTCGATCAGCGAGCACTGCAGTTCCGTCGTGTGATACTTGGCCATCGCCGCGGTCGCGACATCGAGCTCGCCCTTGAGGTGCTTGACGACGCAATCGTCGACGAAGGTGCGCGCGACCAGCGCCTTGGTCTTGAGTTCCGCGAGCTTGAAGCGCGTGTTCTGGAAATCGATGATCTGCTTGCCGAAAGCCTTGCGCTCTTTCACGTAGGCGATCGTATGCTCCATCGCCGCTTCGATTGCCGCGATCGCCTGGATGGCGATGACGAGGCGTTCCTGCGGCAGCTGCTGCATCAACTGGACGAAGCCCATGCCGGGACCGCCCAGCAGGTTGTCGGCAGGCACGCGCACGTTGTCGAAGAAGAGCTCGGACGTGTCCTGCGCCTTCATGCCGATCTTCTCGAGATTGCGGCCGCGCTTGAAGCCCTCGGTGCTCGTCTCGACCGCGATCAGCGACGTGCCCTTGGCGCCCAGCTTGGGATCGGTCTTGGCGACCACGATCACCAGGTCCGCCAACTGGCCGTTCGAGATGAAGGTCTTGGAGCCGTTGATCACCCAGTGATTGCCGTCCATCACCGCGCTGGTCTTCACGGCCTGCAGATCGGAGCCGGTGCCCGGTTCTGTCATGGCGATCGCCGTCACCAATTCGCCCGCGCAGGCTTTCGGGATCCACTTTTTCTTCTGCTCTTCGTTGCCGTAGTGCAGCAGGTAGGGAACGACGATGTCGTTGTGCAGCGAGAAGGCCGGGCCCGACGCGATCGCGCGGCCCTGCTCTTCGATCAGAATTGCGCTGTAGAGGAAGTCGGCGCCGGCGCCGCCGTACTCCTCGGGAATGGTCATCCCGAGCAGGCCCTGCTGGCCCGCCTTGCGCCACAGCTCGCGCGGCACAACGCCCTCGTCCTCCCACGCCCTGTGGAAAGGCGTGACTTCCTTCTCGAAGAATCGCCGGCAGGTGTCGCGGAACATCTCGTGTTCGGGCGTGTAATGCGCGGCCAAGGACGTCACGTGCCTGTTCCTCCGGGTGCCGAATGCCTGTCTTTGCAGGACTTTGGCCTTCTGGCGGAGCCTCCGCCAGTGACGGTTAGGTAGTTTACCTTTACGTAAACGTCAACCTCTCAAACGGGTTGGCGACTGGCCTTCATGAGCTTAAAAGGACATATCCGCACCCCAGACGAAACGACACCACTTTGGCTCTTTCGAAATTCCTAAAAGGTTCGGCTGCGGCCCTCTTTGTGGCCGCATTCGCCGTGCCCGCAGTTGCGCAGCAATCACAGCCGACGCCCCGTTCGCGCGATACGCGCGGCAATGACGAGCGCGTCGCGCAGTTCCGCTGCCTGTCCGAAGCCAAGGTCGCCTACTCCAACTACGCAGGCCCGCAGTCCGCCCGCGAGCCCGGCCAGTCGGCCTACTTCATGTCGTGCCTCGTGAAGGCGATGCCGGAGGACTGGTCCGGCGCCTCGCAGTACCGCAAGCGCGCCCAGGCTTCCGCGGAAGTTGCCCAGCGTTCCGATCCCGACATGGACGCCTGCCTGCTGACGGCCGCCTGCGCGACGCCCGCGGCCAAGTAGTCGCCGCTTCCTTTTCGCAGCCTCGGCAATACGGGGGTCGTTGAAATCGACCCCGCGGTTTTGTATCGCCGCCGCCTTGCGAGGCCTTGGGTTCTGCCTTCTCAGGCGGCTCAACCCGAAAGGAACATGCCTTGACCAAGACCTTCAAAGCCGCCGCTCTCGCCGTGGCATTGTCCGGCGTCGCCATGAGCGGCATTTCGGCCGCCTACGCCGACGACGTGGTCGTGCAGTTCGATCCTGGCGTTGTGCAGTACGGCTACACCGACGGCTACTGGACCCGTACGCAAGAGTGGCGCACCTGGGAAAAGCCGGAGCATGTCGAAATCTACCGCAAGCATCCGCACGCGGCGTACTACGAGTATCGCCACGACCGCGATGCCGACATGGGCTGGCGGGTCCGCTAACGCCGGCTAGCGAACAGTTCGCCGGTAGGCCCAGCCTGCCGGCGAACACTCGCTATTTGTTCAGCTTCAATCCGACGACTCTTATCATCCCATCCGGCATGGACCGGAACCCCTCGAGCTTCACGGTGTGCGCGATCAACATCTGCGAGTGGTAGAGGTAGATCATCGATCCCTCTGTCAGGAATTTCGCGGTGATCTTCTCGTAGATCGCCTTGCGCGCGGCCGGATCCGACACCGCCCGCGCTTCGGCATGCCAGGCATCGAGTTGCTTGTCGCAATAGCGCCCGAGGTTGTTCGGCGCCCCGCAGAGCTGATGGACGACCGAATTTCCGTCAGGGTCGCTGCGGCCGCTCCACCAGTTCATGTAAAGCTGGAAGTTGCCGTCCTCGCCTTCCTTGAGCGCCGTCGCGCCTTCGACGATCTTGATCTTGAGATCGAAGCCCGCGTCGGCCGACATCGCCTGCAGCACCTCGGCGACGGAACGCGTCTCGGGCGTGTTGACCACCATGAACTCGATCGGCAGGCGGCCGGTGACGCCTGCCTCCTTCAGCAATGCCTTGGCCTTGGCAATGTCGCGCTTGGGGATCGGGAACGCCTGCTGATAATACGGATGGGTCGGGTTGACCCACTGGTTGCCCGGGATGAACTCGCCGTTGAACACGACCTGGTTGATCGCGTCGCGATCGAAGCTGAGCGCCAGGGCCTGGCGAACGCGCGGATCCTTGCCGAGCGGATTGTTCGCCTTGGGTCCGTTGTCCATGTTCACGATCAGGCTGGTGAAGCCCAGCGTCACCGCCGTGCTCAGCTTCACCTTCGGATCGGCGCGCACTGCCTTGATGTCCGTCGCCAGCACGCGCTCGATCAGGTCGAGGCCGCCCGCGCGCAGGTTGGCCAGCCGCACGGTGGCGTCGACGATCGGCGTGTAGACGATCTTGTCGATGAAGACCTGATCCTTGTTCCAATAGTCGGCGAACCGCTCGACCACGATCCTGTCCTGCTGGACGCGCTCGACGAATTTATAGGGTCCCGCGCAAACCGGCTTCAGGCCGAACTTGTCGCCCGTCGCCTCGGCCGCCTTGGGCGACACCATCATGCCCGCACGATCGGCGAACTGGGCGGGCAGCGGCGAGAATGGCGCAGTGAGGTTGATCCGGATCGTGAGCGGATCGACGACATCGACGCTTTCAATCGCACCGATCTCGGCCCGCCGATACGAGGCCTTCATCTTCAGATGCCGGTCGATCGAATATTTGGCCGCCGTGGCATCTAGCGGCTCGCCGTCGTGAAACTTCACGCCCGGACGCAGCTTGATGATGAGCGCCTTGCCGTCGGCCGATGTCTCGTAGCCCAGCGCGAGCTGCGGCACGAGATTCAGCTTCTCGTCTATGTCGAAGAGCTTGTCGCAGATCGAGGCAAACACGATGCGGGTCGTGTAGCTGCGCGACAGGGTCGGATCGAGCACATCCGGATCATCGGCGAGCCCGACGCGCAGCGTGGTCTGGGCAAAGGCACTGCCGCTGCCCAGGGCGAGCGCGAACGCCAAGAACAAGCGAATACCGGCCAATCTCATGTTTCCCCCTTCAAATCCCCACGAGAGCCATGCATGCGCCGTGCCAGCCCGCGCCGGGTTTACTCCACCGTCGTGGCGCTCATCCCGAGCATCGCGCGGCGGCGCAGCCACTGGCTTGGACGATAGCGGTCGTCGCCGGTGATGGCCTGGAGCTGGACCAGGATTTCGTGGCAGTCCTTCACGCCAAGCCAGTCGGCCAGAGCCAGAGGCCCACGCGGATAGTTGAGGCCCAGGGTCATCGCGGTGTCGACGTCGGCG
>CAIMEE010000005.1 GCA_903839865.1 Enhydrobacter aerosaccus | reverse complement strand
GCCCGTGCGGTCAGGCTCTTGCCGCAGCCGCTTTCACCCACGACGCCCAGCACGCGGCCAGCATGGAGATCGAGGCTGACGCCATCGAGGGCGCGCGTTGTGCCGGTGTCCTGGACAAAGTCGACCACCAGGTCGTGCACGGACAAGACGTGGCGCTGAGCATCAACCATAGGGGTCCGCCGCGTCGCGCAGGCCGTCGCCCAGGAAGTTGAAGGCCAGGATGACGATGATTACCGGGATCGCCGCGCACAGCAGCCACGGCGCGCCGGCCAGCACCTGCACGTTCTGCGCGTCCTGCAGGAGGATGCCCCAGCTGATCGCCGGCGGGCGAAGGCCAAGTCCCAGGAAGCTGAGCGAGGTCTCGCTCACGATCATCACCGGCAGCGCCAGGCTGACGGCCGCGATCACATGACTGGCGAACGATGGCAGCATGTGGCGCAGGATGATGCGCAGCTGGCTGGCGCCTGCGAGTTCGGCCGCGATCACGAAGTCTTCTTCGCGCAGCGCCAGGAAGCGGCCGCGCACCACGCGCGCCAGTTCGGTCCAGCTCACCAGCGAGATGATCAACGTGATCGCGAAGTAGACCTGCGTCACGCTCCAGGTGTTGGGCAATGCTGCGGCCAGGCCCATCCAGAGCGGAATGGTCGGGATCGAACGCACCACTTCGATCAGGCGCTGGATCACCGTGTCGACCACGCCGCCATAAAGACCGGAGATGCCGCCCAGCAGGATGCCCAGCATCAGGCTGAAGGCTACTCCCGCAAGACCGATCGATAGTGAAATGCGCGTCGCCACGACCAGGCGCGAGAACAGGTCACGGCCCAACTGGTCGGTGCCCATCAGGAAGATGCCGTCGACGGCCTGGCCTTTCTCCGTGCCAAACAGGTGCAGGTCGGTCGGAATCAAGCCGAACAGATTGTAGGCGTAGCCGTGGACGAACATCTGGACCGGCACCTTGCGCGTCGGATCGGGCGCATAAGCGAGCTTGAAGGTCTTGGGATCGCGCACGCCCTTGAGGCCGCTGACATGCGGCCGCCAGGCGCCATCGTCGAACAGCGAGATGCCCTGGGGTGGAATGAAGCTGCGCCGTGCATCCGTGGCATGCGGATCGGCGATCGCCAGAAAGTCGGCGAAAATCACGATCAGGTAGAAGAATGCCACGACGCCGAGGCTGATGAGGGCCAGGCGATGGCGGCAGAACCGCCACCAGGTGAGCTGAAGCTGGGTGGCGTGCGCGAAACGCTCTTCGCTGGCGGTGGTGGCGGTGACGCTCATGCGCGGCCCTGCAGGCGAATGCGTGGCTCGACCCACATCAGCAACAGGTCGGAGATCAGCGTGCCCAGCACGGTGAGTATACCGAGCAGCAGCACGATGGTGCCGGCCAGGAACATGTCCTGCGCGACCAGCGCCTGCAACAACAGCGGTCCGACGGTGGGCAGGCCCAGCACCAGCGAGACCACGATGCTGCCCGACACGAGGTAGGGAAAGAGATAGGCGCTCGAGCTCACGAAGGGATTGAGTGCCGCGCGCACGGGGTATTTCACCAGCACGCGGATCTCGCCGATGCCCTTGGCGCGCGCCGTCATGACATATGGTTTGCGCAACTCATCGAGCAGGTTGGCGCGCATGATGCGGATAAGCTGGGCGGTGCCTGCCAGAGCCAGCACGCAGGCCGGCAACGGCAGGTGGACCATCAAATCCCAGGCCTTGGCCCAGCTCCACGGCGCCTGCGCGAGATCGGGCGAGAACAGGCCGCCGACGCTGAGGCCGAGATAACGGAAGCCAAGATACATCAGGATCAGCGCCAGCAGGAAATTCGGCACCGCGAGGCCGATGAAGCCCAGCGTCGTGGCGATGTAGTCGCCAATCGAATATTGCCGCGCCGCCGAATAGATCCCGATCGGCAAGGCGATCGTCCAGGTCAGGAACAGGGCGGCGATCGACACTGCCATGGTAAGCCACAGCCGGTCGCCGATCACTTCGGTGACGGGGCGCTTCCATACCATCGAGACGCCGAAATCGCCCTGGACCACACGCACAATCCAGAGCGCGTATTGCACCGGCACGGGCCGATCGAGGCCGTATTCGTGGCGCATGGCCTCGGCCTGGTCGGCCGATACGGAACTGCCGCCCACGGCCAGATTGGCGATATAGGCATCGACGAAATCGCCCGGCGGGAGGCGGATGATGACGAAGGTCAGGACGGAAATCGCCGCGCACGTGATCAGCGCCAGCGCCAGACGACGCGCAACGTAGATCAGCATGCCGGGCACACCGTCATTGTCGTTTCCCCCTCACGTCCTTTATGCGTCCGACCCGAAGGATCGGCGCCACGGTCTTTGCCGCGCGGGAAGCCTATCGCAGCTCGAGCGCCTGCACTACCGTCCAAATACCCAAGACGGCGGCTCCGCGTCGCAAATCCTTCACCGGTTCGTATTCGGGTGAATTCCAAATGGCATGAACAACGTCCATTGAGGGAAACTCGAAAATCGCCATAGTTCCATCATGACGCCCTTCAAGCGTCTCGACCTTCCCTCGTCTAACGATCTGCTTGCCGCCATGTTTAGTGATCAGCGGAACTAACGCATCACCATATTTACGATACTGGACCGCGTCAGTGATGGTCATATGGGCGGGCGCGCTCGCACCTCTCGGGTGAACGCGACTATGTCAAAGTCTTGCACAAGATCACGTTGACGCGACCCTCCGGCCACCCTTCAAACTCGGCCATTCGTTTGAAGCCAGCCCGCTCATACATCCTCGGAGCTTGAAAATCATAACTGGCCACCCAAATGCGGAACACGCCCCGCCGCCGAGCCTCGGTAATCATCGCATCAAGCAGGGCACGAACATAGCCCCGTCCTCGAAACGCCTCATCGACCCACAT
>CAIMEE010000004.1 GCA_903839865.1 Enhydrobacter aerosaccus | reverse complement strand
CGCAGGTCGGCGACGAAGCGGGCCTCGGCCAGGTTGCCGGTCTCGAACAGGCGCAGCAACCGGCCAGTATGGCGCGCCCTGCTTGCCCAGCGGAAACTGTACCAGATCGCCCGCTCGCAGGGCGTGCCGATCAGCGATGCGCCGAGATGGGCGCGCCATCCGGTCTCGGCGGCCGCCTCATAGGCGGTGTAGATGGCCGAGACCGTAGGCGTGTTGGGAAGGGGCAGGGCGACCATGGGCGCCTCACGCCGAACGCGAGCGCCAGGGCGGCGACGCCGGCGCGGCTGCTGCTGCGGTGCGGGAACCGGCGGGCGCGGTTGCCGCTGGCAACGCCGGCGGCGATGACGGGCGAGCCGCAGTGGCCGCGGACGCCGCTGCCGCGCCGGTCGCCCTGGCATAGCCCTTCACCCGGTTTTGCTTGCGCCGCTGATCGGCCGGGAGGTGTTCGTCCCGTTTGTCCAGTTCGACCGCCACCGTCAGCAGCATCGGCCGGAAGTGCAGCTGCTCGCTGTCGGTGACCTGGATGCGGTCGATCGCATGGCAGATCGCCGAGAGTTGCCGCTGCGCGATCTCGACAGTCTGCTGGCTGCGATTGACCAGGTTCAGCCGCTCCCACAGCTTGCGGCCCTGGTAGGGACCGTCGAGCAGGTCGAACTCGAGGCAGAGCATCTGGCCGTCGCCCTGCTTGGTCGGCTGCATCTCGCTTTGCACGATCTGCGCGCGGTACTTGCCGGGCGGCAGTATCTCGAACGGGACGGCGGGCTCGACGCCACTGGCGTCGAAGCTGATTTGTGCCATGGGTCAGGCTCCGGTGTTGGCGGTGGGGGTGGCGGATTGCTGGCTGTAGAAGGGGATGCTCGCGGCGAGTTCGTTCCAGTCGAGCGGCAGCACCTCCTCGAGGCCGAAGCGGTTCTTGGCCAGGAAGGCTGGGCGCTCGATGGTGTGCAGCAGCCGGTCGCCGCCGCTGACGCCGCGGACGACTTTCTTGCCGAAGCCGGCATCGGACTTGATGGTGCTGATGCGATAGTGGGCGAACAGCACCGCATCGACGTGCTCCTGCACCAAGGCGGCGGCGCGGCTGTGCAGCTTGGGCTGGTAGCGGTCGTAGGGATCGGTCTCGGGACTGTCGAAGCGCTTGATGTCGGCGTGGGCGAGCAGCACGACGGCCATCCCGCGCTCATCGCGCAAGCTGTTGATGCCCTCCAGGAAGTCGCGCCAGACGTCGAGCGCGGCGACATAGCCCTTGCCGTAGCCGGGGGTCTCGATGTTGGCCCAGGACGGTGCCTGCCGATCGCAGGTCGCCTGCCAGATCATCGGCTCCAGCCAGTCGAGGCTGTCCAGCACCACGGTCTGGAAATCATGCGGCTCGCTGTAGAGGCTGACGATGGCCTCCATGACGTCAGCAAAGCTGCGCAGCATGCCGAAGGTCGCGGCTTCCAGCGTGCCGAGACCGTCCTCGGTTTGCAGGAACACGGGGGCTGGGGCACTGGCCGCCAGCTTGGTTTTGCCGACACCGGCGACGCCGTAGACCAACAGCCGTGGCGGCTGCGGCGTGCCGCTGCGGCGCAGCGAGGCCAGAGAGATCGCCATTATTGCGGCTCCTTCGCGAAGGGGGTGACCATGGGAAGGCTCTTGCTCACGGATGGATGCTCCTCAGGGTGTAGGAAGGGCGGCCCGCCGCGACGGTGCGGGCGGGCTCGAACAGCGCGCGGATGCGCGGTGGCCAGGCGGTGAAGCGGCTCTCGGGCACGCTCACCTCGGTGGTCACGTAGTCGGCCGGGCTTTCGCCCCAGGCGCGCAGGGTTGCGAGCGCCTCGGCCATGCGAGATTGATCCCAGGACACCTTCTTTGCGGTGTCAGCGATGACCTCGCAGCCGTTCTCGGTGATACGGACGCGGCCAGTGTCCTTGCCCTCGGCGCGACGCAACGTGGCGGCGGCGTCGCCGAAGCGCTGATGCAAAGCGAGGCTCATCAGGTCGCCGAGCCGTTTGGCCTCTGCCTTCACCTCGTCGACGTCCTCGGCCAGTGCGGCGAGTTGGTCGACGGGCAAACGGGCGATCTGCGGCACGTCCATGCCCTGCAAATCGGCCAATCGGGGTCTGTTGTTCAACGTATGTTCTCCATTCGGGGTGAGGGCAGG
>CAIMEE010000003.1 GCA_903839865.1 Enhydrobacter aerosaccus | reverse complement strand
CGCGATCGCCGCCGGCCGCGGCCTCGATCATCTTGCTGACCATCGTCTCGGCCTCGCCTTCTGCTAGCCGGTCGAGCAGCTGATTCACGACATTGCGGCTTCCGCGCGGACGGCCGGGTCCGCCGGGATGGCCTTTCTCGAACTTAGGCATGGGAATCCTCAAAGAGTGCGTGGTTCTGCCATTAAACAAATGGAAATTTAATGGGAACGGCCCCTGCCGCGGCGGCAGTGGCTTGCGTATATATTGCGTATTACGCATCTTTTGTCAAGCCCGAGGCTCATGCCCAGCCGCATTGGGCTGCTTGTCGCGTCAGCCCTATTGCCCGGGCTCGGCGGCGTCGATAATCGCGAGCATCCGGGCCATCTCCTTGACCAGCGTGTCGTTATCGTAGGGCTTGGAGAAAAATCGCGACCCGGTGGGAAGCAGGCTCTCGCCCTCGATCACTCTCCCGGACACGACGATCAGATGGATCGGCGGCCACCGGTTGCGGATGTAGTGCGCGAGCTTCACGCCGTCGAGAGTGCCGGGCATTTCGACGTCGGTGAAGACCAGGCGAATGTCCGTCCGTACCTCGAGGATGGCGATGGCTTCGTCGGCGTTACCGGCGCCAACGCCCTCGAACCCGCCGGCCTCGACCATGTCCAGGGCATTCATCAGGATAAGCGGGCTGTCTTCGACGACCAGCACAACCTTCAGCGACATGGTTGCCTCGACGGGCTCGGATCCGTGCGGAAACATCAAGCGCTGCGTCCGACGGCAGCAACCGCAGGCGGCGCATGGACGATCGAGACGGCAGTGCCCGGGGCTGCGCCGGTCACCTGCACTTCCGCATCGAGACGCTTGGCGAGGGCTTCCACGATGTTGGTGCCGAGGCCTGGCTTGCGATCTGCCGAAGCGGGCTGCATGCCGATCCCGTTGTCGCGCACCGACAGCGTCCAATTCGCTCCGTGAGATCCATATTCCACGACGATCTTCCCGGCGCGATGTCCGGGGAACGCGTGCTTGAGGGCGTTGATCACCAGCTCCGTCACGATCAACCCCAGGCTCACGGAAATGTCTGCCTGCGTCACGCTGTCGTCGACGACGACCTCGATCGAGAGCACCTTGGCGTCGTGGATCATCGACGCGCTGAGGCTCTTGCAGAGCTGGACAAGATACGGGCGAAGCTCGACGTCCCCCAGCCGCGACGCCGCAAGATGCCGCTGCACCTCGGCGATGGACATCAGCCGGCTATGCGCGTCGCGCAGGTGCCCGCGGGTTTCCTCGGACTGCACCTTGCGGGCGCTCTGCATCAGGATACTGGCGATGATCTGGAGACTGTTCGCGACCCGGTGCTGAACTTCCTGCAGGAGGATGGCCTTCTCGCGCAGGAGATTGTCCTTGAGCTTGTCGCTGGCCCGGGCCGCGGTGACATCGGCGATCGCCAGAAGCACACGAACGCGCTCCTTGTCGTCGTATTCGAGCTTGTGCGCATTCATGACGAGCAGCCGGGGAGCCTGTCCGTCACGTTTGAGGTCAAATTCGTAGGCATGAACCTCCGCTGCTCCCGAGGCCGTTCCTTCGAGCAGAGACGTAAGCTGAGGGACATTCCATTCGCCGTGCCCCAGCGCAGAAAGCCGGCGTCCCGGGACGCCCGCCGGTTCGATTTGAAAGTCCCGGCAAAAAGAGGCGCTGGCGGCAATCACTTTCAGATCGCCATCCAGAAGCAGCAGCGGCGCGCCGGAGGCGGCGATAACGGCCAGCATCAGGCTCAAAGCATGCGTTTCTGGACGCAAATCGGGGGCGACAACCATGAGGTGGACCTCGTCCCCGGAGGTTCGCGAAGCGAACTTCATCGCCCGGCAGGGCAATGTACTGCGTAGTTTCTGCAGGGCTAGCCCTGTTCAACCCGCAGAAGGTCAGATTGTTCCACGATGCGCAGCCGCGACGGCCATTCGACCCCTAATTGCATATCTCTGTAACCAATTGCCGAGTCCTGCGTTGATTGAGCAGTGGTTCTAAGCTTGGCGGGGAAATGGCTCCCCGGAGTGAAAAAAACACTTCGGAGCCTCGCGATGAACTTCAATTTTACCGTATCTACAGTTTTGTCTGCCCTCGCGGCGACCGCGCTGCTTCCGGCCTGCCTGTCCCCGGCACGCGCCGACGAGACCAGCGCGGCATTCGATCAGCGGCTTCTGACCGATACCTGCGTCAAGCGCGGCGACGCCGAGCCGAAAGCGCGCATCGTGGCCTGCTCGGAACTCATCCGGCTCGCCAAGCTCGCCGCGCCGGAAATGGCGCTGGCCTATCTCAATCGCGCTGCTGCCTACAAGGCGACAGGCCATCAGGCAGAAGCCACCGCGGACTATGCCGAGGCGCTGCGCCGCTTCGACAACCTGGTCGATGACAATCAGCCGGTGGCGCAGATCGTCTATCAGCGCGCTGTCGCCTATCAGGCACTGGGCCAGGTCGACCGCGCGCTCGCCTCCTACAACGAGGCGATTCGCCTCGATCCCGACAATCCCGTGCCGCTGGTCGACCGCGCCACGGTACTGCTGCGCCACAAGGGCCAGCTCATCGACGCCATCCGCGACTTCACCCGCGCCCTTGTCCTCGCGCCGAACAATGTCGATGCCTTGATGGGCCGCGGCGACGCCTATGGGCGCAACGGCGACTTTGCGCTGTCGATGGCCGATCTCAACCGGGCGATCGTGCTGGCGCCGGACAATGCCAACGCGCATGTGCTGAGGGGGCTGGCCAACGCGCGGCGCGGCGACAGCCAGAGTGCGGCAACCGACTACGACGCCGCCCTCGTGCTGGACCCGCGCAACATGGACGCGCTGATCAATCGCGCCGCGCTCTATTCGATCGCGGGCCAGCAGGACAAGGCGCTCGCCGATCTCGACGCCGCGATCGCGATCCGGCCGAACGAGCCGCTCGCCTTCTACAATCGCGGCTACGTCCATTTCTCGCGCAAGCAATATGAACCCGCCATCGCCGACTACAGTGCCGCGATCGACCTCGATCCCACGTTTGCCACAGCCTACAACAATCGCTGCCTGACCCTGGTGCTGGCCGGCCGCAACCTCACCGAGGCGATGGCCGACTGCGACAAGGCGCTCTCGTTGACACCCAACAACGTCGACGTCCGCAACACGCGCGGCCTCATCTACCTCAAGATGGGAAAGCCTGCCCTCGCGGTCGTCGAGTACGACGCGGCCCTGAAGCTCGATCCCAAGCGCGCCCTGGCGCTCTACGGCCGGGGCCTTGCCCGAATCAAGATGGGCGATGCGGCAGGTGGCGCCAGCGACCGTACCGCCGCCGCCCTGCTCGACGACGATGTGAACGAGCAGTTCCTGATGTATGGCCTCGACAAATAAGGAGCGGCCGTCGGCGAGACTTCGGCGGCCGGCAGCTATCGCGCTTTTGCCGCGTGCCGGTAATGCGCTTTTTCCTACATCTGCCTGCGTATGGTCCTAGCCATTGAGCGATGAACTGGCAGGAATGATCGCGAGACGATCCAGGTAGCTCGACAACTCATCCACCGACCTCCGCGATGCGGCGGTGTCGGCACTCTCGCCCGCCTCCTGGAGGGCGGCGCCGATGTCGGTGATGGCTTGGAATCCAAAGGAACCGCCGGAGCCCTTCAGTTGGTGACCCAGAAACGTCACGACTTCAAAGTCGACCCGATCCAAGGCATCCCCCATCGCGACGACATTCTGCCTGCAGTTCAGCAGGTACGCGGGGATCAAGCGCGCAAATTTTTGCTCTCCGCGCACCGGGATCGAGTCCGTCCGGATACTGCCCTCTTCAGCCGCGGCCGGCGT
This sequence comes from Enhydrobacter aerosaccus, assembly GCA_903839865.1. Lineage (GTDB taxonomy): Bacteria > Pseudomonadota > Alphaproteobacteria > Reyranellales > Reyranellaceae > Reyranella > Reyranella aerosaccus_A. The sequence goes on along the minus strand of CAIMEE010000003.1, from coordinate 1,615 downwards.
GATGGAGGATCGCTCCTTGATTGCTTGCAGCAACACCTCTTGCTTGATCGGCTTTGTCAGGAAGGCTGTGCACCCTGCGGCCAGACACTTTTCTCGATCGCCTTTCAAGGCTGAGGCCGTCAGCGCAATGATCGGCGTAGGGAGCCTGCCGTTCGCCAGTTCCCACGCTCTGATCTTCCGCGTCGCCGTCAAGCCATCCATGACCGGCATTTGGCGGTCCATCAGGACAAGGTCGTAGCGTCCGGCTACGAACATTTCACAGGCGATGGCACCGGTCTCGGCGATCTCGACCCGATACGGCGTATCCTCCAGATAGGCGACCGTAATCGTGCAGTTGTCGGGGGAGTCCTCCGCCAAAAGAATACGCAGCGGCGGCAGAGGCGGCTCGGACCCCGTGCCGACCGGCGCGGTGATCTGCCGCCTGGCGTCGGCCCAGATCTCTAGCGGCACGGCGAAAGAAAACACACTCCCCACGCCGACACCGCTTTCGGCCCAGACATGGCCGCCCATCAGCTCCACCAGGCGCTTCGAAATCGTGAGCCCTAGTCCCGACCCCCCGAACCTGCGAGTGGTGGAAGAGTCGGCTTGCGTGAATCGCTCAAACACCCGATCCAATTTGTCGTTCGCAATGCCGATGCCGGTGTCCGAGACCGTGAACCGCAACGCGGTTGGGACGGAGAGGTTCGCATCCGGCGTGACTCGTAAGGACACTTTGCCGGCTTCCGTGAACTTGATCGCGTTGCCAAGCAGATTGAGCAGCACCTGCCGCAGCCGTGTCGGGTCGCCGACCAGGTCGGTGGGCACGTTCGGCGCGATCTCGCACACCAGGTCCAGCCCTTTTTCTTGTGCCCGGAGCGATACCATCTCCGTCACTTTCTCCAGCAGTTCGTTCAGCGAAAAGCCGGTCTGTTCCAGCTCGAGCTGCGAGGCTTCGACCTTGGAAAGATCGAGGATGTCGTTGATGAGATTCAGCAGGTTGTCGCCGGCGCGGCGAAAGATCTGCACATACTTGCTTTGCTCAGCGGAGAGAGCGGTCTTCGCAAGCAGGTCCGCGATGCCCATGATCGCATTCATCGGCGTTCGGATCTCATGACTCATGCTCGCCAGAAATTCCGATTTCGTCCGACTTGCGCTCTCGGCCGCAGCCTTGGCCTGCTTCAGCTCTATCTCCACCCGCTTGCCCTCCGTGACGTCGCGCGCTGCAGCGAAAACGCCCTGCAGCGTACGGTCGCGGTCGTAAAAGGTGGTCGCATTGTAGGACACGACTGTTTTGGTGCCGTCGCGGGCGCGTGCCGTTAGTTCGTAGTCGATGACCTTCTTCTGGTTCAGCACGAGCTTGATCCCCGCTTCAGCGCGCTCGGGATCGGTGAAGTAGCCCTTGAACGGCGCACCGATCAGCTCGTCGCGCGTGCAGCCGGTGAGTGCCTCCATCTGCTTGTTGACGTCCGTGATGATGCCGGAGGGATCGGTGGTCATCAGCGCATCGATGTTGGATTCGATCAACGAGCGCGTATAGAATTGCTGGTCGCGCAGGCGCTGATCGAGCTTTTTCTGCTCGGCTTCGACCTGCTTGCGCGCGGTGTTGTCGGTGCCGATCAACAGATAACCGATGATG
>CAIMEE010000002.1 GCA_903839865.1 Enhydrobacter aerosaccus | reverse complement strand
GCTGCTGGCGCTCAATCTCGCGGGTGTGCGCCGGATGCTGCCCTATCTGCTGCTGGGCGCGGTGCTGTGGCTGTGCGTGCTGAAGTCGGGCGTGCACGCGACATTGTCGGGTGTGGCGCTGGCCTTCCTGCTGCCGCTGAAAGGCGGCAGCGAACCCGAAGAGAAGCGCGGCTTCCTGAAGCTCGAGCATGCGCTCAAACCCTGGGTGTCGTTTCTCGTGATGCCGGTGTTCGCCTTCGCCAATTCGGGCCTCGACCTGGCCGGTATCACCTCCGGCGTGATCGTGCATCCGGTGACGCTCGGCATCGTGGCGGGACTTTTTTTCGGCAAGCAGTTCGGCGTCTTCGCAGCGGCCTGGGCTCTGGTGCGTCTGGGCTGGGCGCGCCTGCCCGACGGCGCCAGCTGGGCGCAGCTCTACGGCGTGAGCGCGTGCGCCGGCATCGGCTTCACCATGAGCCTGTTCATCGGCACGCTGGCCTTCGCGGGTGCAGGACTGGAGCCGATGGTGCGCCTGGGTGTCCTCGTCGCCTCGCTGTTGTCGGCGGCGGTAGGATACGCGGTGCTGCGCTTTGTTCCGCCCCTCAGCAAGAATGTGCGGAACTGAAACCTGCGCCGGGTGCAGGCGGCCAAGATTGCGCCGCGCCACCACCGGCCTATACTTTCGATCATGCGGCGCACTTCCTACGAGCAGATGAACTGTTCGATCGCTTCGGCGCTCGAAGTCGTGGGCGAGCCGTGGACCCTGCTGATCGTGCGCGACGCGTTCTACGGCGTGCGCCGCTTCGACGATTTCCAGGAAAACCTCGGGATCGCGCGCAACGTGCTGACGGCGCGGTTGAAGAAGCTCGTCGAGGCCGGAGTCTTCCGCAAGACCGCCTATCGCCAGCGGCCACTGCGCCATGAATACCGGCTCACCGAAAAAGGCGCGGCGCTGTTCACCGTGATCGTCGGCCTCAAGCAGTGGGGCGACCGCTTCGGCGCCGCCGCCCGCGACGGCCGGCCGATGGACCTGGTGGATCGCGCCGATGGCCGCCCGCTCGAGCCGGTGCTGATCGACGGCACGACCGGCCAGCGGGTCGAACTCACCAACGTGCGCGCGGTCGCCGGCCCCGGCGCCGACCAGGGCACCCGCGATTTCTTCAGCCGATTGACGCTCAACCGGCCGACAGGCCGCGAGAGTTAGGGGGGGCAGCCCCTAATCTTCATCGGAATCGAGCCGCTGTCCGTCGTGCAATTTGTTCGCGCGCTCGTCGGCGTCCTTGTCGGCATTTTTCTGGGCACGCGTGCGGCCGAAGCGGCGACGATTGGCGTCGGCTTCGGTCTCCCGCTCGCGCCGCGCCCGGTCCTTGCGCGCCTGCTTGAGGTTGATGATCTCTGCCAAAGGATCCTCGTCTTTTCTCTATGCCGCGCCGCCGGTCGATGCGCTAGTGTTTTGCGCCAAGCGATACACCGGAGAACCCTATGAGCCCGTCCACACGCAAGAAACTCCTGATCGGCGGCGGCGGCTTCGTTGGCGTGCTGATCGCGGCACTGCTGGTCGCACCGTCGCTCTTCGACCTCAACAAGTACAAGCCCGAGATCGTCTCGCAGGTGAAGAAGGCGACCGGCCGCGACCTCGTGCTCGACGGACCGGTGACCCTGTCGTTGCTGCCGACGCCCACCGTCGGGGTATCGCAGGTCCGGTTCGTGAACGTGCCGGGCTCCAAGAATGCCAACATGGTCGAGGTGAAGTCGATCTCGGT
>CAIMEE010000001.1 GCA_903839865.1 Enhydrobacter aerosaccus | reverse complement strand
TGACGATCCAGCGCGCGGGCGACGTGATCCCCCAGGTGCTGGGCTTCGTGCCCGAGGAACGGCCGAAGAACGCGAAGAAATATCACTTCCCGACGCACTGCCCTTGCCCCTTGAAGACCGAGGTGAAGGCGGAAGAGGGTGGCGTGGTGCGGCGCTGCAGCGGCGGGCTCGAATGTCCATTTCAGCAGGTCGAACGGCTGCGCTACTTCGTGTCGCGCAACTGCTTCGATATCGAGGGGCTGGGCGGCACGCATATCGAGAACTTCTTCGAGGACGGTCTGCTCAAGACTCCTGCCGACATCTTCCGGCTGCCTGAGAAGGTCGCGCTGATCAAGAAGCGCGAGGGCTGGGGCGATCTCTCGGTACGCAAGCTTGTCGATGCCATCGAGGCACGCCGCACGATCTCGCTGGACCGCTTCATCAACGCCATCGGCATCCCGCTGATCGGCGAGGCGACTGCCAAGATCCTGGCCCAGGAGTATGGAGCCGCGGATATCTGGCTCGACGAGATGCTGAAGGCGGCCAAGGAGCGCAAGAAGCATCCGGACGACGTGAAGAAGGAGAAGGCCGCCGTCGAAGTGGGCGAGAGCTACGGTCGGCTCTGCAATGTCGAGCAGATTGGCGTGACGACGGCGGACGCGATGTGCGCCTTCTTCACGGAGGGGCACACGGTCGACATCATCAAGGACCTGCTGAAGCAGCTTACCGTCGAGGCGGTGAAGCTCCGCGTGGTGGCTGCGGATGCGCCGCTCAAGGACAAGATCGTGGTCTTCACCGGCGAGCTCTCGACCATGACGCGGGATGCCGCCAAGGCTCGCGCGGAGGAACTGGGTGCGAAGGTCACCGACTCGGTGTCGAAGAAGACCAGTCTCGTCGTCGTCGGCGAGAACGCGGGCTCGAAGGCGCGAAAGGCCGTAGAACTCGGCGTGCAGACGCTCACCGAAGAAGAGTGGGCGAAACTCGCCGGGTAGGGTTGCTGGCGCCAGGCGCGCTCCCTGGCCGGCACCTGACAGGCAGTACGTGCAAGCGAGCCATGCCAAGCGGGTGGCGCCCGCTCTTTCTCGGGCCCCGGCGGAATGCTAGAGCTTGCCCCGCTCAATGAAGCTGCTGGGAGTTTGTCGTATGGATTTGGCCCGTTTTCCGCGTCGTCGCTATACCCCGTTCGTCACACCGATCGAGCTGATGCCGAATTTCAGCAAGGCGCTGGCGGCGACCTGCCCGGGCGGAGTCGGACCGGAAATCTGGATCAAGCGCGACGACATGCTGGGTCTCTTCCCCGGCGGCAACAAGACCCGCAAGCTCGAGTTCCTCGCGGCCGACGCGCTGGCGCAGGGCGCCGACACGCTGATCACCTGCGGCGCGCCGCAGTCGAACCATTGCCGCATCACGCTCGCGGCCGCGGTCAAGGAAGGGCTGAAGTGCCGCTTCGTGATCGAGGAGCGCGTGCCCAACAGCTACAAGAAGGAAGCCGGTGGCAACAACTTCATGTTCGAGCTGATGGGTGTGGAGAAGATCACCGTCGTGCCGGGCGGTTCGGACATGGGTGCTGCGATGTCCAAGATGGCGCAGGAAGTCGCCTCCGAGGGCCGCAAGGGCTACATCATTCCGGGCGGCGGCTCGAACGCAATCGGCGGCCTGGGCTACGTCGCCTGCGTGCAGGAGATGCAGCAGCAGTGGCTCGACATGGGCGTCGCCTTCGACGCCGTGGTGGTGGGTTCGGGCAGCTCCGGCACGCATGGCGGCATGGCCGCGGGCTTCTGGGGCAACAACATCAAGATCCCGCTGATCGGCATCGGCGTCAGCCGCGATCCGGCCGACCAGGAGCCGCTGGTGCGCAAGGAAGCGCAGGCGATCGCCGACCTGCTGGGCCTCGGCAAGGTGCCGGACAGCGCGGTGAAGAGCTACGGCAGCTTCTGGCAGCCGAAGTACTCCGTGCCGAACAAGAAGATGGTGGAAGCCGTCCAGATGCTGGCGCGCACCGAAGGCGTGCTGCTCGATCCGGTCTACACCGGCAAGATCATGGCGGGCCTCATGGGCCTCGCGCGCCAGGGACACTTCAAGCCCAACGCTAAGGTGCTCTTCATGCACACCGGCGGTTTGCCGTCGCTCGACGTTTATCAGGACGTCGTACTCGGCCGGACGGAAGTGAACGACTAGCGGAACGCGTCGGTCGTCCCCCTGCGATATGCCGGAGTCGTGTCCAAGATTGTCCTGGAAGCGGACATTCTCGGGCCTGATAAGGCGATTCGACTGACCCAGAGCGGACCTGGCGAGACCGCCTATTCAATCACCTCGTCGGAACGCGCGAGCAGAATCGGCGGGACAGTCACGCCGAGTGCTGCTGCAGTCTTCAGATTGACAAGGAGGGGGAACTTCGTCGGCTGCTCGATCGGCAGGTCACCGGCCCTGGCTCCTTTGAGTATGCGATCGACGAATCTGGCTGAGTGAAAATACAGCTGCGGGATATCCACTCCGTACCCCAGCAATGCTCCGCTCCTGCAATTGACCATGTTCCCGATCAGGGGAAGCTTTCGCCCGATGGCCAGAGCCGCGAGCCGTTCGGCATTCGTCCCTGTACTGAACAACGGGCTGTCGACTACCATTGCCGCCTGAACCTTTGCCGCCTGCCAAGAGAGCAGGAGCTGCTCGAACTCCGTCGCATCGCTCACTTCCGAGACGATCAATTCGAGCCCCAGTGCCGCCGCCGTTGGGCGCAAAGCTTTGAGAATTAGTGCGTTACTGGGAGAGCCGCGGACCATCATCACACCAGTCCGAGTGATCGCCGGATCGAGTTGCTTGAGCAGTTCGAGCTGTTTTGCGCCTACCTCCGGAAGGAAGATGCTTGTTCCAGTCACGTTGCCGCCGGGACGAGCGAGACTTTTCGCCAACCCGAGTTCGACTGGGTCGGGCCCGACGGCCAGTACGATCGGAATCGACGCTGTTGCCCGATGGGCCGCCATCAGGCCGAGGCTGCTGTAGGTGACGATGATATCGACTTTGCGCGCCACGAGTTCCTTCGCCAGCGCGGTCAGGCGCTCGATATCGTCGTCGGCGTATCTGTATTCAACGTGAATGTTGCGGCCTTCGACGTAACCAAGTTCGCGAAGTCCAGCCTGAAAGCGCTCGGCGTCGAGAGCGATAATGGTGGCTGGCGCTATGCTCAAGAACCCGATCCGCGGTACCGGCTGTCGCTGTTGGGCGCCTGCAAGGCCCGGCGACAGCCAAACCGAGGTTGTCGCAACCAGAAATAAGCGGCGTTTCATCATGCCAACCTAGCACGCAATCCATCCGGCTCAATCGAAGCGCGAACCGTTCGCATCCCTCGCGGGTTGCGCTGGCCTTTCATTAGGTCATGGCTCAGATCGCGCGCGTCGCCTCTTTCAGCCAGTCGCGCGTGGCTTCGTCGACCTGCGGCTCGACGACTTCGCGCACTTTGGCGTGATAGGCATTGAGCCATGCCTTCTCGGCCTCGGTCATGAGGGTAAGGTCGATGCAGTTGGTATCGATCGGCGCCAGCGTCAGCGTTTCGAACTCGAGATACTTGCGGTCGGCGCCCTCGATCCGGGCTTCCTTCACTGCGACCAGGTTCTCGATGCGGATGCCGTAGGCGCCGGTCTTGT